>CAYGLJ010000006.1:0-46800 GCA_964350865.1 uncultured Microbacteriaceae bacterium
GATACAGCGTTCGCATGGCAAACACGGAACAAGAGTTCACCACTGAACTGCGCGGATACAAGCGCAGTGAAGTAGACGAGGTCATTAATGATCTCCGTGCTGAACTCATCCAGGCCGCCAAGGACCGTGGAAATCTCCTCGATGAACTGACCGCTCTGAAAGAGCACGTTGCGGCAGTGGAGGCATCCACCGGCGAATCACTCTCCCCCAGCTACTCAGGCCTGGGAAGCCGCCTCGAGGCTGTTCTTCGCATCGCCGAAGAACAGTCCACCCGCATCATTGGTCAAGCAGACATTGACTCAGAGCGGATCATCAGCGCCGCGAAGCTCGAAGCGCAGACGTTGGTGGAATCCGCACAGCGCGAAGCGGAGCGGGTCTCCACCGATGCCGCCAACCGTGCTGCAAATACCCTGGAGGGCGCTCAGGCCAAGGCTGAGCAACTCATCAGCGACGCCACCGAAGAGGCCCAGCGCCTCACCGCCGAAGCTGTGGAGGAAGCATCCGCAATCCGCGGTGCCGTCGCTACCGAGGCGGCCAAGATGCGCGCTACGGCAAAGCGCGAGACCGAAGCATTTCGAACCGAAGTGAAGCGTGAGATCTCAGAACTGAAGGTTGTGGCAGAGCGCGAGCTCAACGTTGCGCGGGAACAAGCGTCGGAGCTCACTAAAGAGGTCGAAGCTGAGCGCGCCAGTCACGAACTCACCCTCAAGAAAATTCAGGAAGAGGCAGCGCTCGCCAAGACCAACCTTGAGCACGAGGTCGCCGAAACCACAGCGAAGCTGAAGCACGAAAATGACAAGCAGGCCGAAAAGCTTGCCCAGATTGCCGAGCAGGCGCGGGTGGATCTCGATGCGGAACTTAGCGCTCGCCGTGCGGAGGCGGAACGCGAACTTCTCGACGCCCACCAGAAGGCCGTGGAATTGAACAACCGATTCCTCAAGGAAGCCGAATCTCAACTAGCGGAGACAAAGTCCAGGGTCGCGGCGCTTCGTGGGGAACACAAGAAAATCACTGCCGCGATCGACGAGGCAAACCGCTCCGGAAAACTTGATGCTCAAGCTCGGGCCGCCCAGCTCGTTGCAGACGCAGAGCAGAGGGCTCGAGAGATCATCCAGGTTGCGGAGGAGGAAGCCACGAGCCGAGTGGCGGCTGCCGAACGCCGGTTGATTGAGCTTCGCTCCGAGCGCGACACCATTGCGGAGTACGTCGAGTCCCTGCGCACCATCGTGGGTGCCGTGCTCGATGCTCCCGCACCGAAGAAGGCTCGCACCGCCTCTAAACGCTCCAAGCCTCGGGCAGTGGAGCAGCAGGCGGATTCAGCCGCCTCGTAATTTCGTTCAACACGAAACGGGTCTGAGTTTCTCCGACCCAGAGGTGCTTGGCACCCTCAGCCATCACCAGCTCAATGGTGGGGGCTGGAGAGAACCCGGCTCTGGCCGGTTCCGGGGGCAAGAAATCGTCAAACTCAGGAATGAGAGCAATCACGGGGACGGGCGCGTTGTTCCAGGAGGCCACTTCCTCGGGAGAGGTGCGGTGCAACGGGGGCGAGAGAAGGATGACTCCCGAGAGACGATGGGCGTGCGCCCTCGCGTGCTTCAAAATAACCTCCGTGCCAAAAGACCACCCGATCAGCCAGGGCGCCGGTAAACCTTGGCGCTCCGCCTCGCTCAGGGCAGCCTCGAGGTCGTGTTTTTCCTCGATTCCCTCGCCAAATGTTCCCTCGGAGGTGCCTCGAGGCGAGCTGACACCGCGGAAATTGAAGCGAAACACCGCAATATCCGCGAGAGCAGGTAAACGCCACGATGCTTTCCGGATGATGTGAGAGTCCATGAAACCCCCCGCGGTGGGGAGGGGGTGGAGGAACAAGGCTGTGGCCATGGCGGGGTGGTCCTCAGGCCAGGCAATCTCACCCACCAACCTCAGACCGTCCGACGTCGTGAAACTGATGTCTTCTCGTCTCGCCGGAAGGACAGTCGTCGAGGTGATGGGCGAGGTCAAAAGATTCTCCAACAGTGCTTGTGCCAATGGCGACGCTCCGACACGTCATGGGAATCACCCATGATTCCGTCTTGCTTCCAGGCCACCAGGTGGTCCACGCCGGGCTCGATGGTGAGGTTGCAGCCCGGGCAGGTGTACACCTTCTGAGCTTTGGAGGCACCAATCGGTTGCACGGTATAGGTGTAGCCACGTTTTGTTTCGGATCGCCGGAACCCGGTCTTCAGGCGCTCGAGGTCAAGTGGCTCACCGTCATCGCGCTGAGAGCCCCGACGCCTGTTATTGCGGGGCATCCCTAGTACCAATTCCTTTGTTGGGAGTGGGCCCAGGCAACACAGGGCTGGCCGTACCGTCCTTCGATATAGCCCAAGCCCCAGCGAATCTGGGTTTCCGGGTTCGTCGCCCAATCTGCTCCAGCGCTGGCCATCTTCTCTCCCGGCAAGGACTGCGGAATTCCATACGCTCCCGAACTGCGGTTGAGAGCAAAGTGGTTCCAGCCCGACTCTTTGTTCCACAGAGCGACCAAACAGCTGAACTCGGCTTGGTCCCACCCTCGGGCCGCCACTTGTTCGAGAGCGTACGCTTGAGCGCTACCCGGGTCTGGACGCCCCACCGCAGGTGCCATCCCCCAGGCGCCAGTCACGTTGAACTCTTCTCTTTCGAGGCCCATCCCGCTGCCCATAATGACGAGGTTGGATCGCTCAGCTGATCCGGGCGCAAACCACGCGTTAGCGCTCGTTGTCGAAGGGCCCGCAAGGGGTACTGCCACAAAGGCCGTCACCGCGGCAATGGCCAGGAGCGACAGGGCCGATTTTTTGGCGTCTCCAGCGGATCGCGCCGATGCGCGAAGAGGGGTTCGTCGAAGTCTCACAGCTCCCACAGTGTACCCGGGAGGTCCCTAAATGTCGGGGTTAGCGAACCGCCAGCATGACCGACACGGTCTCGTCGAGGAGGGTATCGACCTGCTTTTCGTCATACCCACCCAGCGTCGTGCGGAATGTTGCCTTGCGCACAGCTGTGACCGATAAAGATTCTTGTTGTTGGAAATAGCGGGCAATGTGATCACACATGTCATCAACGTCACCCGGGTGGTATCCGGGGCGAATCTTGGACACGGTGCGGAATTTCGAGTGGGAAGGCCGAGCTACCCGGTCCAATATTTCCTGGGCCCGTTCACGCACCCCGGCGTAATAAGACTCTTCACCCTGGTCTGCAGTGTCCGCAAGCCGCTCTTTGTCCGCGAATGCTTCCTCCAGGCGCCAGAGGGCCTCATCTACCGCTTTGGTGCCAAAGCCGTCTTTCGCGACGAGCGGGAAAACTTTGTGGCGAATATCGCTCGAGGTGATTCCCTCTTCCTCACCCTCGAACACCCGCCGGGCACGATCCAAGAACTCTGTCACGACGTCCGGGTCATAGCCGGGCATGCCTTTTTCGGCGCGAGGGAAGGGAGTATCCACGTGGTCATTCTGCCAGCCTTCGCCCCCAAAACCGGGGCGGACTGCCGGTCTAGCCAAAAATCTGGAACATGACGAAAAGCATCGCCATCGAGGGCAACATCGAGTCCAGGCGGTCCAAGAAACCACCGTGTCCCGGCAGCCAGGACGAAATGTCCTTAATACCCAAATCTCGCTTGATCAGAGACTCCACCAAATCACCGAGGGTGGCAGAACCCAAGAGGACTGCCCCCAGGAGCACACCGACCCACCAGGACACACCCAACATCAGGACCCCCAGTAATACTCCCGCGACAAGAGCGGCGAGGAGTGACCCGGCGAACCCCTCCCACGTTTTCTTGGGAGAAATATTGGGAGCGAGAGGTGTCTTGCCGAAGCTCAACCCTGTGGCATAGGCAGCCACATCAACACAGACCACGATGACAACCCCGGCAAAAAGCCACCAGACACCACCAGGACTCGTGGCCACGGTGACGGCAAAGCCTGCCAGGAAGGGGATGTAGGCCAGCACCATCACAGCCACGCCGATGTCAGGCAGAGTCGTGGCTCTCGAATCCGGCTGGAGAAGGGCTCGGCCCGATCGGATGGCAATCGCCAAAATGATCGCTCCTACCAAAGACCACAGCTGACCTTCCGGGCCAAAGAGGGCGGCCAGGGGAACCATCGTCGCCGACACAATCACGAGGGGCCAGCGTGAGCGCAGGCGTCCTTTGACGGTGAGTGCTCCGGCAAGCTCCAGGACTGCAAACACGACGAGGGCTGTCACAAAGAGGACAAAAAGTTCCACCAGCCAGACCAAGCTTGCAACAAAAACACCACCGAGAAGTAGCCCAAACACAATGGCTTGCCAGAGGGGACGTCCCGCACGCTTATCGATGCGGGCATTGACGTCTCGAACCTGCTCCTCGAGCTCAGATACTGCAGCTTCGAGCTGCTCCAGCGCTTCCGCGCCTACCTGGGCTGGATCAAACTTCTTTTTCGATGACGAACGCTCGCTCATTAGACCTCGAGCAGCTCGGCTTCTTTCTTTTTGAGGGCTTCCTCAATCAAATCAATGTGGTTCTTGGTGATGGACTCGAGCTCTTTCTCTGCCCGAGAAACCTCATCCTCACCTACGTCAGAGGTAAGAGCACTCAAATCGTCCATCGCTTTGCGACGGACGCTGCGCACAGAAACACGACCGTCTTCTGCTTTCTGCTTGACGATCTTCACGTATTCTTTACGGCGCTCTTCGGTGAGTTCCGGCATGGTGACTCGAATCACGTCACCATCGTTGGAGGGATTCGCCCCGAGGTTCGGAAAATTGGTGATGGCCTTTTCAATCTCTTTGAGAGCGCTCTTGTCATAGGGCGTCACCAGGAGGGTGCGTGCTTCCTGGTTTTGCAAGCTTGCGAGCTGAGCCAACGGGGTCGGAGAACCGTAGTAGTCGACCATAATCTTCTGGAATAGAGCGGGGTTCGCGCGGCCTGTCCGGACCGTCTGAAAATCGTCGTGGACAACGTCGACAGCTTTCGCCATCTTCTCTTTCGCCTCAGCGAGGACGTCAGCAATCATGGATTCTTCTCCTTGGTCTCAGTCTAGTTTGCGGTGTCCTCTAGGACACGACGGTGCCGATGCGCTTGCCCACTATGGCTTTAGTCACGTTTCCTGCGGGTTCCATGCCGAAAACGACCATGGGCATCTTGTTATCCATGCACAGGCTAAAAGCAGTAGAGTCCACGACCTTCAGGCCCTGAACGAGCGCCTCCTGGTAGCTCAACTTGTCATATTTCTTGGCGCTCGGGTCCTTTTTCGGATCCGTCGTATACACACCATCGACACCGTTCTTCGCTACCAGGACCTCATCAGCCAGGATTTCCAGAGCCCGTTGAGCAGCAACAGTGTCCGTGGAGAAGTAGGGCAAACCGGCTCCGGCTCCGAACACGACAACCCGGCCCTTTTCCAGGTGGCGAATAGCCCGCAAAGGAATGTAGGGCTCGGCGACCTGCGTCATCGAAATTGCGGACTGAACACGGACCTGAGCGCCCGCCTGTTCCAAAAAGTCTTGCAAGGCCAGAGCGTTCATCACGGTACCGAGCATTCCCATGTAGTCGGCTCGCCGGCGATCCATTCCGCGCTGGCTCAGTTCCGCGCCTCGGAAGAAGTTACCCCCACCGACGACCACGGCGACTTGGGCTTTCTTGGCGCCTTCCGCGATTTCGCGGGCGATGCCGGCCACCACGTCAGGATTTACTCCCAGAGATCCCCCACCAAATGCTTCACCGGAAAGCTTAAGAAGTACTCGACGACGGCCTTCGGGCATGTTGGCACCTTTCCTTTGCGCTCTTTAGCGTAGCGCGGGCGCAAACGCCTCGGGGGCAGTGGCACGCTGGCCACTGCCCCCGAGGAGAGAGTTGATATCTAGGAACCGACGCGGAAGCGTGCGAAACCGCTCACGCTCAGACCGGCCTGGTCCAGGACCTGCTTGATCTGGAGTTTGTTGTCCCTGGCATAGTCCTGCTCCAGCAACGCAACCTGCTTGAAGAAAGCGCCCAAGCGCCCTTCGACAATCTTGGGCAGGGCCGCATCGGGCTTTCCTTCGCCACGGGAGATTTCCTCCACGATACGTCGCTCGGCCTCGACAGCCTCTGCAGGGACATCATCCTTGGAGAGGTACTGGGGGTCAGCAAACGAAATGTGCTGGGCGACACCACGCGCAGTCTCTGCGTCGCTACCGGAGTAGGCCACCACAACACCAACCTGCGGGGGCAGGTCCTTGTTGGTCTTGTGCAGGTAGATCGCGAAGTTCTCACCCGACAGCTTCGCTACGCGACGCAGCTCCACTTTCTCGCCAATGATTGCGGCCTGGTCGTCGATCATGCCGGCGACTGTGGCGGAACCTGCGGGAGCAGCGAGAGCTGCTTCTGCGCTCTCAGCGCCTGCGGCGACCACTGCGGCCAGGACCTCGTCGGCAAGCGTCACGAACCTCTCGTTCTTGGCTACGAAGTCCGTTTCACACGCCAGCTCAATCAGGTAGGCAACACCCTCACCTTCGTGAGCAGCTACCAGGCCTTCACTGGTGGAGCGATCGGCGCGCTTTGCGTTACCTTTGGCGCCCTTGAGACGGAGGATTTCCGTGGCTTTCTCCACGTCTCCACCGGCTTCTTCCAGGGCGTTCTTGGTGTCAACCATTCCGGTCCCCAGCTGCTCGCGCAGCTTCTTAATGTCCTCGAGTGACACAGCCATAGGTCTCTCCCTTACTTCTTCTCTGCGGGCTTGGCAGCAGCTTTCGCCGGAGCCTTCTTCGCAGCAGGCTTCTTTTCTGCTGCAGCCTTCGTGGTGGATGCCTTAGCGGCAGGCTTCTTCTCGGCCGCGGGCTTGGCAGCAGCTTTCGCCGGAGCCTTCTTCGCAGCTGGAGCCTTGGCGGCCGGAGCTTTGGCGGCCGCAGGCTTCTTCTCCGCGGCTGCCTTTGCTGGCGCCTTGGCGGGTGCCTTTTTGGCTGCAGGCTTCTTCTCTGCAGCGGGTGTGGCTTCTGCTTCAGGCTCTGCGGTCTTTGCCGGCGCTTCGGTGGTCGCTGCCGGGGCGTCAGCTGACTGCTCGAGGAGCTCGCGCTCCCACTCAGCGAGTGGCTCCACTGCGGAGACATTGCCCTCAGCTTCAGGCTTCTGGTGGCGCTCAATGAGGCCCTCAGCAACAGCATCGGCAATCACCTTGGTGAGTAGCGCGACAGAACGAATGGCGTCATCGTTACCCGGGATGGGGTACTGAAGGTCGTCCGGGTCAGCGTTGGAGTCCAGGATTCCCACAACAGGAATGCCGAGCTTTCTGGCCTCATCGATAGCAAGGTGCTCGCGAATGGGGTCGATGACCCACATCGCACTGGGAGCCTTCTGCAGGGTGCGAATACCGCCGAGGGACTTCTGCAGCTTGGTCAGCTCACGCTTCTTCAGCAACAGTTCCTTCTTGGTGTAACCCTGAGTGGTGTCCTCGTAGTCGATTTCTTCGAGTTCTTTCATGCGACCCAGGCGCTTCGACACGGTCTGGAAGTTGGTCAAGAGACCACCCAACCAGCGCTCGTTGACGTAGGGCTGGCCGACGCGGGTGGCTTGCTCGGAAACAGACTCCTGAGCTTGCTTCTTCGTTCCCACGAACAGAATGGTTCCGCCGTGCGCAACGGTTTCCTTCACAAAGTCGTAGGCCTTGTCAATGTAGGCCAGCGACTGCTGCAGGTCGATGATGTGAATACCGCTGCGCTCGGTCAAGATGAAGCGCTTGACTTTCGGGTTCCAGCGGCGGGTCTGGTGTCCGAAGTGAACACCAGCGTCCAGTAGTTGTCTAATAGTGACGGCAGCCATGACGGCTCTCCTTTTGTTCTCGGTTTATCCCACACGATTGTGTGAGCCTGGTGCCGAGGCCACCACCGCACTCCATCAGAACCTTCCCGGAGGGAGAGACTGTCTGGAGACCGACGGGTGTGAACCTTGATCGACACGCGAAGTCACAGAGCGAACTCTGCGCCCCGCCAGCATAGCGCGTGCGACCGGGAAATACGAGTGGGGAATCTAGCCCAGAGCGGTGATCGCGGGCGCCAAAGCCCTAAAAGCTTGACCCCGATGCGAGAGCTCATCCTTCTCCTGCGCACTGAGTTCTGCTGACGTCACAGAGTACCCGTGGGGAATAAACACGGGGTCATAGCCAAATCCGCCGGAACCCGCCGGATGGTGGGCAAGTGAGCCCTCCCACCGTTTCTCGATGACCACTTCTCCCCCGGCATGGACGAGGGCTGCAGCACAGACAAACGCCGCGGCGCGATCCTCCACTCCTGCCATTTCCCCCAAAACTTTTGCCGTGTTATCCGCATCCAGCCCCGTCTCGGCATAGCGCGCAGAGAAAATCCCTGGTCGACCCTCCAGCGCACGCACTTCGAGTCCGGAGTCATCGGCGATGGAGGGTTGGCCTGTGGCCTGAAACGCGGAGCGCGCCTTGATCAGTGCGTTGGCCGAAAAAGTGTCTCCGTCTTCGACTGGCGAGTCTTCCGGTGAGGGCTCCAGCACAATTCCTGGTATCAGATCCTCAAGAATTCTCTGCAACTCCAGGACTTTGTGGGCGTTTTTTGTGCCCACCACGATGCGCATGCTCAGGAAGCCCCGAGAGCTTCGCGCTGAATCCTGGCAAGCTCCGTGGTGCCGGCAAGCGCCAAATCCAACAAACGATCCAGCTCCGCACGCTCAAAAGGCGTTCCCTCCGCGGTTCCCTGGACCTCCACAAAAGACCCACGACCGGTGACCACCACGTTCATGTCCGTATCGGCCGAAACATCTTCGACGTAAGCGAGGTCCAGCAGCGGCGTCCCGTCAACAATGCCCACACTGATCGCCGCCACAGAGTCACGCAAGGGGGCGGCAGATTTTTTCACGTGGCCGTGCTCGATGGCCCAGCTCAGCGAGTCCGCCAGCGCCACATAGGCCCCGGTAATGGCAGCAGTCCTGGTGCCGCCATCGGCTTGCAGCACATCACAGTCGATGACGATGGTGTTCTCGCCCAGTTGGTTGAGGTCAATGATTCCGCGCAGTGATCGCCCGATCAGCCGAGAAATCTCGTGGGTGCGACCGCCGATCTTGCCTTTGACCGACTCGCGGTCCATGCGGTCATTCGTAGACCGGGGAAGCATGCCGTATTCGGCGGTGACCCACCCGCGACCTTTGCCACTCAACCAGCGCGGAACGCCGGGGGTGAAGGAGGCGGTGCACAGAACTTTGGTGTTACCGAACGAAATCAGCGCGCTCCCCTCGGCTTGCTCACTCCAGCCCCGCTCTATCGTCACGGGGCGAAGCTCACTGGCAAGTCGGCCATCAGCGCGGGTCATGGGTTCTCCTTGCGGGTGTTCTCAATGTGGGAGCGGAAATCTTCCGCCCGGTGTTGGTAATCACGGTACTGGCCAAAGCTCGGCGCTGCGGGCGAGAGCAGCACATAGTCTCCCGGTTTCGCGAGCTCGCGGGCCCTTGCAACAGCGGTTTCCATATCGGGAACCTCTTCGAGGTGAACCGCTGCTGCATCGCCGGAGCGCTCGAGGGCATCACGGAACAGCCCCAACAATTTCTGACCACTGGCGGGCAACCCGAGGATGTGGCGTGGCTTCGAGGCGACAACCTGATCGACCAGGGGCTGGTAGTCCACTCCCCGATCCTGTCCTCCGACAATCCAGACCATGCCCGGGGAGGACAGGGATCGCAACGCTGCAGCACCCGCCTGGGGGTTCGTCGCCAGCGAGTCATTGATGAAGACCACGCCACTGGGGTCGGTGATTTTCTCCAGGCGATGCGACAGGCCCTGAAAACCGCTGAGAACCGATTCAAGAGAACTCATCGTCAGATGTCCGGTAGCCGAGGCGATGGCACTGGCCAAGAGCATGTTCTGGTGGTTGTGACGCCCCACAATGCTGGAGGAGGCGGTGTGGAATAGCTTCTCGTCTCCCCGACAGAGCCAAGACTCATCGCCGTCAGGCTCCAGGTGCCACTCGTGGCCCTCTCCCACCCAGGTGATCGCCAGGCCCGGGTGCCGGGTCTCTAGTTCCTCGCGCAGGATGGGATCATCCGCGTTGGCGACGACCCGCTCAGGTCCGTGCGCCACGATGCTGAGTTTGTCCCGGTAGTAGGTGTCACAGTCTCCATGCCAATCCAGATGCTCGGGGAAGAGAGCTGTGAGACCCACTACTCGTGGTGACACCTCGAGGTAGTGGCACTGGAAACTGGAGAGCTCGACTGCATAAATCTCCGCTGGCGGAAGACCCAACACAGGAATCCCCATGTTGCCGCCCAGTGCTGCGTCACGACCCGAGCCTTGCAGAAGGGCGTGGACCAGGGTGGTCGTGGTGGATTTCCCTTTCGACCCGGTGATGCCGACCGTGCGCTCCGCGTTCTCCGCGACAAAGAGAGCGCTGCCCGAGACCAGCGGAATGGAGAGCTCACGAAGGGATCGGTGAAGCTCGCTCGTGAGCGGAACGCCGGGCGACACAACCGCAATGGCGGCGTTCTGACACTCGGGGGGAAGAGCGCCGTGGTCATCCGCAAGGTGCAGGGGGATGTCCGGGAAAGCACGCCGAAAAGCCTCGGTGGAGGGACCCTCCCGGCCATCCAGAGCTACAACCTCAGGCGCGGGTGTGAGACCGCCCAGGCGCGTCGCAACAGCAGTTCCCTCACGACCCACTCCGACAATGAGGACATGCTGGCCGGCGAGATCCGCGAGAGCGGTGGGTGCTTTAGGCAAGGACGCTTCCCAGTGTTCCAAATGGTGCGGGGAGAGAAATTCGACCCTGTCGCTCCCCGAGAACCTGGACTTCGAGCTCCGGGTGGGGCTTCAACAATTCAGGCATCTCCTGGGTGAGAGCACTCACCACCGCACTATGACTCCAGTCGCTCTGGTGGGAAATCCACGTGAAGGCCAACAGCGACTCTGCCTGCTCCCCCACACACTCGAAGGGGCGGTGTTCGTGCAACCCCAAGAGAGCTCGGTAACCCTCAACCTGAGTGGGGTTATCCAAAAGATTGTCCGCGAACATTCGCGTGAGGGAAGTCGAGGGGATAAAGGGGCTGAGAATCAAGAAAATGAAGCGACACTTGTCGCAATCCCCACACCAGCGAGCATCGTCGACCCCCCGCCGAAAGGCTCGGTTGCAACTGGTGATGACCGGGTGATACTCCGGCAAGGCCGCAAAATAGCGCGCAATCTGGACTTCGCTGTAAGGGCGAAGCAGCGAGAAGTACGCCCCCGCGGAGAGCCCTGCCTGGGGTCCCAGCATGTCTTGGAGAAGCCCCTCAGCCTCCTCAGACTTTGACCATTGGTGGTTCACCTCATGGCCATCCCATTC
Organism: uncultured Microbacteriaceae bacterium; assembly: GCA_964350865.1. Classification (GTDB taxonomy): domain Bacteria; phylum Actinomycetota; class Actinomycetes; order Actinomycetales; family Microbacteriaceae; genus Pontimonas. Next base: position 11,296 of record CAYGLJ010000006.1, read on the forward strand.
GAGCGTCGCCTCGGAAGCGCTCGCCTCGAGGGACATCACCACGGGCCCTAAACCAATAATGCGAGCTTGGACGAGGGCAATCAACGAGTTCATGGCCGTCACCGGGACGTGGCCATTGAGGGCTCCTGCCTCATTGAGCTCTAGCAAGCGCACATCAAGATCCCGGGTTGCCGCCAAGACCGGGTGACCCTTAATGCGCCCCACCCGGTAGATGATCTTGTTGGGGTTCACCGCAAACTGCACCGGGTGCATGCGAGCAGCCGCCAATAATTCAACGGTGACGACCGAGTCTTTTCCCCCGCCAATGGGCACAAGGGGGTCACCGGAGGGGGTGAGGTGGTCAGCGTCTGACCAGGGCTCGGCCAGAGCAGCCTCCATAACGATCTCAGGGGAGAGAAGACTCGGGAACGAGTTGCGATAGGCAAACTCAGCCAGTCCCTCGCGGAGCACTGAGCTTAGGTAGGTCACACCGGCCTGCGTCATTCCCTCCACAGCGATGACATAGCGAGCAGGGGCAGCAACCTTGTAGTAGCTGAGCCCTAAGACAGCGCCCAGGATGATGGCGAGCGAGCGAACCCGGGGCCAATCAACATCGTGTTCAGGCCGGACCGGAGTAAAACTGATGCGCTCGACAAAGGAGTGAGTTTTCTCCGGAGAAACCAGCTCGTAGTGGAAGGAAAAACTGAAATCTTCGGCAGAGAATTCTGCGGACAGGTAGCGAAATTCGGTGTAGGAGGACGGATCGAACACCATCGCAGTTCCCACCTCTCCTGATGTCACCTGGCCCAGCAACCCCCTCATCCTACGCCCGAGAGGCTGGGGAGCCTGCTAGTACTCGCGACGCACAGATTCTTGCTCGAGCACCTGCTCGAGGTCACTCAATCGGTTCAAACCACCCAGAGGCTTCGAGAGACGATGGTTTCCGCGCAGAGCGTCTCGATTCTGGTGCAGGAAGTTCCAATAGCCAGCGCTCATCGGGCACGCCTTCTCGCCGACTCGAATCGTCGGCGTGAAGGCACAGGAGCCGCAGTAATTGGTCATGGTGTTGAGGTACGCCCCGCCGGAGGTGTAGGGCTTTGTCGCCACCACACCTCCATCGGCATACTGCGACATTCCAATCACGTTCGCCGGCATCACCCAGGGGGTTCCATCGACGAACGCGTCCACAAACCAGTCATTGAGCGCCCGGGGGTTGAATCCTCGCTGCAGGGCAAAACTGCCGAGCACCATGAGGCGATTGATGTGGTGGGTCCACCCTCTGGTTCGCACCTCATCGAGCACCTGAGATACACAGCGTGATCGAATATCGGAGGCATCGAGCTCACTCCACCATGTCGGCAAGGCTTCCTGGTGTCCCAAATAGTTGGAGTCCACGAAATCTGGACCAAGGTGCCAATACAGGTGCCACACCCAGTCCCGCCACCCCATGACCTGACGGATGAAGCCCTCTGCGCTGGCAAGTTCCACCTCGCCGCGCTGATACGAGGCCTCTACTCGAGTGACCACTTCCCGGGGATCGAGTAACCCGAGATTCATCGCAGGGCTCAGCAGCGAGTGAGACATTGCCCAATCTCCCTGCATAGCCGCATCCTCGTGGGGGCCAAAGGTGGCGAGCCGGGTAGTCACAAAGTGCTCGAGAGCCTCCAGGGCTTCCGCTCGGGTAGCGGGGAAGAGCCTCGGTCCATCTGCGCCGAGGAAGCGAACCTCACCGGATGCTTCTAACTCATCGAGATATTCGCGGACTTCCCGGTCAATCTCGTCCTCCACCGGATACCAGGGGGCTGTGACCCCCAAGGTTTCCTGGCCCTTCGGTGGTGGTTCCCGATTGTCGTGGTCAAAGTTGAACTGCCCGCCCTCTGGCTCTGGCTCCCCCGCGGCGCCAGGAACCATCAGAATTCCGGTTTCGCGACGCTGGTGGCGATAGAAATTCTCCATCAGGAGACGCTTCGGCTGGGCGGAGGCCCACCGCCCAAACTCTTCCTCGCTTGCTACAAACCCCCGAGAGGGAAGCACCTCGAGGGTGGCGCTTGCACCGAGATCTTCCACTAAGGCTCGTAACCCCCAGGAGGTGGGGTTGACCACGCTGGCATCCACACCATCGAGCACCTCGTGGTAGGTCTCGCCTCGCCTCACCTCTGCCCGTGAGCCGAGTTCCGCCGCCCGGTGGCGCACTGCCGAGAGAATCAGGTGCGCTTTCTGGCGGTGATATCGACGCCGTCGAAAAGGTCCGAGAACTTCGGGGATGACCACGTTCTGGTCCTCCACAAAATGCGGACCCAGTTGGTCCGCAAAAAGGATGCGGGGAATGCTCGTGGACATTGTCGCCAGTGTAGGAGTAAACCCTGAAGGGTAGGCTCTTTCCCGTGTCGACAGCCCTGCTCACGGATCACTACGAGCTGACCATGGTGGATGCCGCCCGCAAGTCAGGGCGGGGCGACCGGGGAGCCGTTTTCGAGGTCTTCGCCAGGCACTTGCCGCCCGGACGCCGCTATGGCGTTGTCGCGGGCACCGCGCGCCTGCTCGACGCTATCGCCGAGTTCCGGTTTGGACCAGAAGAGCTCAGTTTCCTGAAAGCCCACACCATTGTCTCCAGCGACACTCTCGACTGGCTCGAGTCTTATCGCTTCAGCGGGACCATTCGCGGCTATGCCGAGGGTGAACTGTATTTCCCCGGCTCCCCCATCCTCAGCGTGGAGGGAGAATTTCAAGAAGCAGTGGTGCTGGAAACACTCATCCTGAGCGTGCTGAACTACGACACTGCTGTGGCCAGTGCCGCCAGTCGCATGGTCCAAGCGGCCGACTCGCGCCCGCTCATTGAAATGGGGGCGAGGCGCGCAAGCGAGCGAAGCGCGGTTGCCGCGGCACGAGCGGCTTACATTGCCGGATTCGATGCCACCAGCAACTTAGAAGCTGGTCGCAGCTATGGGATCCCCACCAGAGGAACCGCAGCCCACTCCTTCACCCTGGTCCACGACTCCGAGGAGGAAGCTTTCCAGGCGCAAATCGCGTCCATGGGAACGGGGACAACCCTCCTCATTGACACCTATGACATCGAAGCGGGAGTCGCTACCGCCGTGAAGGTTGCCGGAACCAAGCTCGGCGCCGTCCGCATTGACTCGGGTGATTTGCCGGTGGTGGTGCGCTCGGTGCGAGAGCAATTAGATTCTCTCGGCGCCACTGCAACGAAAATTGTGGTCACCAACGACCTTAACGAACACACCATTGCAGGCCTTCGAGGAGCACCCGTGGACGTGTTTGGCGTCGGAACCAGTGTGGTGACGGGGTCGGGAGCCCCCGCAGTGGGCCTCGTCTACAAACTCGTGGCGAGAACCTCCGATGATGGCGAGTTTGTGCCGGTAGCCAAGCGCAGCTCTCACAAAGGAAACCCGGGAGGGAGAAAGAGCGCGTTCCGAGCAATGGATGGGGGCATCGCCAGCGAAGAAATTGTCAGTGCCGATCCTTCCTACCAACCACCATCTGGCGCTCGCGCTCTTCTCACGACTCTGATGGAGAACGGTGAACTGGTTGACTCGATGAGCCCAGAGGGAGCCGTGGAGGCCGCCCGCAAGCATCACCGTCTAGCGTTGGCTGACATGCCCGCTTCCGCGTTCTCACTGAGCTCCGGAGAACCCGCCATTCCCACTCGAGTGCTCTAGGCCTGCCCGGTTACCATAGGGGCATGGCAGCAGACACAGAGGGCACCACTGACGTCCTCGATCGGGAACTAGAGAAACTCCTTGCCGAGGAGCAGGTCGAGGATGGCGATCACGACCGCTACTCGCACTACGTCAAGAAGGACAAAATTCTCAAGAGTGCGCTCTCGGGCAAACCCGTTATTGCCCTCTGCGGCAAAGTGTGGGTCCCCGGTCGAGACCCTGAGAAGTTCCCCGTGTGTCCCACCTGCAAAGACATTTACGAAAAGCTTCGCGACGAATAGCTAGAGGTCCCCGAGCGTCACTTCCACCGTGTAGCTGTTGCCGGAGCGAACGTAGGTCAGGGTCGCATCCGACCCTCCGGGCAACACACGAACCTGAGCGGTCAGATCAATCCTGTTGGTCACCGGGAGCCCGTTGAACCGTGTGACCACGTCTCCCGCGCGAATTCCCGCTCGATCAGCAGCACCCCCGGGGGTAACACTGTCGATGTAGGCGCCGGTCACCGTGGCGGATGCCACCGAACTGGCGTCGGTGACCAGCGCACCCAACAAGCCGTGGCTAGCGGTACCAAACTCCATCAGCTCGGTGGCAACGCGAAGAGCAAAGTTAGAGGGGATGGCAAAGCCCAACCCGATACTTCCCGAGCCCTGTCCACCGGTCGAGGCTATGGCCACGTTCACGCCGATCAGCTCTCCCGAAGTGTTGAGTAGTGCACCCCCCGAATTACCAGGATTAATGGAGGCATCAGTTTGGATGACGGGGAGAGAAATGGTCTGCCCAATCGAGACGCCACCGGGCAGGTCAAAGTCGAACTGTCCGTCTTCTTCACCCGGAGCGCTCGAAGCTCCGACAGTGATGCTGCGGTTGATCGCGGAGACAATTCCGCTGGTCACCGTCCCCGGGAGCCCCAGAGGCGCTCCGATGGCGATGGTCTCATCCCCCACGTTCAGCGCGTCAGAGTCACCGATTGCCATCACCCGGAAAGGTCCGTCGTCGTCAATTTTCAGAACAGCAATGTCAGAGAGTATGTCTCGTCCCACCACCGAGGCACCCAAGAGGCGCCCGTCGGAGGTAGTGACCCGAAGAGCGGGCTCCTCGGTGCCGATGGAGACCACGTGAGCGTTAGTCATCACGTGCCCGTCCTCCGAGATGATGACGCCAGAGCCGCTTCCAGCGCCTTGCGCTCCTGCGACCTCAATGGTCACAACAGAGGGCATCGCGGTCGCAGCCACGGCGGTAATCTCACTCGCGCTGGCTGGAGCGTTGACGGTAATTGTCTGGGGGCTTTGAACCCCTGGGGAAACCAACCCCCTGGACGATAGATTCCAAATCGCAAATGCTCCGCCGGCTGTTCCTCCTAGCAAGCCCCCTACGAGCAGGGCGGCGGTCACAAACACACCAAGCGTCCGAGCACGCTTCTTGTCGGCTTCTCTCGCTCGAGCTTGGGCCCGCGTATAGCTGTCAGAAATCCCTGCATAGACGGACGGGTCAAACGGTGACACCGGCGCAGGTGGCGGAGTCGCGGTGGATGAAGCGCTAGCGCTTGGCTCCTCAGGGGCAGCCGCTTCCGCCACAACCGTGCTGTCTGCTTCCGTCTCGGGAGCCGAAACGGCAGAGTCGCTGTTGTCCGCGGTGGGATCAGTCTGCGCCACGTCTCATATCCTTCCTGAGAGCCCCAGTGTGGGAGAGAAACCTGAACGAACCCCTCAGCAACCCCTAACGATACCTGGAGACTTCCCTAACATCGGCCCGCAACGAGGGTTTCAGACTGACACCCCCGGTCAACCAAGACCGGGGTGACACTGAGGACCTCAACGACTCGCTCGCCCCCGGATCGCGTGATGGTACCGGGGAGACCGATAAAAGCACCGCCATCAAACCGATAGGACGCCTCATAGGTCACCTCGAGTCCGATCCGATAGTCCCCCGAGATTTCATAGACATGCGAGGTCGCACTCGGGCTGAACTGACGTGTGCCCCAGGAGGACCCGGGTGAGCCATCCACCCTCGTTGTCCCATCGCCAAAATTCCAGCTATAGGCAACGGGGGTGAATCGCACCTCAATCGGCCATCCCAGTAACTCGCCTGATTCGGTGGTCGCCGTGGCCGTCGAGAAGACATTGGTAGGGAGCAGTGGGAGGCTCCACCCCGCCGGTTCCTGGATAAACCCCGCGTCCCCAGGCGCGAACTGCGCCACGTCACTCAGTGATTGCGGTGGCGTGGGTTCTTCACGCTCCACCGCATCCCGGGAGGGCGAGGTTCCCTGGCAGAGGCCAGCGATCTTGATTTCACACTGCGCAGAGCCGAGCACCGGGTCTCTCGGCGGCGGGGGGCTCCAGGTTCCTCGGTACCCACCTCCCTGACTCCCCGGGGTGACATATGTCCCCGACACGGTGACCCCCTCACTCGTCACCACCGCGCCGACACCTGAACACTGCCCACTCGTTCGCTCCGCATGAGTGCACTCACTCGCGAGGGCCGGGGTGATGGTGCCCACAGTGAGCGCAAGACCGAGACCCGCAGAGGCCAGCACTCTCAGAAACACGTGTACACCCCCCACCACGGCTCGGAACTACTCAGCAGCAGGGAGTCCATAGTGGGGCCTTCGAACCAGAACACAACGGCCTGAGGTGATCCCCAGGACACCCGAGGGTCGTCCAAGAACTCTTCGATGGGCGCCCACTGCGAGGCATCGCCGTCAAAATCTTCATAGTCCGGATGCCACTGCCAGAGAGTCTCCGGAGGGTCGGGGCTCTCGGCGGGGGCGACAATGACTCCCGTGGTGTCGACGCAGGCGATAACCCCCACCTCCACCGTGTCAACCGGGGTGATGCGAGCGCTTTGGACGAGGAACTGAGACACCTCACTGGTTCCATGCGTGCGCAAACCTTCCCCCACGAAATAGGCAAAGCCCTCCTGCTCGACCGCCCACCACTCGGCGGACACCAGGGGCTTCATCTGCTGTGGATTCGCCCCGCCCTCACTGGTGATCTCATCGGAAAGCGCCACATAGCGAAGCACCGCCTCACTGGTGACCTCGGCTGCGTTGTCATAAAAATCCGCGGGCAGCCCGCCTGGGACGTGGCCCAAAAGAATGGCAGGCGGCGGGTCATCCACGCCAGGAAGAACAATCTCTTGCTCCAATGTTTGGCACCCTGTGAGCAGAAGAAAGGGAAGAGTGAGGATGACGAGAGGCTTCATCCTCGGAGTGTAGGAAGAACGAGAAACACCCCGCAGATTTTCTCCACAGGCCTCTTAGAGCGGGGTTACTCCCAAGCGTCGAGCGCTCCCCATGGGGTTAGCTTCTCGCACTTCGTCGAGGAGTGCGCCCTCTAGCTGGCCATGAAGGACGTGGGCGCTAACGCCAGCTGCGGCCACGACGCGACCGCGGGGGTCCACTATCTGTGAGAGTCCGACACCTGAAGGTTCCGGGTGGTCACTGGCGACCACAAAAGTTTGGGTTTCAATAGCCCGAGCGACAAGCAGGGTCTCAAAATGGTGAGCTTTTGACTCCCCCGGCACCCACTGTGCGGGGGTCACGATGACATCAGCTCCAGCATCCACAAGACGCCTCGACACTTCGGGGAAGCGAAGGTCGTAGCAGGCCATCATGCCAACTTGAAGACCAGCGCAGGAGAACAGCTCCGGCTCACCCAGGGATCCTGGTCGAATCCAGGTGGACTCCATGGCGCCAAAGGCGTCATAAAGATGAATCTTCTCGGCGCGAGCAAGAATGCCCTGCGGCCCCACCGCCACTTGCGTGTTGGCCGGTCGCTCATCTCCCGGCGTGCGCAGGAGCATCCCCGCGACGATGACAATCCCACCGTGGCTCTGGGAGAGAGCTCTCAGCCCCTGGACAAATTCTCCATCGGGACTCTCCGCGGAAGCAGCCCACTGATCGCCGAAGGCAGGCGTGAAGGCGTGGCTGTACTCGGGAAAGACCACCAGGCTGGAGCCAGCATCTGTGGCTTCTGCGACGAGGGAAGCCATGGCCTCCAGGTTCTGCGCAACACTGTCCCGCGGTGCGTACTGCACCACGGTGACGCGAAGGGTTGACATGGCTCAAGCCTAAGCGGGAAACACAAAGCCCCCTCGTGGGAGGGGGCTTTGTCATGGTTGCGGGGGCAGGATTTGAACCTACGACCTCTGGGTTATGAGCCCAGCGAGCTACCGAACTGCTCCACCCCGCGGCGAAGCCCCATGGTAACACGCTTAGACCCTGGCTGTCCTCCTACTGGTCGCTGAGCACCAGGGCGCGACCGAGAGCATCGGTCAGTCTCTGGTCAGCCTCAGCCGCCGCGACGAGGTCATTAGCCCGGTAGGCAGCTTCGCGATCACTCAATGCCTGGCGGGCATCAGCAAGCGCGGCCTGCAGCTCCGTGGAGATCACAATGCCGGTGCCGGTATCGCTGTCAGCACCTGCGTCCGCATCCGTGTCGGGAGCGGGGGCAGGAGCCGGAGTCGCAGTGTCCTCAGGGACATCAACGGTGCCAGGGGCTCCATCGGAGTCACCCGCGTCAGCGCCAGAATCACCTCCGAAGAGGGCATCCAAAGCCTGATCCAGAGTGTCCTCGAAGGCGATCTTCTCACCGAAGGACACCAGAATCTTCCGCAACAGCGGGTAAGAAGTGTCACCGGTAGAGCGGACGTAGACGGGCTGGACATAGAGCAAACCGTTACCGACGGGCAGGGTCAGCAAGTTCCCCGAGATGACCTCGGTTTGTCCCTGACGCAGAAGGTTCAACTGCTGACCGACGTTGGCGTCAGAGTCAAACTGTGCCTGCACTTGGCCAGGCCCTGGAACGGTGGTCTGCTTGGGCAGACGCAAGAGCGTCAGCTTCCCGTAGTCATCTCCGTAATCCGAGTTTGCTGCCAGGTAGCCATAGAGAACGTTTCTCGACGCCTCACCGGTTGCTCGGGGGATGAATGTGGAATACAGGGAGAAAGCGGGGCTCTCCGTGCCGGGAACCTGCATTGTCAGGTAGTAGGCGGGCTGAAGCCTCGGGGCTGCAGGGTTCGAGATGGGGTCGTTGGGGGTAACCCACTCGTCCTCACTGGAGTAGAACGTTCCCGAATCGGTCACGTGGTATGCCCCCAGAATGTTGCGCTGAACCTTGAACAGGTCAGAGGGGTAGCGCACGTGATCGAGCAGCTGCTCAGTCATCTCGGACTGATCCTTCAGGCTGGCGGGGAACACGCGATTCCAGGCAGTCAAGAGAGGATCTTCCGAATCCCATGCGTAAAGGGTGACCTCACCGGAGTAAGCATCCACGGTGGCTTTGACGGAGTTGCGCATGTAGTTCACGGTGTCAAAAGCCAACTGAGGAGTCGGGCGATAGGTGTCGGCAATAGCCTCCGACACCTGAACCTGAGTGGAGTAGGGGTAATCCGCACTGGTCGTGTAACCATCCACAATCCAGACCAGTCGACCATCGACCACTGCGGGGTAGGGGTCGTTGTCCAAAGTGAGGTAGGGAGCAACCTTGCCCACACGGGTAGCGGGGTGGCGGTCGTAGAGAATCTGGGAGTCGCTCGTGATTGCATCCGAGAGGATGATCTGCTCCGACTGGAACTTCAGCGCATACAACAGCTGCTTGAAGAGGTTGTCGAGTTCTGGACCTCCATCACCACTGAAGGTGTAGGTGGCGTTGTTCTCGTTACCTTCGCCGCCAGAGGGGAAGTCAAGCTCCAGCGGAGTGGAGCCCTCAGGACCACCCACAATCGAGTACTCCGGCGAGTTTTCTCCGAAGTAAATGCGGGGCTCGTATTCACCGAGCACTTCGGAGACTGGAATTCCAGACTCGATGAATCGTGGCTGACCGTCTTCGGTGCGCTGGTTTCCATACGCTGCCACCAAGCCGTACCCGTGGGTGTAGACGATGGTGTTGTTGTACCAGGACTGTGAGTTCAAACCATCGAGGTTGATTTCTCGAACGGCCAGGACGGTGTCGGTTCGCTCACCATTGACGTCATAGCGACCCACGTCCAAGTAGGTGGGGAAGCGGTAGTACTGACGGAACTGCTCAAGCTGCGCGAAAGCATCCGTCACCAACGCGGGGTCAATGATGCGGATGTTGGCGGTGGTCTCGGCATCAGCACGGAGCGCTCCAGCAGAGGTGTCCGTGGAGGCCTCGTAGTTAATTTCTACGATGTCCGAGACACCATAAGCATCTCTGGTGGCCTCGATGTTGCGCTCAATGAACTCCGCCTCCAGGGTCCTCGCACTTGGGTCAACCTGGAATCGCTGAATCAAGCTCGGGTAGGCGAGGCCGAGAACCAGGCCAGAGACGATGTAGAGCGCGGTCCCCACGACGGCAAGACGCCAGCGACCGATGATCGCGGTGACGAGGAACAGCAGGGCTACGAGAACGGCGATGCCGGCCATGATGGCGCGCGCTGGAATCGTGGCATTGACCTCGGTGTACCCGGCTCCAAAGGCCAAAAAGCCTGAGCTCGCGGTGACGAGCGCCTCATACTGCTGCAGCCAAAGGTTGACACCCTGCGCGGCAAAGTAGAGGACACCAATAATGGACAGCTGAACGCGCATGGTGCGAGAGATTCGAACCTCGCGGCCACTCACCGAGATAGACCCGTAGAGGAACCCGGTTGCTGCAGCGCCCAGAGCCGAGAGCACGAGGATCGTCGACACATAGGAGATCACGCTGGAGTAGACGGGCAATTCAAAGATGTAGAAACCGACATCGAGTCCAAATTCTGGATCCACTGTGCCGAAGGGTTCGCGGTTCATCCACAACAGGAACTGCGGCCAAGTGTTGGCAGAGCCCAAGCCCGAGAAGAGGGCCAACAGCGCTGGGATTCCCAGCATTGCTACTCGACGAATGGGATCAATGATTTGGCGATACCGGTCGAGCTCGTTGGAGAGCTTCGCGTAGACCGGGCGGAATCGAAACGCCAGGGAAATGCTCAACCAGACCGGCAAGAACATCGTGATGAACCCGATCAGGAACATCGCCACGGAACCACCCCACGTGGTGAGAAGCACCTCTAGATATCCCACCTGGTCAAACCACAACACCTCGGTGTAGAGGGAGGAAAACAGGAAGAATCCCCCAAGAACCACTGCCAACACTGCGACGGTGATGATGAGGGGAAGTCTGCGACGATCAAACAGTTGCGGTGCGGCTTGAGACACGAGTGAGTTCTCTCCTTGGCGGGATCAGGGTCTTCAGTCTACAAAGAGTCGCTGAGGGATTGCCTAGGACCCGGCACAGCGAGGAACCTCGGCGCCCGCCTGGATACTCTCCAGCGCATCGAGAGCGTCGTCCAGCGTCGCTACCGGTATCACCCGAAGTCCATCCGGGATGTGGCCGAGGACGTCAGGGCAATTATCGGCAGGGGCCAAGAACCAGGTCGCGCCGTCATCCAGCGCACCGTGCATCTTGTGACGAATTCCACCGATCGGCCCGACAGCCCCCTGGGCGTCGATAGTTCCCGTACCCGCAATGACCTGACCCTCGGTGATGTCCTCGACGGTCAGCTTCTCGACAATGCCCAGCGCAAACATGAGTCCCGCGCTCGGTCCGCCGACATTCTCCAGCGCGATATCGACCTCGAGGGGGAAATCGTAGGTGCCTGAGACGAGAATCCCGACCATCGGAACTCGCTCCTGACCCTCGGACATGCGCGGAAGCACCTGCACGTCGACCGGGGATCCCTCACGCTCGACAGTGATGGTCATCGGTGTGATCACACCCGAGTCCGCAATCATCTCCCGAAAATTGCTCACCGTGTCCACGCTCATGCCGTTGGCTTGGAGGATGACATCGCCCGGGAGGAGAACGCCTTCGCTGGGTCCACCCTCGAGGGCCTGAGAAACCACCATGCGACTGGTGTAGGCGATGCCCAGGTAGTCCAGTGCGGCAGCCACCGCCTCCTGTTGGGAATTCTCCATCTCGATGGCGGCCGCTTCCCGATTCTGCTCCAGAGAAATTCCGGGTGGATACGCGACATCGACAGGAATCACGGTGCGGGTGGGGTCAAACCAGCCCTGGAGGACATCGAACCATCCGGGCAAACTCTCCGGGTTTCCCGACCTGGTCACCGTGGTCAACAGAAGAGATCCCGAGGTGTCGTAGGTGTCCTCCCCTGAAATCAGGATGAGCTCCATCTCCTCATCGCCGACAGTGACTGACCCCAGCGTGTTGTAGGTGGGACCAGGGTTATCGATCACATAGGGAGCAGGAAAGAAAGACAAACCGATCACGATGGCCCCGGTGAAGATAAGCATCAGCCATCCTGCGAGGCGGGAGCGTCGTTGAACCTGATCCGATGGATCATCGGTTTCATAAATGGCCACTCATGACTCCCCGCTTGACGAACCGGGTCAGCATAGCCACGCAAACCGGGAACAAGCCGTTAGCGAAATCAAAGACTCCTGCGCGGTCACCCTTGTACCGTGGTGTCATGTCCGAGGATCACGGCGACGACCCCCGCTTTGGCGACGAAGAGTGGATGAAGGACGCCTTCCGCAAATTCTTGAGCGGCGACGAGTCCTTCAACCCGGAAGAGCTCATGAAAGCTGCGGGAATCAACGTGTCGCCGGAAGAACTACAGAAGATGATGATGCAGCTGGGCACCTCTTTTGCTCCCGGCGGCGGGCTCAAACCACAGGCCTCGAGGGATCATGCCGTCTCGGTAGCCGGTGAAGGCGCACTCCCCTTGGACCCCGCAACCCGCCAAGCTTTGAGTCAAGCCGCCGGGGTTGCCGGCCTGTGGCTCACCGATGTGACCGCCATCTCCGATCTTCCCGAGACGCCGGTCATTGGCACCCGCGCTGAATGGGCCAGGGTGACCCTTCCCGTGTGGGAAGAGATTGCCGATCCGGTCGCTACCGCCATCCCGCGCGCCATCTCCCACATGATGGCCAGCCAAGCACCGGAGGACATGCAGGGTCTCATCGGAGGAATGAGTGGCCCGATGGAACAAGTCTCCAAGAGCCTGTTCACGATGCAGCTCGCCGGAGCGGTGGGGAAACTCTCCGGAGAGGTCCTCTCCGGAGGCGATATCGGTATTCCTCTGGTGAGCGGCAGCGACGAATACGATGTCAAAGCATTTCTGCTGGCCCAGAACATCCGAGAGTTTTCCCGGGACCTCGATGTCCCCCAAGAAGAAGCCGACATTTATCTCGCCACCCGAGAGATCGCGCACGCCAGGCTTTTCCGCCACGCAAAATGGCTTCGCCTTCACATGATGAGTGCCATCCGGGATTTCGCCGGCGGCATCAGTATCGACCTTTCCCGCGTCATGGAGCTTGCCGAAGACTTTGACCCCACGAACGCTGAGGCAATGAAGGAGCTGCTGACCACGGGTGCGCTACTCCCCGAGCGCACGGAAGAACAAAACAGAGCCTTGGAGCGCCTCGAAGGAATGCTGGCCTTGATTGAGGGATGGGTGGATCACGTCACCGGACTTGCCACAGCCCGCCTGCCGAAATCCGATGCGCTCGGAGAAGCGATCCGTCGTCGTCGCGCAAGCGGTGGACCCGCGGAGCACGCGTTCTCCACCCTCGTCGGGTTGGAGCTTCGTCCCCGTAAACTCCGCGAGGCCAGTGCGCTGTGGGCAGAGATCTACCGCGAGCTCGGCCCCGAAGCGCGAGATGAGCTCTGGCGCCACCCCGACACGCTTCCCCACCTCGATGATCTCGATGACCCGGCGGGCTTCCTTCAGCGGATTGCTCACCCTCCCGCCGATGACGACTTTGACCAAGCACTGCGGGACCTGCTGGATGGAGAATCTCCCGACTCCTAGCTGTGGATAAATTTCCCGCCGACGGGCAGGTTTCCGTCACCATGGCGGAATGTCACGTCTCCTCCATCTCGACCCCTCCCTGCCCGTGGTGTGGCGCTCTCCCGAAGGTCTCCAAATTGGTGTGGATCCACCGATCGCGCTGATCGATTCGATTGACCAGCGCTACCTTCCGGTACTCGCAGCTCTTCACCGCGGCATCAGTGAGGAGGGCTACGACGCGATTGCCTCTCACGAGGGCCTCACCCCTGAGGAGACCGATCTATTCCTCGACGAACTGTCAGGCGCGCTCACCCCACGAACCCCGGACGCGCTCCCCCGGCTCAGCATCACAGGATCCACCACTCACGTTGCCTCTTTTGCCCGCGTACTTCGGGACGTGGGCTTTAGGGAAGAAGACCCTCCTGACGAAGCGCTGTTGGTTTCCGCCTTCGTCATGTCAGCCTCCGCATATCGCCCCTGGATTGCTACCGATATCCCTCACACTCCGGTCATCATGAGTGATCAGTCGATCACCATTGGCCCTCGCGTAACCCCCGGGGTGGGCCCGTGCCTCCACTGCGTCTGGGAGAACCATGCTGCGCGAGAGCCAGCACTCGTTGCTCTAGCAACCCAGCTCTCGACACTCTCCGCTGTGACAGATACCCCGTCGTGGCATGCCGTGGCGGCCTGGCACACACGGGATCTCCTGCGCGCAGGTGAGACAGGGCTCACCTATCGGATTGATCGGTACACCCAAAAAGTCCAGACCTACCACGAGGAGCCCTCGAGCTCCTGTCTGTGTCGCTCGCTCGGTTAGGGCGCCGCAGGAGACAGCGACTGAAGGAATCTGCTCGGCGCCCGCACGCTCTGGTCCGATCGCCCTCGCTCCGCCATCGACAGATACAGCGCGTGCTGGGCGCGGGTGATGGCGACATAGAACAAGCGACGCTCCTCCTCGATGCCCTCCTCGGTGGTCGCATAGGAAATGGGAAACATCCCCTCCGACAGGCCCACCACGAAGACAACAGGCCATTCACGCCCTTTCGCTGAGTGAACGGTCGTGATCGTGATTGCCCCCACCTCGGGTGCATCTCCTGCGCCTGCTCGATCCGCCAACAGGTCAGAGAATTCCGCCACCGTGCTCCCCGGAGGCATCGACCGTGCGAGCGAGCGCAGGGCAGCCAAATCATCGTGGCGATTGCGCTCCGCACCCTGGTGGTCAGGCGCCTCACCCTGCAACCCCAACCCGAAGAGAATGTCATCCACAACCTGGGTGAGTGAACCCCCGACTCCCGCGACCGCTGCGCCGCGGATTTCCATCAGGGCACGCTTGACATGGGACTCCTCAAAAAACGGAGTCGACCCGTGAACCCTGACGCCCACTCCCTCTGCGCGCAAGGCTGACTCGATCTCCAGGGACTGCGCGCCAAACCGAATCAGAACTGCAATTCCATCAGGGGGTGCGCCCTGGTCGATGAGGCTCTTGATGGTGCGCGCCACATACTGTGCCTCGGCTTGGTCGGTGCGGGCAATGTGGCGATGGATGGGCTCCACCGAGCCACCCTGGGCTTCGAGTGTGAGAGCACCGGGACGACCCAGCATGACGTGGTTGGCCGCCCGCACGATGTGCTCGCCTGAGCGATAGTTGCGCTCCAGCTTCACCACTGTTCCGGAAGGGAAGCGTTCGGGGAATTCCAGTAGGTAGGAGCTCGAGGCCCCCGCGAAACTGTAAATGGTCTGGCTCGCATCCCCCACCACGACCAGATCTTCTCGACCCCCCAACCAAACATCGAGGAGTTTCTGCTGGAGTGGGGAGACGTCCTGGTACTCATCGACCAGAAAGACGCTGTACTGGGCTCGAACACGCTCCGCTACCCGGGATTCACCCTCCAGCATCCCCAATGTTGCCAACAGGACGTCTTCAAAGTCGATACGACCCTGCTCGTCTTTGACCTGTTCGTAGCGCTCATGAATGCTGGCGATGACTTCGAGAGACAAGCCTCCGGGGAGACTCTTACCCAGTGCCGCACGCTTGTCGCGATAGTCCTCGAGCGTGTAGGCCTGAACCTTCCGCCACTCAATATCTCCGGCCAGATCCCGAACAACGGCCGTGTCCACGGACAACGACAGCTGATCCAAGGTCTTGGCGATCAGAGGCGCTTTCGACGGGGCGATGTCGGGCAATCTGCCGCCCGTGATGCTCGGCCAGAAATGCTGGAGTTGTCGCAGTGCGGCGGAGTGAAAGGTTCTGGTTGCGACGCCCCTCACCCCCAGCGCTCGCAAGCGCTGACCCATCTCTGAGGCCGCCTTGGTGGTGAAGGTGAGCGCCAGAACCTGCTCAGGCTGGTACTTCCCCTCGGCAACACCGTGGGCTATGCGGTGTGTCAGAGCCCTCGTTTTTCCCGTCCCCGCGCCCGCCAAAACACACAGCGGTCCGCCCCATGTGGTGGCGACCACCCGTTGTGCATCATCCAGGCCGGCGAGTGTGTCCACCACTAGGAGCCCTCGGGAAGTTCCTGCCCCAGCCAGTTCTCAATCATGGCGCGCGCAATGGAGGGGCGACCAGGGAGCAGCACCTCACCGAGCGACGCAAGGAGCTCCTCGCGCGAGAACCAGCGCAGGTCAATGATTTCGGTGCCATCGGGTCGAATGTCAGCCAGCGAGGTTTCGTCTATTTCGGCTCTGAACCCGACCATGAGGGAGGCGGGGAAAGGCCACGGTTGTGAACCCATATAGACCGGGTTGGTCACCACCAAACCTGATTCCTCGAACACCTCACGGATGACGGCGGCTTCAAGCGATTCACCGGGCTCAACGAACCCCGCCAGTAGGGAATATCGCTGGGCTTCCCACAGAGCATTGCTGCCCAGAACAATCCGGTCGTGCTGGTCGGTCACCAGCGCAATCACCGCGGCGTCGGTGCGCGGGAATAGGTCTTTCCCGGTGGATTGGTCGACGCGAGTCCACCCCGCCTGGTCGGATTCGGCGGGAGCTCCGGTGAGCGGAGAGAACGTGTGAGCGTGATGCCAGTTCGCCATGGCGAGAGCCTCCACCACGATGCCCGAGTCAAGATCATCGAGAGCGTGCGCCATGGTGCGAGCCGACACCCAGCGGGCCATGTCCCGCGACACGACGGGCCCACTGTCATCATCGAGCACCGCAGCGACTATCCGAGTGCCCTCGGGGATATCGCGAACACTCTGCGTCGTCATACCGAGGTAAATCAGTAGCGAGCCTTCGGGAACTCCTCCGGGTGCGACCAACTCAATGCGCGTCGGGGTGTCCTCCGCCAAGAGGGCTTCGCCACGCCAAATAAGCACCACTCGGGTGGTGTCCTCGGCCATGATCTGGTCGAGAAAGCCCGGAATTTTTCGCGAGATCGCATCGCGGTTGATGCGCGTTCGCGAGAGCGGCAACTGGGGGGTTAACGACATCCGCCACTCTCCTTTGTCATGACCTGCCCGTCTGGCAGAAGCTTCGGTGTGGCAGGAGGGTTGCGCAGGTCTTCGCGCTTACCCTGGAGCCATGGGCCACACTGCTCTCATGCTATCGGCGCTGGCCACCAGCGCAGTTCCCGGTTTCCAGGCTGTGAGCACGCAAACACTCTCGAGCGCAGAGAAAGACGTGGCCCTCGTCTACGACACCAATAACGTTCCGTGGCTGGTGGAGCTCCCCACCTCCGCTGCCGCCCAAGCGGTCCACGTCGAGAATCTCCGAGCTCTGAAGGCGCTCAGCGAGGGTTTGCGCTCGAGGCTCTCCTTCCGTGTCCCCCGGCTGGCCGGAACTACTGAGGTCGGAAACTACACGCTGAGCGTGTGCGAATACCTCCCCGGAGAAGCTGCCTCCGTCCACAAGGTGACGCCGATTCTCGCGGCGTCCATGGGCACGGCTCTGGCCCAGATTCACTCGCTACCCACCAGCAGCGTCCGGGATTTTGACCGCCCCGCTGAGAGCGCGCTTGATTCCCTGCGCGACTGTGCCGGAATTGTCGACCGCGCCGCCGCCACCGGTCTCATTCCCCAGGCTCTCCTGCGCCGCTGGGAAACAGCCTGCGAGGACTCAAGCCTGTGGCAATTTGAACCGACGGTCATCCACGGGCTGATGCAGCTGGGGCACCTGCTGGCGGAGAGGGATAACGTCGTCGCGGTTGACCAGTGGAGAGATTTCCGGGTGGGCGACCCCGCGAGGGACTTGGCCTGGCTCACCACTCCCGCCACCAGCACCTTCCACAGCGCAGTCCTCACCTCCTACCGCAGCGCTCGTCCCAGCGCTGATCGTTGGGTTCTCCAGCGTGCCCGCTTCTACGCCGAACTCGATGTGGCCAAGTGGCTCCTGCATGGCATGGACACCCAGAACGAGACCATCACCGAGGACGCCACCGCGATGCTCTCGGCACTGCATGATCGAGTCTCCGGGGATATGGACCAAGCTCTTACCCAGCCCATCTCGCAGGCCAAACACCCGCTCGAGAACTAGTCACTCCACAAAGGTCGAAAAACGCTCTCGAGCTCGACCAGCGTGGGTAGATCCTCTGGGGTCAGCAGGCTTGAATCTCCGGCATACCAAAAACTCGCGGTGACACTCTCCTCGGAGGCACCCGTCCACTGGGCCCAGGCCGCCCGGTAAGCGGCTAACTGCAGAGCCTTCGCCTCAATCTCTCGGGGTTCGGTGGGTTTCGCTCCGGTTTTCCAGTCCACGATATGCGGGCCTGTGTCCCCAGGAAATACCGCGTCCAGCTTGCACACCACGAGATGACCAGCCAAAGGAAGGTGGAGCTCCTGTTCAATAGCTAGCGGGGTGAGGGACGCAAAGGGCGAGGACTCAAATGCGTGAACCCACTCCTCCAGACCCAGAGTGTCGCCATCATCATCGCTCTCGAGGCCGCTGAGGGGATACAGAGGCTTGTGCCCGAAGTGCTCCTCGACATAGCTGTGGAAGAGGGTTCCGCGGAGCGCTTGACGATAGGGCTTCTGCGGAAGAGGTCGCCGTAGCGCGGCTCGTTGAGCTTTGGAATCCAGAAACCAGCGCTCCAGCGAGGAGGCGGGAATCCGCAGCGGGACTTTCACCTCGACGCCTCCCTCGGAGGCGAGGGCTCGATCGAGGCGAGTGACGAGCCGTGAAGCTGAGGGGGTGAGCGGATCACCTAGCTCCGCGGCCTGAGCCTCGCGGACACTCGCGGCTGCCATCTCCACCACCGCTCGCCTGGACCCCAAGGGGTCGTGAGGCCATACCCTCTCCTCGGATACTTCACTCTCTGGTGGATTCTCGTTCTGCGGGTGAGTGGGGAGCGCATCGACAATTCCCGCCTCTTCCAGCTCTCTGAGGAACACAGAAGGTGGACGAGGAGTGGTGTGGTGAGCCCAAAACGATCCGCTGAGGAGGACTCGGTGCCTCGCTCGCGTGATTGCGACATACATCAGGCGGCGCTCTTCGGCGCCGCGATGCTTTTTGACATCCTCCACAAACGCTTTCTGGGAGTCCACGAGCTCTTTCCGAGTAGTGGCGGATCGCCAGGTGAAGATCGGAAGAGAGTCTCGATCGCCTCGGAAGTGATACGGAAGCTCCCCCATTCCCAACCACGCGGAGGTCTCCCGGGGTTTGGCGGGCACCTCGTCCTGGACCACGCGGGGAATCACCACATGATCCCACTCCAGACCTTTTGCGCCATGAATAGTGAGGACCTGGACACACCCCGCTTCGGGAGGTTCAGCCCTCGGGGTTAGATTGTCGCGCCTTTCAGCATCCTCGAGCCACTGCACAAAACCCTGCACACTCGATTCCTCGGCAACGCCCATATAGGTGTGGAGGGCATCGTGGAACGCCTCCCGGGCAGCCCGGGAAGTGACCCGAACAGGATTTGCTGCAACCTCAACGTCGAGCCCCAGCGTGGACTCGATAGCACTCACGAGGGAGTCCAGGTCCCCCACCTGCATCCGCGACAGGGTCATGAAGGTGTTCCAGGCGTCTCTCAGCCGAGAGGGTGCTTCGGGCGAATAGTTCCGCCACTGAGTGTGATCCTCGGGAGCCTGAGCCATGAACCGCAGCGCGTCAAACAGCCCCGGAGCGTCGTGAGCTGACACTGAGTTCTTGAGCCGATCTTGGACATCCTCCGACAGCGCCACCCCGTGGTAATCGCGGCCTTGGAGCCAACGAACCGTCCCGGCGAGGGCGTGCAGGTCAGCGACACCGACTCGCCACTTAGCTCCTGCGAGAAGGCGAATCAGTTCTGATTCCGCCGAGGTCTGAGCGAGAACCCGCAGCGTGCAGACAATGTCAGCAATCGCCGGGTCATCCAGTAACCCACCAATCCCTAGGACATGGACGGGAACACCGCGCTGACTGAGAGCATCAACAAACACTCCCTGGTGTGCCCGGGCTCGCACGATGATGGCAGCACTGGGCGGTGGATCCGACTCTCCCAAGCGATCGGCAAGCCACGACGCTACCTGTTCAGCCTCCTCCGCGAGCGTTTCCGGATAGACGAACTCCACACGGTGATCACTGGCCTTGTGCGAGGGCTTGAGGGTGTCCACTTCGGGGCCGGGGAGTTCTCGAAGGGGCGCAGCGATGGTGTTGGCCGCATCCAAGATGCGGGCTCCATTACGCCACGACGTCGACAAGCTGTAGGTCGCAATCGAGTCACCAAAGCCGGTCACAAAATCCGCCAAGTTGCTACTACTCGCTCCTCGCCAGCCATAAATCGCCTGGTGGGGATCGCCGACTGCCATCACAGGGTGGTCATGGAAGAGGGCTGTGAGGAGAGTTGTCTGGGCGACGCTTGTGTCCTGGTACTCGTCGAGGAGAACCACGTGATGACGAGAGCGAACCTGCTGGATGGCGTGGGGAAAGCGCTGAACTATCTCGAGTGCGAGAGCAATTTGATCGGAAAATTCCAGCACTCCGCGCAGACGCTTTGCTTCCTGAAATTCCTCCACCAGCGCCATCAGGGTGGTGAGCGAGTCGATTCGCTCCACCCACTCCTCCACCTGCTTATAGGCCCCGGTTCCCCCCGCAGGAAGATCCAGCATTCCGCGAAACTCCCCAACAAAAGCCTCCATGTCTCCCGGGGCTACGCGGTTCTCCTGCAAGCGCGACCCGAGGGTGCGGACGATGCGCACCAGTGACGGAACAGTGATGTCCCAGTGAGACAGCTGAGGCAGTGTGCTTGAAGACACAACCCGTGTAGCCAATGACCAGGCACTGGCCTCGGAGAGAACCCTCGCATCGGGATCGCGACCGAGCACGACAGCGTGATCTCGATAGAGCGCGGCCGCAAAGGAGTTATAGGTGGAAACGCTGGGAGTGTGAAATTCATCCGTGGTGGGTGCGAGCCCGCGCTCATGGAGCGCTCGGAGGCGGGAGAGGATGCGCGTGGAGAGCTCCCCCGCGGCCTTGCGGGTAAACGTGAGGCCCAGAACCGCATCGGGTTCCACGTAGTTATTGGCCACGAGCCAGAGCACCCGGAGCGCCATCGTTTCGGTCTTACCCGAGCCTGCGCCCGCAATCACCCGTGCAGCACCCTCGGGGGGCGCTTCAATCACCGCCGCCTGTTCCTGCGTGGGCTCGGGGAGCTCAAGCGCCTTGGAAATGTCCCGTGCGCTATGCATCGCCGCACACCTCCCCCACAAAATGCCAGCGGTGTCTCGAGGGTGTCCCCGCAGGACCAAAACTTAACGGGCCTCCGGTGAATTCATGAGATGCCATCAGAGCAGCAGCCTGTTCGACTCGAGCGAGGAAATCTGCGACCCCCTGCTCATCCACCGGCGGCTGGGTCGTTAGGCGATACGCCTTGCCTCGAATACCTTCCTTCACAAAGAGCAGGGACGCGCCCGCGGAGGTTGCATTGTCGGGGAGGACAGCGCTCAGGTCGTCCGAGGTGAGCGCCAGTTGGTAGGCCAGGAGCTGGGGGTCATCCACGACTTGGCTTTCCGTGCGAGACGAGCCGGTCTTGAGATCGACCACCATGACGTGGCCCTCCGGGGTCATCTCAATGCGATCGATGTATCCGGTCATCGTCGCGCGACCGTGGGTGAACTGAAAACGTTGCTCGCTCGCGAGCACGGTCCACCCCTCCTTGTCGTGGTCGCGAAGATACTGGGCGAGTGCCGACACCATCGACTGGGCGAGGCGCCGTTGGTACTGCTCAATCCAGCCCGCGTCGTACTCCAACTCCGCAAATCGTGCCTCCACGCTTGCCCACAACGTCTGGGCATCTCCCGCGGGGTGCTCCTCGAGGGCGGAGTGAATAAGAGACCCCAATCCCCGCTGTGGTGTTGGGTCATGCCGTGCGATGGTGCCGAGGAACCACTCCACCGGAGATGCCTCCACCGTGCCGAGGGCAGAAGGCGACACGGGGATGGGGCCTTCGGGGTAGAGCGGGGCGATCGTGGAGGGCGGAAGGAGTCCCCACCAGGTGGAGGGATCAGCGCCGGAAAGACCGCGAGCTGCCAACACGGCGAGGTCATGGGCGAAAGGTTGCGGATTCTCTCCATGTTCGAGCGCTCTCACCAGAGTGCGCCGAAGCCCTCCCACCACGGTGGCGCTTGACGAAGCACCCTCCTCGGAGGACTCAAGGGATGTCGCATGGCGATCAATCAGTGAAAACAGGGCGCTAGGGCCGGACTCTTCGTCCATGGTGGCGGTGACAACGACGCGCGTAGTGGCCCGGGAGAGAGCGAGAGCACAGACGCGGAGCTCATCATCAAGAACAGCGCGTCGCTCATCAAGCGTTCCATCCGAGAGGCCTTGGTGGGCGTAGACCATCTGGTGGGCGCCCATCAGCGACTCTCGCGGACGAAGATCAGGCCACACACCTTCTTCGAGCCCTGCAACAATCACCATCTCAAATTCCCGGCCCGCCACTCCCGGCGGCGTGGACACCACCACACAGGGCCATGACGGTTCAGGAACCAGCACGTCATCTGGAATCTCTGCACCCAGGACGGCATCGAGGAAAAGCTCGGGGCTTGCCCCCGGCTGGCCCTCGACAAAGTCGGAGGCTTGCCGGAATAGTGCGACCACTGCGTCGAGGGCTCTCTCGGCTGAGGGCAGTGGAGTGCCCTGGCTGGCACCCTCGAGCCAGAATGTGGCGGCGGGTGAGCCATCCCAGGCTCTCCAGAGCACATCGGTGACAGGAGTGTCAGCCGGAGCGCGCCTGATGTCATCCAGGACCTCTGCGACTCTGGTCGCCTTCTTCGACACCGAGGCCGGTAGGAGGGCAAACCCTCCTCGGTGTCCCAGTGCTTGGGCAATCATCTGATCTGCGGGTTGATAGGGCTCTAGAGGGTCCGCAGCAACCCGGAGCGCAAAGCGCAGTGCGCGGAGCTCTTGCTGGGTCATTCCCCCGTACAGTCCGGTCAGGGCGCTCACCGCACTCGAGGAGGTGAGCGGCGTTACTCCTCGGCCCAGCGCGACCATGTCCACCAGTGCCCGGGCGGCAGGCTCCTCCACGAGCGTCATCCCGACCATCGCGGTGCGAGCAGGAATTCCCTGGGCAGACAGCGATGCCGAGAGTGCGCTCACCCGAGAACCGCGCCTCGCAATCACCGCTATCTGGTCAAAAGGGACACCGTCCTGGTGGTGCGCATCGAGAATGATGCGCCCAATGTCAGAGGCTTCCCGGGCATAACTGGGTGCTACCAGGCTCTCCACACGGCCGGGGCGACCACGGCCAGGGGCGTTTCGTTGTGTCCCAGCTCCGGCCGTTCCGATGCGCTCCGTGATCAGGCGAACAACGTGGCGGATCTCTGGCCCATGACGGTGAACCTCGGGCAAGACGATCGGCGGCGTCCCCCAGAGGCCCTGAAGGTGGAGAAGACCGCGGGGTTCACTCCCGCGAAAGGTTCCCCCGGAAAGGTCTGGCTCAGCTGTCACCGTCACGCCTACCCCAGCAGACCGGAGGGCATCGAGAAGCTCGAGACCCGCCACGGTGAGATCGTGAGCGTCATCAACACCCACATGAGCAAGATTCTGGAAAGTGGCGGGAAGACCGTCTCTCACGATGGCTTCAGCTCGGCGAAGTGTGTCTGCACTGGAGTAGGCGCCAGGCCTCGCACTAGCCATCACGGTGCGCAGTTCTTCGCGGAATTCTGCCGCCGCAGCCCACTCTGGCCGGGCGTTGGCCTGTGCTAGTTCCTCAATCCGCTCGCGGGTTAAGGAGTGTTCGCTTGCCCGCGAGAGCCATTCGCGCAGTTCCGTGCGAAAACGGGGAGAGGAACGCGCAAGATCGCCCAAAGGTTCAGGCCAGAGAGGCCCAGAGTCGTCCTCGAGGTGACCCTCCAGGAGATCCTGAATGTCAGCATCAAGCACCCGTGCTTTCACCAACTCGGGGGGCGCGAGAGAGCGTTCGCGATGGTGCTCCTGCACGAGGGCAAACGCAAAGGCCTGAAGCGATCGAGCCCTCGGGCCTGCCGTCGTCACGCCGAGGGCAAGACCGACCTGGTCGCGAACTCGGCTCGCGTGAGCCCGGGTGGGGGTCACAATCAGCAGGCCATCCGGAGATACCCCCTGGCTGTGAAGAGCCACCATCCGATCCACCAGCAGAGTGGTCTTGCCACTGCCCGGAGCGCCCAGGACGAGAGCACACTGCGCGGGAGGTGCTCCGAGAACGGGGTCGGTGTGGGAAGCCATCCCCTGGAGGCTAATCCACACAGCTGACGTGTCGTACGCTAGACACCGTGGATATACGCATTGGAATTGTGAACACTGCCCGGGAACTGATGTTCCAGACCACGCAGTCCGCTGCCGAGATCGAGAAAGCAATCGCTGACTCGGTGGGCTCGGAAAGCGGAACACTGCGCCTGGAAGATGAGAAGGGCCACATCTATGTGGTGCCCGCCAAGAACCTGGCATTCGTGGAGATCGGGCAAGAGAAAGCGCGCAAGGTCGGCTTCGCGCCCTAACCCATGGAACTCGTCCTCGTCGTCACCTTTGCGGGCATTCTCGGCCTCGCACTGCGCTACATCGTCCCCGGCCGTGAGCACCACGGTCTTGCGGTGATGCCCGCTGCTGGTGTCATTCTGGGATCTCTCGGCTGGCTCATTGCCATCTGGGTAGGTATCGATGCTGGAGGACCCTGGGGCTGGGTCATTGCCTTGGGGCTAGCACTCGTGGGCACCACTGCCCTGGGAATTGTTCTCCCGAAGCGCCGGAAGGCCGAGGACGAAGCCCTCTGGGCAAAACTCACCCACCCCTAAGCGGTCAAACCGAGTCGATCCAATCGCCTCGTGTGCAGGGCCACCACATCGGTGAGCACCGGTTCAAGTCTGACCTCCGCGTCCACGTGCGCCATCGCAGCCTCAGACAGCGCATCGCGACAGATCAGCATGGTGTCCCCCACCAAACGGCGACACCATAGGCTCAGCCGCGACGAATAGCGCCCATCGACGGCCAGAAAACGCTCGAGCACTCCCGCCATCAAGTCCTCATCACCTTCGTCATGGAGGATGTCCTGAAGAACTGCTGTCACCTCGGGGTCAAACCCCTCCGCGAGGCGGTGCCAAAAATCTCTGGTGAAGCCGGTGACTACGTACGCGGTGCCAACCCCCTCATACCAGCGGGTGCTCTCTAAGCGATCGAGGTGGGTGGCAAGGCGCTCTCTAGGTCCCGCGAGCGCTACGGCAACATCTTCCACATAGTCTTCGAGCATGGTGCGCAACCGTCGATAGCGATCCATCGCTCGACCAGACGCCAGTCCCAGATCATCAGCATCCTCAGACCCCCACGCACCCCCGGACAGCGTCGAGAGCTTCGACGCGAGGGCTTGCTGCAAGACGCACGCTCCAGCGAGATAGTCCGCCAGAGGGGGCGCCAGCGCGCTGAGATCCACTTTTGACGTGGCGCTCTCGTCATCGCGGGGCGTGATGGACAGAGACGGCCGATCAGCCTTCTTCTTTTTCCACGACCACCACGGCATTGCTCAAGCTTAGCCACCAGCAGACTGTTCGCTCATAGCCTCCACCCTCTAGACTGGGGGGACATTAGAGAACAAAAGGATCCCCTTACACGTGAATTTTTCCGACCTCGGTATCGAAGCCGACCTGGTCGAGGCGCTTGCTAGCAAAAGCATCATCGAACCTTTTCCTATTCAGGAACAAACCATCCCCATTGCCCTCACCGGCCAAGACATTATTGGTCAGGCCAAAACGGGGACCGGCAAAACCTTCGGTTTTGGCCTCCCCCTCATTCAACGCTTGGGTCTTGACCCCGAGAAGGGCGTCAAGGCCTTGATTGTGGTTCCCACGAGGGAACTCGCCGTCCAGGTCACCGAGGACATGGAACTGGCAACGAAGAACCGCTCCACCACCGTGGTGTCGATTTATGGCGGCAAAGCCTACGAGGGCCAGATTGAGCAGATTCAGGCGGGCGCCCAGATTGTGGTGGGAACACCCGGTCGCCTCTTGGATTTGGCGTCTCAGCGCCTGATTTCGTTCAAGGACATCCAAGTGATGGTGTTGGACGAGGCCGACAAAATGTTGGACCTGGGCTTCCTCCCCGATGTGGAGAGGTTGTTCTCGCAAACCCCGGCCACCCGTCACACCATGCTGTTCTCGGCCACCATGCCGGGTCCTGTGGTGACGCTGGCGAGGCGTTTCATGCAAAAGCCCATCCATATTCGTGCCTCAGACCCTGATGAGAGCCTCACTCAGGCGAACATTGAACATTTTGTGTATCGCGCCCACCAAATGGACAAGGACGAAGTCATTGGACGCATTCTCCAATCGGAGGGGCGCGGCAAGACCGTCATCTTCACTCGCACCAAGCGCGCCGCAGCGCGTCTCATGGAGGAGCTCAACGACCGCGGCTTCTCGGCAGGCTCGGTTCACGGCGACATGAGTCAGGATGCTCGTGAGCGATCTATGGCCGGGTTCAAGGCGGGCAAAAAAGATGTTCTCATCGCCACCGATGTCGCTGCCCGCGGTATCGATGTGGATGATGTCACCCACGTGATCAACCACACCATCCCCGAAGATGACAAAGCGTATTTGCACCGGGTCGGCCGCACCGGGCGCGCCGGCAAGACAGGTATCGCGGTCACCTTCGTGGATTGGGATGACCTCCACAAGTGGTCGCTCATCAACAAAGCCCTAGAGATGGGCATACCCGAGCCTGTGGAAACCTACTCATCCTCGCCTCACCTTTTTGAGGATCTCAAGATCGCACCGGGGACAAAGGGGCGCCTGAAGGCCACCCCCATTCCGCAGAAGGAAAAGCGTGCGGGGCAGCCTCCGCGAACGCCTCGGGAGCCCCAGAAGAACCCTCGCGCTCACGATTCGTCTGACCAGGGTGACACTCGCGGTCGGGCTCGAACCCGTCAGCGTCGCCGCACGACCTCTAGCTAATCGGCCCCATCCCGGTGGCATGCTCGAGGATGCGCTCGAGCTGAGACTCGTCCGTGGTGTTCTCCCCCAGCTGGTTGGGTTTTCTGGTGCCGTGATAATCACTCGACCCGGTGACAATCAGCGAGTACTCCGATGCGACCGCTCGCAGAACCTCTTTGCCCTCGTCGGTGTTCTCCCGATGGTTGATCTCTAACCCCGCCAGGCCAGCTTCGACAAACACCTGATAGTCCTCCAGCACCCGCGAGAGCGTCTGGTCGTGACGGATGGCCCCAGAGCGGGCCCCCGTATAGGGGTGGGCAAGAACAGGAACACCGCCCGCCTCCACAATCACCTGCAGGGCCCGATGCAGCCTGGGTGCGTAATGGGGAACGTGGTACGGGCCATCAGCCCGCAGTGGCCCCGCAAACGCAGCACTGGTGTCTGGAAAATATCCCTTGTCGATCAATACCTGAGCAATATGGGGGCGACCGGGTGTGGCGCCAGGCGGCATTCCCTGGCTCACCTCGTCCCAGGTCAGCTCATAATCGCTCGCCAGCTTCTCCACCATCAGCCTCAAGCGGTCATCGCGGTGGGCGCGGATCTTCTCCATCTCTCCCGCCAACACAGCGTTGGCGCTATCCACTCCGTAGCCCAGGAGGTGAACACTGCGGGGGATCGCTCCGGCTTCCTCGTCGATCACTTGGGCGCTCAGCTCGATCCCTGGAATCAGCATCATGCCCGAACCAGACACCGCCTCCGAAGCTTCAGAAAGACCGCTCATGGTGTCGTGATCGGTCAGGGCAAGGACATCAACACCGGAAGCTACAGCGTGAGCTATCAACTCTGCAGGCCGGTCATCACCGTCGGAGGCGGTGGTGTGAGCGTGGAGATCGATAACTGCTGGCACGCCTCCATGCTAGGTGCCAGACTAGAGAGATGGCCGAGTCTTCCTCCTCAGAACCCCGGGAGAATCGCTCCACCACCCCCATTTCAGAAGCTTTCCGAGACTTCATCCAGACCGGATGGAGCATTCCCGAGTCATCCACACCGCGACCTCTTGACCATGGCGCCCTCGTGGCCGCGAGGCGCGAAAAGCTCAGTGCCGCCTTCCCCGGGATAACGCTCATCATCCCGGCAGGGTCCACTCGAGTGCGCTCCAACGATACGGATTACCCGTACCGCCCCCATACGGCTTTCGCGTACCTCACCGGGTGGGGGTCTGGAACCACACCGGGAAGCATTCTGCTGGGGACTCCTCAGGAGGGTGCCCACCAGTGGCAACTCTTTGTGTTGCCCCCCGCACCTCGCACCAGCGACGAGTTCTATGCCAACCCCGCTCTGGGAGAGTTCTGGACCGGTCGGCGCCCTGGACTCCAGGAGGTAGGCATCTGGCTGGGACTTGAGACCCGTGACCTGGCGGACTGGTCCCTCGAGAAACTCAACCTAAGCTCCAGTGCCATCATCGCCGACGCCGAGGAGCCACTCACCCGGGAACTCAGAGATCGGCGAGGCACCGAAGACTCGAGTACTGATGATCACCTCGCGGAGGTGATCAGCGAAATGCGACTGGTCAAAGACGATTATGAGATTGCGGAGCTTCGAGAGGCCATTGCGGGAACCCATCGGGGCTTTCAGGACATCATTGAGGCGCTGCCTTCTGCACTAGGACACCCGCGTGGGGAGCGCATAGTGGAGGGTGCTTTCCATGCGCGGGCCAGACTCGAGGGCAACGATGTCGGGTATGGCACTATTGCCGCCAGTGGCTCGCACGCCTGCATCCTGCACTGGGTCACCAACGATGGGCCAGTGCACCCCGGCGACCTCCTGTTGGTCGATGCCGGTGTGGAGAGAGACTCCCTCTACACCGCGGACATCACCCGCACTCTTCCTGTGTCAGGAACCTTTACTGACACCCAGCGTCTGGTCTATGACGCAGTGGTGGAGGCGGCGGACGCTGCGTTTGAGGTAGTCAAACCCGGAGCGATATTCCGAGAGATTCACCAGGCAGCTATGGCGGTGATCGCCAGGAAAGTTTCGGAGTGGGGTTTCCTCCCGGTGAGCCTCGATGAGGCTCTAGCACCGGAGGGTCAACACCACCGTCGCTACATGATTCACGGCACCAGCCACCACTTAGGCCTGGATGTCCACGACTGCGCCCAAGCGAGACGGGAAATGTATCTCGAGGGTGTGCTGGAGCCTGGCATGGTGTTCACCATTGAGCCGGGTCTGTATTTCCAACCCGATGATGACAGTGTTCCCCCCGAGTGGAGGGGAATTGGAGTTCGCCTCGAGGACAACATCCTGGTCACCGAGGCGGGAGCGGTCAACCTCTCGGCAGCGATTCCTCGCACCGCCAGCGAAATTGAAGACTGGCTTCGCGCCTAGCCTCAGTACACTGGGAGTCGCCAGCGGGAGTGGTGAAATTGGCAGACACGCAGGATTTAGGTTCCTGTGCCTTCGGGCGTAAGGGTTCAAGTCCCTTCT
Organism: uncultured Microbacteriaceae bacterium; assembly: GCA_964350865.1. Classification (GTDB taxonomy): domain Bacteria; phylum Actinomycetota; class Actinomycetes; order Actinomycetales; family Microbacteriaceae; genus Pontimonas. The sequence goes on from CAYGLJ010000006.1 coordinate 40,502, forward strand.
TCCGCACAGAGTGCGTCAGACCATGAATAACACCAGAGATAGTGCCATCACCGCCATTCCGGCGATCATGCCGTAGATCGCGAGGTGGGCATTGCCGTATTGCCGCGCTGCGGGGAGAAGGCTGTCAATCGAGATGAACACCATAATTCCCGCCACCACCGCAAACACAATTCCCAAGACTTGGTCCGTGATGAAAGGCTGCAGAATGGCGTAGCCGATGATGGCGCCGAGTGGCTCCGCAAGACCAGAGAGCGCTCCAAAACCGAACGCTATTTTCCGATTCCGCGTCGCGTAGTAAATCGGCACGACCACCGCAATCCCCTCCGGAATGTTGTGAATCGCGATCGCCAAGGCGACCGAAATTCCCACCTGGGGATCGTCGAGAGTGAGGAAAAACGTTGCCATGCCCTCGGGAAAGTTGTGCAGCGTCACCGCCAGAGCAACTCCGAGGCCCGCCTTGAACAAGAGTTTGTCGGCGACCAAGACGGGTCCCTCTTCTCCGGGAAGCTTCGTCTTCGGGTTTGTCAGCTCGGGATGCTCGAGGTCGGGAATGAGCCGATACATCAGCGCCATCCCAGCGAGGCCCGCGAGAAATGCTCCCGCCGTAGTGAGAGCACCTGCAAAATCTCCGGGGCTCTCGGCAATGTAGTCCCCTGCTTTAGGAAGAATCTCGACGAACGAGACGTAAATCATCACACCGGCGGAAAAGCCCAGAGCCACCGCCAAAAAATGCCGATTCGTGTGCTTGGCAAACAGGCCCACGCCAGCCCCCACGGCAGTGGCAAGGCCAGCGCCGAGAGTGATGAGAAAGGCAAAGAGGACCGCGGATTCCATGGTGCTCTGACAGTATCAGCGCAGTTGTCCAGGTCTCTGGCTCCACCCCGAGAATCCACCAGACGCGGAGGAGTTCTCCATCTCCCCTAGCCATGCCTCACACTGCAGGGATGATTCCTGGAGCCTTCTTCCTTGTCCTCCTCCTGCTCGTGCCTCCCACCCCCGAGGCGATCTGGACGTGGCCCACCGAAGGTGACCAGAGAGTGCTGCGAGACTTCCGTGCTCCCAGCACCCCGTGGGGTCCCGGCCACCGAGGTCTCGACCTAGCGGCCACAGGTCCGGACATCGTTGCCCCCACGACCGGGGTGGTGAGCTTTAGCGGACTTGTTGCCACCCGAGGAGTGCTGACCCTTCGAACCCCGGAGGGGGCCCTGATCAGCATGGAACCGGTGGAGTCTCTGGTGAAGCTCGGCGATCGCGTGGAGGCCGGTGATCTGATAGCGAGCGTCCAACCCGGACACTGCTCGGAGCTCTGCTTGCACCTCGGGCTCCGCGAGGATGGTCAGTATCGCTCTGCCAGGCGGGAGCTCGGGATTCTCCAGCGCAGTGTGCTCCTTCCGCTGGGTGATTATGCCCGCGGGTGAGCCTGCTGATAAGCCTCCGTGAGGCGCTCGTGGGAGACGTGGGTGTAGATCTGTGTGGTGCCCAGTGACGCGTGCCCGAGAAGCTCTTGGACGCTCCGCAAATCAGCTCCACCATCGAGAAGGTGGGTGGCCGCAGTGTGGCGCAGTGTGTGCGGACCCAATGGTCCCGCGCCTGGAATATCAGCCAGGAGCGAAGCCACTACCTGATACACGCTGCGCGGACCGAGGGGTTTTCCTTTGCTGGAGAGGAAGACCACCGAACTGTGCCCCTCACCTAGGAGTGTCCCCCTCGCGCCATCCAGGTAGCGTCGCACTGCTGACACTGCTGGGGCGCCCAAGGGCACCATCCGCTCTTTGTCTCCCTTTCCCACTACTCGCAGGGTGCGGGAATCAAGATCGATGCCCTCGAGCCTGAGCCCCACAAGCTCACTGACCCGGATAGCGCTGGCGTAGAGGACCTCCACCATGGCGAGATCCCGGATCGCGAGAGCATCACCCGTGTCGGCATGGGTCTTCAGCGACTGGAAGATCTCCTCCATGTGGTGCCTAGTCAATACTCGGGGCAAAGACCGCGACGCCCCTGGAGCACGGAGTCGAATTCCCACATCCCCATCGGTGTGGCCTTCGCGGGCCATCCAGGCGGTGAAGCCCTTCAGAGCAGAAACTTTGCGCCGCAACGATGACCCGGCCATGCCTGCTTCAGCCAACGACCACACCCACGAGCGAGTGAGCTCGGCGTCGACCTCTGCCAGGCTCTCCACCCTCTGTTCGCTGGCGAAGGCGGCGAACTGGAGAATGTCTTTCCCATAGGCGGTGAGGGAATTATCCGAGAGCACACGAGATCGCTCGAGGTGGTCGAGGTATGCGTGGGTGACCCGGAGAAGGCTCATGCCTCAAAAACCGGACTGTTGCTGATCGGATTGTCGATTGAAGTCTGAATTCTTGTTGCTAAACATTTCCCGGCGCTCAGCGGGAGTCATCGCTTCGATGACGGATCGATAGCTCGACTCATAGGAAGTGAGCTCTGGCGCCTCGTCCATCGGGACTTGGGAGAACACGACCTGCTCGGGGTACACATGAACCAGGGATGCCGAGAGCGAGGTGGCTTTAGCCGACAGGATTGTGGATGCCTCTGGCACCAAGTCGATGTTGTAGCAGGACGCAGCAGAGACGGACACCGGAACACCGGCAAAAGTCGAAAACGTGGAGTAGTGCAGGTGTCCCGCGAGGACTCCCCTCACATCACTGCCGCTCACGACCTCGGCAAGCGCGGCCTGGTCATCCAGCTCGATCAACCCCATCAGATCAATGGGAGTAGGAATGGGCGGGTGGTGCAGAGCAAGTATTGTCCCCTGTGGCGCTGGCGTGGATAGCTGGTCTCGCAGCCATGTGCGCTGGGCTTCGGTGATTTCCCCGTGGTGATACCCGGGCACCGAAGAATCCAGAACGATGAGCCTCAGGCCCCCCAGCATGACCACTCGATCTCTCGGCTCCATCGTGGGCTCTTCGCGCAACAGCACCTCGGTGAACGGTTCACGCTCGTCATGGTTACCCATCACCCACACAAGCTCTGCCTCGAGTTTTACCGCCCACGGCTCAATAAGGTCCCGCAGGCGCTGATAGGCGTCCACCTCAGCGCGATCGGCAAGGTCTCCGGTGAAGACCAAAGCATCGACACTCATCTCACTGGCGTGCAGCCGCTCCATGAGACGGCGGAGTGGACTATCCGAGTCAATCTGGTCGTACAGTTTTCGACCTGACCCCAAGAAGTGAGTGTCACTGAGATGGACGATGAGGTGCTGAGCCGGGGGGTGTTGACTGAAGGCGGTCATAGTGGTCTCTGACTTCTAGATTCTTGTGGGAAGGGTGACTCCTGGAATAACCAGCGAGAGTTCTGCCGGTTCAGTCAACACAATCGCACCACAGTCTCGGTAGATTCGCCAACACCCTGCGGAGCGTGTGTCATTCCAGAGGCCAGGAACAATCCCCACATGGCGACCCAGGGCCGAAGCGTGATAGCCAACACTGGTTGCTCCCGAGCGATATTCCGCCTGCACCATCACCACACCATCTGCGAGGGCCGCAATCAGTCGATTTCGGGCCAATAACCCGCTAATTGTTGAGGGCACTGTTGCCGGGACTTCCGACACCAGGGCACCACGCTGGAGGACACGAGCAAAAAGAGAGGCGTTGTCGGGAGGGTAAACGCTCTCCAGCCCTCCGGAGACCACCGCAACGCTGATTCCTCCGCTGTTGAGCGCGCGCCGGTGGGCGTCGGTGGAGATGCCCCGTGTGCCACCGCTCAGAATCGTGAGGCCATTCTCCAGTGCGCACTCCGCGAGAGCTATCGCGTCTTGTCGGCCAGATCGAGTGGGGCTCGAACTCCCCACAATGGCTACGGCCTGCGCCCCAGAGGCCTGGTGCAGACTCCCCTTCACCCAGAGCGTGGAGGGGCCGCGTTCACCGAGGTCGCTCAGCCGTGGCGGCCACCACGGGTGATCGGAGGAGATTGCGGTGATGTCCTGCTCGAGCTGGACGTCGAGCGCTCGCTGCACGCGATCTGGGGTGTACCGGGCGCGATAAGCGGAAAGCCTCTCGAGTGGGACTCCGGCGTCCAGACGTTGCGAAAGGCGTCGCTGGAGTGCGCGAATGCTTCGTGATTCCAGCACCTGACCTAGTGACTCACTCGGGCCTAGCTCGCGGTGGAGCTGCCACGCAAGAGTGTCTCCGGGCTCTGAGATGAGTCCCCAGGCAATTCTCGCGCGTAACTCTGGAGCCTCCATGGCCACAGGGTGACAGCGCTGTCGCTGCACAGCCTGCCTAAGAGTCTTAGCTGGGCATGACTACCCGTGAATTGAGACTGTGGACAGCTATTCGTCGAGGGCGAGTTCCTGCGGAAGCTTAAGGTCTTTACTGCCGAGCTCCTCGACGTTGACATCTTTGAAAGTCAGCACAGTGACGGAGCTCACGAAGCGATCCGAGCGATAAATGTCCCACACCCACACGTCGTTCAGGGTGAGCTCGAAATAGAAATCATTGCCGCGCTCCTTGACCTCGCGGGTCACCTCGTTCGCGAGATAAAAACGGCGCTCCGTCTCAACGACATAGCGGAATTGGGACACGATATCCCGGTACTCCCGGTAGAGGGCAAGCTCAGCTTCCCGGTCGTAGTCGTCAAAGTCGTCAGAGTCCATTGCACCCGAGTCTAAAGGGGAAAGAGGGAGGGGCTATTTCTTTATCCACGACGCCCGGTGCAGGGGGGTAATGCCGTGCTGGGCGATGGCGTCCAGGTGACCTTTCGAGCCATAGCCTTTGTTGCTCGAAAACCCGTACTCGGGATAGCGCTCATGGTGAGCAATCATCGCCTCGTCTCGGTAGACCTTAGCGATCACTGAGGCGGCAGCAACCGAGACGCAATCCCGATCGGCTTTGGTCCTCGTCACGACCCGGAGAGGGTGTGGCAGGTGGGGAGTGACAAAGTCGTGGGAACCATCCAGCAGAAGAACCGCATTCCCGACAGCGACCCCCTGCTGTGCCAGTGTGAGCAATCCCTGCACGACCGCAAGGGCAAGCGCAGTCTGGATTCCCTTGTGGTCAACAATCTCAGCCGAAGATTCCCCGAGCGCATGCTGGGGGAAGCTCTCTCGTAGCGCCTGCGCAAGGGGACCTCGGCGCTTTTCGGTCACTGTTTTGGAGTCATAGAGACCCTCCGGCCAGGCGGCAATATCCGGAGTCCAGACCACGAGCCCCGCGACGACCGGACCCGCGAGTGGGCCACGTCCCACCTCATCGCAGCCGATCACGCTGGTGAACCCCTGCGCCACCAGCTGGTGCTCAAGCTCAAGCGTTGGCTCTACTCGAGGAATGGCACAGCCTCTTTCAGCGTCACCCCAATGAACGTCTCAGGGTAGTTGGAGAGCCAGGTCCAGCGCTCCTGTGGCCACGAGATCACAATGGCTCGTCCCACGACGTTCTCCAGAGGAACAAAACCGCCACCCGGCTTGTCCATGTTGCGCCTCGAATCCGCAGAGTTGTAGCGGTTATCCCCCATCACCCAAACCGCACCGTCTGGCACGACCACCTCAAAATCATTGGAGCTCACCTTGGTGACACCCTCGGGCAAAGAGACATAGGGCTCCGCCAGGGGAACACCGTTGATACTCATCGCTCCCAGCTCATCACAACACACGACAGTGTCACCGGGCAGCCCGATAAGCCTCTTGACCAAGTGCTCGTTGTCATCAGGTCCCGACAACCCCACAAAAACCGAGAGGCCATCGAGCAATCGAGTCAGGGGGTCGTTCTCGCTCACACCGCTTTGGATTGAGAGCCAACCTCCCGGGTCCACAAAGACAATCACATCGCCTCTGCTGAGCTCGAGGGGTCCACCATGAAGCTGAGACACGATGATCCGGTCATCACGGATAAGGGTGGCATCCATCGAATCCGTGGGGATAAAGAACGAGCGAATCAGGAACGTCTTGATGAGGAACGAGACCACGAGAGCCGCGACCACAATGATGACGGCATCGCGCAGGAACACCCCGAGCATGCGCCCCACGGAACGCCTGGAATCAGCCACGAGCTTTGACCTGGTGCACCCTAGAGTCCCGCTCTCTCACTCACACTTAACGGTTGTCAGTGTAGGTGGAGAGCCCCAGAGAAATGCTTAGGATTCGCGCTTCTCGCGAATCTTGGCCTTCTTACCGCGCAGTGAGCGCAAGTAGTAGAGCTTCGCGCGACGCACATCACCGCGGGAGACGACCTCAATGTGGTCGATTACCGGGGAGTGCAGCGGGAACGTACGCTCCACACCGACCTGGAAGCTGATCTTGCGCACGGTGAAGGTTTCCTTCACGCCGTGGCCGGAGCGACCAATGA
>CAYGLJ010000007.1:0-46472 GCA_964350865.1 uncultured Microbacteriaceae bacterium
CAGGATGACTTCCTCGGACAGGGCTACATCTATGAGGCTCTTGCCTTTGTGAGCCTGCTGTTCTGGGTTGGTTCGTATGTGATGAGTAGGGAAAGCCAGAGACTGGAAAAGAGACTGGGAGTGGGTCAGCGATGAGTAAAAAAGTCTTCACCGATGCAACGCAAATGTCGGGGAACCGCAGCGAGGCGGACGCGATTGTTGTGATGGACGGCGTGTACAAGCGCTTCAAAGATTTTGAGGCTCTGAAAAACATCAATTTTCGCGTCGGAAAGCAAGAAGTGGTGGTCGTTATTGGCCCCTCTGGTTCTGGAAAATCAACGCTGATTCGCTGTATTAATAGGCTCGAAGAGCATGACGCTGGGCGCATCACGGTCGATGGCACCGAACTCACCATGGATATTCGTAACATCCAAGAGATTCGCAAGGAAACCGGAATGGTCTTCCAGAACTTCAACCTCTTCCCGCACCTGACCGTGCTCACCAATGTGGCCATCGGACCCCGGCAAGTACGCAACATGCCCAAAGCCAAAGCTGAAGAGTTAGCTCTCGAACTGTTGACACGAGTGAAAATTCCCGAGCAGGCGGACAAATTCCCTTCTCAACTTTCCGGTGGTCAGCAGCAACGAGTGGCCATTGCAAGAGCACTGGCCATGAAACCCAAGGTGATGCTTTTTGACGAACCCACCTCTGCCCTGGACCCCGAAATGATTAACGAGGTCCTCGATGCAATCAAGGAGCTGGCGGCCGAGGGTATGACCATGGTGGTAGTGACCCATGAGATGGGCTTCGCCCGCGAGGTTGCTGACCGGGTGGTCTTTATGGCCGATGGAGAGATCGTCGAAGTGGGGACGCCGTCTGAGCTGTTCGATAACCCGCAAGAAGAGCGTACGAAGAAATTCCTGTCACAGATTCTCTAGAGTCCACGCCCCTGTTGCGCTCCGCCGTAGACTAGAAATCTCATACGTAACCAGGGGATTTCATGGATATTTGGCTCACCGTCGGCACCTCCGCTCTTGTCACGCTGAGCATTGCTGTTGGCGTTCTTTTTGCTATTTGGCTCTTTGTCAGAATCGCGGGCAAGAAAGTTGAATGGCTGACACCGGCATATGCCGATATCCGCCCCCGATTGCGCTTTTTTGTCCTCACCTTCGCCCTCCTGATCAGCACAATGGTCGTGGAACGCCCCGACGATCTGTGGTGGGTGGCGGTATCACAGGGATTGCTCATTCTGTTGATTCTCTCCGGGGGCTTCCTTGTTCAAGAGGTCGTGAATTATTCGGTCTCTCGCATCATTGAAAGGTTTGAGAACGGAGATCAGTCCGACGCGGAAGTCCGTCGGATCACCACCCAACTGCGACTCCTCCGTCGGTTGGCAAACGTGATTATTGCTATTCTCGCCATCGGATTTGCGCTCTTCACATTTCCCGCTGTCCAAGGCGTGGGAGCAGGGTTACTCGCATCCGCCGGTGTGCTCAGCGTTATCGGCGGTTTGGCCGCCCAGTCTGTCCTGGGGAACCTTTTTGCGGGAATCCAACTGGCCTTTAGCAACGCCATTCGGGTCGGGGATGTCGTCGTTGTCAAAGATGAGTGGGGCACTGTCGGCGAAATCACCCTTTCCTATGTCGTCATCTATATCTGGGATGAGCGTCGTTTGATTGTGCCCTCCACTCACTTCACCTCCGAGGCATTCGAAACCTGGACGCGCAAGAGCTCCAAAGTCCTCGGGACAGTCTTTATGGACGTGGACTGGCGAGTGCCCCTGGAAGACGTTCGCAAGGAATTCGAGGCGTTCCTCGAGAAAAACCCGCTGTGGGACCACCGGGCGTCTAGCGTCCTTGTCACCGACGCTGTCGGAGGCTATGTGCAGTTGCGTTTCCTCGTGTCCGCAGAGGATTCTTCCAAGCAGTGGGATCTTCGGTGCGAAGTCCGCGAACATATGGTGACCTGGTTGCAAAAGAATCATCCAGAAGCCCTTCCTCTGTCCCGGATCTCGCTCGACAACCCTGAGTCTTCGCGGAAAAGCCGGATAAAGTCCTCTTCGTGACGATTCGCCCTATCCGCATCACCGGAGACCCGGTTCTTCACTCCCCCGCAGCACCTGTCACCCGATTTGACGACGAGCTGCACGAGCTACTCGCCGACATGGTCGACACCATGCGCGCGGCACCCGGTGTGGGACTCGCTGCTCCTCAGATTGGCGTCTCACAGCAGGTGTTTGTCTGGGAGTGGACGGATGACGACGGGATTCTCCAGGAAGGTGCCATCATCAACCCCACCCTCCACGTGGGCCCTCTTGAGCGGAGAAAGGCGGACGCCGAGGAGGACCTTGAGGGTTGCCTCTCTGTGCCCGATTTTCGCTACCCCCTGGTGAGAGCTAACAGGGTGGTACTTCGGGGCACCACACCCCAGCAAACCTCGCTACAGATCACCGCAGAAGGGTGGTTGGCGAGGATTTTCCAGCACGAGTTTGATCATCTTCAGGGAAAGCTCTATGTCGATCACTTGCCCTGGCGCCTGAGAAGAACCGCTCGGAAAGAAGTTCGAGCTGAAGGCTTTGGAATCCCTGGAAAATCCTGGCTACCCGGTGTGGATGATTTCGAGTCAGACCATGAGGTCGAAGAAGCGTAAGCCTGCCGCCACTGCACCTGCCGCCAGCAAGACAACGAGAAACGGTGCTCGGAAATAGAGCAGTAGTGCAGCAACTCCCACCGCGGGCACTCGAGCATCAAGACCAATTCCCATCCCGGACTGCAACGTCTGCGAGACCACGAGAGAGGCGAGCAGCGCGACGGTCACCAAACCGGCCACTCGAGACATGAGAGCCCCCTCCACGAACCGGGGAGGGACGAGGTAGCCGAGGTTCTTCAGCGCCCACACCACCAGCCCGGCAGCGATCAGCGCAATCCACACCGTCACGAGTCTCCCCCATCTGTTCGAGCGGGGGCGTGTGGAGCAACCCTATGCCGGTAGATTGCCAGCACAATTCCCACCCCCGCCGCAGCCAGAACAGGTATCCCTGCGGGAACCACCGGAATGAGAACCACGGTGACCGCCGCGGCTGCAATAGCGACCGCAACCGGCTCCTTGGAGACCAAACGTGGCCAGAGGAGCCCCAGAAACGCCGCTGCTGCCACAGCATCAAGGCCCCACGTGCGAACATCGCCCAGCGCATCACCGGCCAACGCGCCGATCAGTGTCGCAAGATTCCACCCCACATACAAGACAAGTGCCGTCGCCCAGAAACCGTGCCGGGCTGATTCTTGGTCGGGCTGAGAAATCGCCACCGCGGTGCTCTCATCTACTGTCAGATGCCCCGCAAGAGCCCTCTTCCAGAATCCCGGACCAATCAGGGGCGACATACGCAGTGCATACAGACCATTTCGAATGCCCAGGAGACCGGCAGAAGCTATCGCTGCTCCCGCAGCGGCTACTCCCCCGGTGCCGATGATCCCAATGAAAGCGAACTGAGATGCCCCCGAAAACATGAGGAGGCTCAGCACCATCGTCTGCCACACGGTGAAGCCCAACGCGACGGAGAGCGCTCCAAAGGAAACACCGTAAAGCGACACAGCCGCGGCGACCTGGATTCCTTGAGACCTCGCGCGACGATTGTGGGCGTCCTGAAACTCCTCAGTCACGAGCCTCCGAGCTCTGCGTATTGACCCCGTGGACACCGTTATGGAATTTGAGAGTGGGGAAGGCTGCCGAGACACTAAAGCCGACGCCTGGAACTCGGTGCGCAGAGAAAACGCCACCAAAAGTCTCGGTTCGCGTCTGCATTTCTTTCATTCCTCGCCCCGACAAAATTTCGACGAGGGCTGCCTGGTCATCCTCAATCGTGTAACCAGCGTCGTCAGGTGACATAAAACGTCGTCTTGCACGGGTGCCATCGTCATCGACGCGCACATGCAGACCTTGCGCACTCCAGCTCATCCCGACTTTCACGGTGGTTCCTGGGCCGCCATGAGCCCGAGTGTTATTCAGGCTTTCTTGCAGAATTCTGAAAATGGCGAGTTCAGCGCTGGGAGTAATTGAGAACGGTTCGCCACTTTCTTCAAACTTCACCGTGATTCCTGACTCGTTCATGGCTTCGAACAAGTCATGAATGGACACGAGACTGGGGAGATTCGCTACTTCTTCTGCCCCGTCACGCGATACGTTGACGACTCGCCTAATGTCGCTGAGCACCGCCCTCGCGGAGTCGGCAATTGCTTCAGCGGCCCGAGAGGCCACTTGGGGGTCCGAAACTGCCGTGAATTTTGCTCCCTCTGCTTGCGAGATCAAGCTGGTCAAGGTCGCTGCAGCTGCATCATGAACCTCACTGATGACACGCATACGGTCCGCCTGCTCGGCAAGCTTTACCTCCAGCTCTGACTTCTCCACATAGTCTTCAAAGGCGTCATCGAGCGACGCCTGAGACACATCAGATGAGGACCGCCCACGCAGGGCAAGCCAAACAATGAGGCCCAGCGCAATGACCAAGAGTCCCGCCAGTGTGGGAATCAACCACATGGACTGTGTTGCCAGAAAGCCTGACATGAGTCCCTTTCTGTGGGAGTTGTGGGGATAGAGAGGGAGTTGCTCCTCGACTTGGACTCGAACCAAGAACCTACCGGTTAACAGCCGGTTGCTCTGCCAATTGAGCTATCGAGGATTACGACGCTAAGCCACGATGCTACCAGAGCAGCACCGGCCGTTTTCGCCCTCCTAGGCTAGTAGCCAGCCTCCACATCGACAACACCGACCAGGGGGTTGCCCCCCACATAGGAGGCCACATTGGCACTGATTCGCCTCGCCAACAGCGGCACCGTCATGGGCGGAGTGTCAGCAGAATGCGACGTGATCACAATCCTTTTCTCCCGCCAGATGGGGTGATCATTCGGGAACGGTTCAGGGTCCATCACGTCCAGTCCCGCGCCAAAAAGGTTCCCCGTTGATACGGCATCGAGAACTGCATCCGCATCCACGAGCGAACCGCGAGCAATATTGACCAGCACCGCGTGAGCAGGCATCAGTGCAAGCTCTCGCTCGCCGATGACGTGAGCGGTCTCGCGTGTCGCCGCGGCGGCAACGACTACGGCGTCTGCATCCGGCAGAACCTCGTGGAGGTGCTCGGGTGAGACGGTGGCGGTCGCTCCAGGCACCTCGCCGTCACTTCGTCGCACGACGGTAACCCGCGGCCGAAAGGGCGCCACAAGGTCCAAGAAAGCTCGGGCCACCCCTCCCGCACCCAGAAGAACAATGTGCCGACCGAAAAGTGATAGCCCAGTTCGCTCGGCCTGCCAGTGCGCATCCCGAGCTTTCCTCGGGAGCTCGCGCATGGTGCCGAGCAGCAATGCCAGAGCGTGCTCTGCCACCGGCTCTGAATACGCACCTTTAGCCGACGTGACGACCGGGCGACTGTCCTGAGACCGTGCTGCAATACCCGCCAGGACAGGCGCAAAAGCATCCACACCAGCCCACGGAAGTTGAATCCACTCGATACCGGGGTAGCGATCAAGGATTTCCTGGAGGGCTTCTGCTCCGCTCGGGCTCACCCAGAGCAAACCCCTTGTCGTCTCATCCAGAGGCTGGAGCGAGCCACCCCCCTGGACCACAGCGTCCACGAACATCTCTGTGGTGAAGGGCTCCATCGACACTGGTCCGCCCTGCAGGGCCGGGTGAGTGCGGGAGTCGCCACTCCACTCCTGGTGTTGAATCGCCATTATTCGTCCCGCAACGCGCGCCGCTTGGCTTCAATTGTCACTAATTGCTCCTGAACCACGCGATAGCCGGCAGGATCCTCCGTGGCATCGGTGCGCTGCAGAGTGCTCATCAATTCGGCCTTCTGACGCAGCAAATCTCGGTCTAAGAGCGTCGCTGTAACTCCGAGGCAGTACCGCTCCGTCTGCGCTTTGCTCTCTGGAAGCGGGGCGACAGAGAGCTGCCCCACGAGGGGCTGTAAGGCCTCCGGTGTCTCCGCGGTCACCCGCGACACCCAGGCTCCGTCCTGATACTTGTCGAACACCGAGAGCATGGCATCACGCACAAGAGCGAGAGCCGCATGGGAGAACTGAGTCGACAAGACCGCGGTGGCACGCTCAGCAGGGACCACATCAGGGTGCTGAAGCAACACCATCAACACGTCTCTCTCCAGAGTGGTGACGGGGTCTTTAGAGAGTGACTCCATCGTGTACGGCTTGTCCCCCTCTGGCGCAGGGGTTGTTGGTGAACTGGCCGGAGCAGCTTTCGTGGCTCCAGCACGAATTTCTCGCAGCACATCATCGGGGTTCATCCCCAGCCATCCCGCCAATTCACGGGCATAGCCGTCTCGGATTACACGGTCTCGGATTCTTGAGACCACGGGTGCGGCCGCTCGCAACGCGAGCGTACGTCCCTCCACGGTGTTCAGATCACACTGGTTCATGACCTGTTTGATCATGAATTCATACATGGGTCGACGATGCGCAATTACTTCTCGAAGAGCCTCATCACCCTTCGTAATACGCACATCACAGGGGTCCAGGCCTTCCGGCGGAACGGCGACAAAAGTCTGTGCCGCAAAACGGGATTCTTCCGCAAAGGCCCGAGACGCTGCCTTCTGTCCTGCCTCATCTGGGTCAAAAGTGAAAATGACCTCGCCCTTTGTGGCCTGCGCTGGATCATCGGAGTCCCCGAGTACTCTGCGCACCACCGTGACGTGGTCTCCTCCAAACGCAGTACCACAGGTGGCCACTGCGGTGGTGATTCCCGCAAGATGGCATGCCATCACGTCGGTGTAACCCTCGACGATAACGACCTGCCGTTGCTTCGCAATGTCGCGCTTGGCGAGATCGAGACCATAGAGAACCCGAGACTTGTGATACACCGCTGTCTCAGGAGTGTTGAGATATTTCGGACCTTGATCATCGTCACGGAGCTTTCGCGCCCCGAACCCAATGGTTTGACCGGTCACATCTCGAATTGGCCACACCAATCGCCCTCGGAACCTGTCATAGACGCCTCGGTCGCCCTGGGAGACCAGCCCGGCGTCCAGGAGCTCCTGGATAGTGAAACCTGCTCCAACAAGATGTTTGGAGAGTGCATCGTATGACGCCGGCGCATAGCCCACCCCAAAGCGCTCGGCTGCGAGAGCATCAAACCCGCGCTCCCCCAGAAATGTCCTCCCCAGTTCAGCCTCTGGCTTACCCAGGTGCTCCCGAAAGAACTTCTCAGCTGCTTGGTTGGCGGCATAGAGGCGTGCTCGATTTCCCGCCGGAGCGCCACCACTGCCATCCTCATAGGTCAGCTGATACCCGACCCTCTCGGCGAGACGTTCGACGGCCTCCTGAAAACTCAGGTGATCGATCTTCTGCAGAAAACTGTAGGCATCGCCACCCTCGCCGCATCCAAAGCAGTGATAGAACCCCGCTTGAGGGCGAACATGAAAACTGGGGCTTCGCTCATCATGGAAGGGGCAGAGCCCCTTCATCGAGCCAACACCTGCGGACTTGAGCGTCACGTAATCGCCGACGACGTCGGCGATGTTGACGCGCTGGCGCACCTCATCGATGTCTCCGCGCTTTATCAACCCCGCCACAACGCCAGTCTAGTTAGACAGCGCCTGTGACACATCGGGTGAAAAAGTGGGTGTGAAGAACTTAGGACAGGCCTAGGCGCTCATACAGTGACATGGCCGACTGGTCGGTGAGCGAGGCTACCTGGTCAACCACAACCCTCTGGCGACCCGAATCCGAGGTGGCCGCCATATAGTCAGCCTGAAACACAGCGTCCATCAGGTGTGGGTCCTTTGCCAAAGCAGTTGCCAGCGCTTTAATCACATCGCGCTGGTGGTGATAAATGGGCTGACGAGCCGTATGTGACATCACATGAACTGCGACAAGGCCCTTCAGCAACGCGATTTCATCGCGGGTTTCACTCGGCACCTGGAGTGATTCAAGACCATCGATGGTCTCAACAACGGCGGTGAGCGCGAATCGCCCAATAAGTGTGCTGGTGAGGTTCTTGAGTGACGCGAGTTGCGCCCTGGATGGCGCAAAACTGCTCACCCAGCCGGGAACGCTTGCTAATCGCTCCCAGGCAGCGACTAGGGAATCCGGTGATACTGTGCCCACCCAGGTCGCCATGTCATGCAGAATGTCGCTCCGGTCCTTCTCAGAAGCCAGTGCAGCAGGGTCAAGGTACCCATTGACTATGGCGTCCTCGAAGTCATGCACCGAATAGGCCACGTCGTCGGAGAAGTCCATGACTTCTGCCTCAATGGTGAGCCTGCGTGGAGGCAGTCCTTGCCGAGCCCACTCAAACACATCCTGATCATCGGCGTACACGCCAAACTTTGCTCGACCACTGGGGTCCATATCGGGAGTCTCTGCGCTCCACGGATACTTGATGCTGGCAAGCAGGCTGGTTCTCGTCAGATTGAGTCCACGGGGAACTCCATTCGCATCAACCGCTTTGGGCTCAAGCCTCACCAGTAGGCGGAAGGATTGGGCATTCCCTTCGAAACCGCCACACTCGGTCGCCCATTCTGACAGTGCTTTTTCACCGTTATGGCCAAAAGGGGGATGGCCCAGGTCATGGGCGAGACACGCAGTTTCCACCACATCAGCGTCGAGCCCTAATCGATTCGCCAGTTCCCGTCCAATTTGTGCGACCTCCAGTGAATGGGTCAGACGGTTTCTCGCAAAATCCAGACCTGCCGTGGGCGAGAGGACCTGGGTTTTGGCGGCTAAGCGTCGAAGAGCTGAGGAATGGAGAAGGCGACCCCGATCTCTCGCGAAATCACTGCGGGTGGAGGAATGTGTCTCGGGAACAAACCGCTCGCGATCAAAGGTGGAATAGGTCTTAGCCACCACTGGAGTCCACCTCCGCCATGCGCAGGTTGTCCCGCTCACTAGCGCTCAACTCTTGGCTCTTCAGCCAATGCTCCGGAAGGGCCACCTTCTTGGGCGATCCCTGGCGACCGCGCGGGCCCTCAACACCCTCGGCAGGATAGGGAGCAGAGCCATCGAGTTCACCCAAAAAATCATCCATTTGCTGCAGGGATTCCACCGTCGCAAGCCTCGCGCGAACTTCTCCCCCGACCGGGTAGCCCTTGAAGTACCAGGCGACGTGTTTGCGAATATCCCGGCACGCACGATCCTCATCGCCGTCAAAAAACTCCATCAATAGCTCCGCGTGACGTCTAAACGCCTCGGCAACAGCTCCAAGCCCCGGCCGAATGCGAAGCCCCTCACCTTTGAATGCTGCCTGGAGGTCGCCGAAAAGCCAGGGGCGACCCAGACACCCGCGCCCGACCACCACGCCATCGCATTCGCTCTGCCGCACCATCGCCAGCGCGTCTTCAGCACTCCAAATATCACCGTTGCCGAGCACAGGAACGCCCGAAATCTTCGATTTGAGCTCCCCAATAGCGTCCCAGTCGGCGTGACCGGAATAAAACTGTGAGGCAGTCCGGGCGTGCAGGGCAATCGAGGCAACCCCAGCGCCTTCCGCTGCTTTACCCGCCTCAAGAAATGTCAGATGGTCATCGTCGATGCCTTTGCGCATTTTGATGGTGACCGGAATGTCTCCGGCAGCCTTGACCGCACTCTCGACAATGTCGCGAAACAGACTGCGTTTCCATGGCAGAGCCGCCCCTCCGCCTTTTCTTGTCACTTTCGGGACGGGGCACCCGAAGTTAAGGTCGATGTGGTCGCATCGATCTTCGTCCACGAGAAACCGGATTGCCTCAGAAATAGTGGTGGGTTCAACTCCATAGAGCTGAATGCTTCGAGGAGTTTCGGACTCGTGGTGCTTAATGAGTCGCATACTCGTCGGCGTTCTCTCGACCAGTGCACGACTTGTGATCATCTCGCTGACATAGAGGCCAGCCCCATACTCGCGACAGAGCCTACGAAAAGCGGTGTTGGTGATGCCGGCCATAGGAGCCAGCACGACGGGGACATCAAGCTCCAGGGGGCCGATGGCGAGCGGCTTCTGTGCGAGAGCTGGCCCCGCCATGATTACGCCCCTACAAGCGCTGCAGAAAGGTAATCGCGCAACTTATCCAACGAGACGCGCTCCTGACTCATCGTGTCACGCTCGCGAATAGTGACAGCGTTGTCCTCGAGGGACTCAAAGTCGACGGTGACCGCAAACGGCGTACCAATTTCGTCATTGCGACGATAGCGTCGCCCAATCGCACCAGCATCATCGAATTCCACGTTCCAGTACTGGCGGAGGTCATCAGCGACCTTCTGGGCCAGGGGCGAGAGCTGCTCATTTCGCGAAAGCGGCAAGACTGCGACTTTGATGGGCGCTAAACGGCGATCGAGCCTCAGCACAGTCCTAGTGTCGACGCCTCCCTTGGAGTTCGGGGCTTCGTCCTCGTAGTAGGAATCCACGAGGAAAGCCATCAGCGAGCGAGTCAACCCAGCAGCCGGCTCAATCACATAGGGGGTCCAACGCTCGTCCACAGCTTGGTCGAAGAAGGACAGGTCAGAACCGGAGTGCTTGCTATGGGTGGAGAGATCAAAGTCGGTCCTGTTGGCGACGCCCTCGAGCTCACCAAACTCACCCGAGGAGAAGCCAAAGCGATACTCGATGTCGACTGTTCGCTTCGAGTAGTGCGAGAGCTTGTCCTTCGGGTGCTCATAGAGACGCAGGTTCTCGGGGTTGATGCCCAAATCCGTGTACCAGGCAAAACGCTCATCAATCCAGTACTGGTGCCACTCTTCGTCTTCACCTGGTTTGACGAAAAATTCCATCTCCATTTGTTCAAACTCGCGAGTGCGAAAAATGAAGTTACCTGGCGTGATTTCATTGCGGAAGCTCTTCCCAATCTGGGCGATACCAAAAGGTGGCTTCATGCGGGCCGTCGAGACGACGTTATTGAAGTTGACAAAAATGCCTTGCGCCGTCTCCGGGCGGAGATAGTGCAGTCCTGCCTCATCATCAACAGGTCCCAAGTAGGTCTTCAGCAGACCGCTAAACGCGCGAGGCTCAGTGAACTTACCCTTGTTGCCACAGTGCGGGCAGGCAATGTCAGCCAGGCCGTTCTCCGGAGCTCGGCCCTTCTTTTCCTCAAACTCTTCGAGCAAGTGGTCGGCGCGGTAGCGCTTGTGGCAACTGAGGCACTCCACCAGCGGATCGGAGAAAACTTCGACGTGTCCGGACGCTTCCCAGACGGCTTTGGGAAGGATGACGGCAGAATCCAAACCCACCACATCAGCGCGAGATTGAACCATCCGCCGCCACCACTGGCGCTTGATGTTTTCCTTCAGCTCGACGCCTAGTGGGCCATAGTCCCAGGCGGAGCGGGAGCCTCCATAGATTTCACCAGACTGAAAGACAAAGCCCCGGCGCTTGGCTAGCGCAATGACGTTATCCAACTTGCTTGTGGCTGCCACTGATGGTGCTCCCTTGGTTTCTGGCGGGAAACCCCCGGCACAGAGTCTCTATCTTAGCTAGAGGCTTTCTTTCCTGTCTTCGGTTGGTCCACAGCGCCACCAAAACGCCTGGCGCGCGACTGGTACTGGCGTATTGCCTCCCATAGTTCGATGCGATTCATATCCGGCCACAGCGTGTCCAGGAACACCATTTCGGCATACGCGCTCTGCCACAACATAAAGTTGCTGGTTCGCTGCTCGCCCGAGGTCCGCACAAACAGATCAACATCGGGCTGCGAGGGAATGTAGAGATGACGCGCCAGCGTCTTCTCGGTAATGCGATCAGGCGTGATCGACCCCGCAGCAACCTCTCCGGCAATGGCGCGCATCGCGTCGATGATCTCTGCTCGACCGCCATAGTTCACACACATGGTGAGGGTCAGCGCCGTATTGCGCGCTGTGAGTGTCTCTGCGGCCTCTAGGTCTTTGATGACACTGGACCAGAGCTTGGGTCGTCTCCCCGACCAACGAACCCGCACTCCCCAGTGGTGGAGTTGGTCACGACGTCGCCGCAAGACATCACGGTTGAAGCCCATTAAGAACCGAACCTCTTCGGGTGATCGATTCCAGTTTTCTGTCGAAAAGGCATAGACCGAGAGGTGAGACACCCCTGCTTGGAGGGCCCCTGCCACCACGTCGAGCAGGGCCGCCTCGCCGGCTTTATGCCCCTCCACCCGAGGCAAGCCCCGCGAATTAGCCCAGCGACCGTTGCCATCCATCACGAGAGCCACATGGGCAGGAAGCTTGTGTCGATCAAACGCCGGAGGCGTCTGGCCCGTCCAATCAACGGGCAGGAAATCCTGTGAACTCACGGGAGCGCCTCCACCTGCGTGGCAGTGGGTGTGCGATCCAGGTGCACCAGAGACTTTACGTGGCGCTCCAGGTGATACTGCGTATACGCAGCGATAAGCCCAGAGACTTGCGATCTCGTCATGGCGTCAGAAGCCTCTGCAACAGGCCAGTCCCCTTCCAGAAGCGACTGGAGAAGCGCTTTCGAGCCATCGCGCAGGCGCGGTGAACCTGGTGGGGCAACCTCATCAGACACAACACCGCCGAGTGATACCGCGAAAGCACTGTGGTCTCCTACATCACCGGTGACAGCGCACAACTCCAGGCTCGGGGACCACCCGGCGAGCGCAAGTGCTCGGAGCAGGTAAGAATCCACAATCAAACTCGAGTCATGATCGCCCGCGGCGAGGGCGCGAAGACCTCCCAGTAGGAGTGAGTAGTGGGAGGGCTGATAATCGTGATCAGTGAGCTTGTCTGCCGTTTCCACCATCACCATGGCGCAGGTGTATTTGCCGTAATCCTTGCCAATCGCCTGGCTATGCGAACCCAGCGATTCTGCCTGCTGAATGATGTCGAGGCTTTTGCCCTCGTACAACATCGCATCAACCTGGTTGAAAGGCTCCAGCCGCGCACCAAAACGGGAGGTAGTTTTCCGGATGCCTTTGGCTACCGCCCGAATTTTCCCTCGGCTGCGACCCAGCAGGGTCACAATCTTGTCCGATTCGCCCAGCAGATGGGTACGCAAGACAATCGCGTCGTCTCGGTAGGTGGGCATGCCCCTAGTATCCCGCGCGAAACCAGGATTTATCCCGCGGGGCACACCGTCTAGACAGCGCCGACGAGTTCCTTCGCTGGAGATTCGAAGCGCAGAGCGCGGTTGACAGCGGACACGATCGCTTTGAGCGACGCCGTGGAAATATCGCCGTCAATCCCCACACCCCACAGCGTTCGTGAATTGACCTCAAGCTCCACATACGCGGCAGCGAGAGCATCCCCACTGGCACTCAACGTGTGCTCGACATAATCGAACAAACGAATTTGAATGCCCTGGTCGGACAGGATCTTCAAGAACGCAGCAATGGGTCCATTGCCCTCTGCTGTGGCCTCCATCTGGTCTTCCCCGGAGCGAAGCTTGATCTGCAAGGTGACGGTGCCATCCATGTCGCTAGCAGAGCGAGTAGAGAGCAGTTCGTAATGCCCCCACTTTTCCTGGATTTCGGCGGCCGGCAGGTACTCGTCTTGGAAGATGGTCCAGATTTGGTCGCTGGTGACCTCGCCACCCTCAGCATCGGTCTTCGCCTGGACAACCTGCGAGAACTCGATCTGGAGTTTCCGAGGCAGATCGAGTGCATGGTCGGTCTTCAGCAGGTAGGCGACCCCGCCCTTCCCGGATTGAGAATTAACGCGGATGACGGCCTCATAGGTGCGACCAACATCTTTCGGGTCAATCGGCAGGTAGGGAACAGCCCACTCCAGCTCGTTGATATCCACGCCCTTGGCTGAGGCCTCAGCTTCCATTGCCTCGAAGCCCTTCTTGATGGCGTCTTGGTGGGACCCACTGAATGCCGTGTAAACCAGGTCTCCAGCCCACGGGCTTCGCTCGTGCACAGCCAATTGGTTGCAGTACTCGGCGGTGCGCTTGATTTCATCGAGATCACTGAAGTCAATGTTCGGATCAATTCCCTGCGTGAACAGGTTCAATCCCAGCGCCACCAAGTCAACGTTTCCGGTGCGCTCGCCGTTGCCGAAGAGACACCCCTCAATGCGATCAGCACCCGCCATGTAGCCAAGCTCAGCCGCAGCAATCGCCGTTCCCCGGTCATTGTGAGGGTGCAGACTCAGGATCACGTTCTCTCGGTGGTTCAGGTTGCGTGACATCCATTCAATCGAGTCCGCGTAGAGGTTCGGCGTTGCCATTTCGACGGTTGCCGGGAGGTTGATGATGACCTTGCGCTCTGGGGTGGGCTCGAGAACTTCCAACACCTGGTTGCACACCTCCAGAGCAAACTCCAGCTCGGTGCCGGTGTAGCTCTCAGGGGAATATTCGTAGTAAATCTCTGTGCCCGGAACCAGCTCTTCCATCGATCGGCACAAGCGCGCACCCTCTAAGGCGATGTCGATGATTCCCTGCTTATCGGTACGGAAAACGACGTCACGCTGGAGGGTGCTGGTGGAGTTGTAGAGGTGGACAATCGCTTGCTTCGCTCCCACCAGTGACTCATAGGTCCGCCTGATGAGGTGCTCACGGGCTTGAGTCAGAACCTGAATAGTGACGTCGTCAGGGATTAGGTTGTCTTCGATCAGGCTTCGCACGAAATCAAAATCTGTTTGCGACGCCGAAGGGAATCCCACCTCGATTTCCTTGTATCCCATGCGAACAAGAAGCTCAAACATGATTTTCTTGCGCTCCGGGCTCATCGGATCGATGAGCGCTTGGTTACCATCGCGAAGATCGACCGCACACCAGCGCGGCGCCTTGTCGATAACAGCGTCGGGCCAGGTGCGATCGGGCAACTGGACGGCAAAATTCTTCGTATACGGCCGATACTTGTGAATCGGCATCGATGATGCTTGTTGAGAGTTCTTCATGAGCTGGTATCCCTTACGTCTGATGAGAGCGGCCAACGCCAGTGAGCCGCGACGGGGGATGGCCTAGATGGACGCCCCGGCGCGGCGGGTAAGGAGGAGAAGCTCGTGTCTCACAGGGCTAGGGTAACACGCACCCCCGTGTCCCGCTAGAGACCCAGTTTGGTGATCTTCTTAGAGTCTCGTTGCCACTCTTTGGAGACTTTGACCTGGATGGACAGGTAGACCTTGTGTCCCAACAGAGCCTCAATCTCAGTTCTGGCCCGCGAGCCAATATCTTTGAGTTTGCTACCACCTTTGCCGATCATGATGCCTTTTTGGCTATCACGCTCTACCCACAGACTGGCAAAAATTTGATGCAAGCCATCGTCTCGCTCCCCCATCTCATCGATGGTGACGGCAATGGAGTGCGGGAGCTCCTCGCTCACACCCTCAAGGGTTGCCTCACGAATTAGCTCCGCAATGCGCACTTCTACCGTTTGTTCGCTGGTGTCCTCAGGCGGATACAGCGGGTCAGACTCGGGCATCAACGCAAGAATCTCCCGGACCACCACGTCGAGCTGCTCTCCGGTGAGGGCGGAGAGAGGAATAAGGGCCTCCCAGTCCGCTAACTGGTCAACCTCCATCAACCGGGTCGCAATCTGGTCTTTCGTGGCGCTATCTGTTTTCGTAATGAGCGCAATCTTGCGTGCCCTCGGGTACTTGAGGATTTCGTTGGCAATAAACGTGTCGCCGGGACCGACATCGTCGGTGGCGGGTACGCATAGAGCAATAACGTCCACTTCTGAGAGGGTGGATTGCACCAAATCATTGAGTCGCTGTCCCAGCAAAGTTCTCGGCCGGTGGACTCCAGGGGTGTCCACGATGATGAGCTGGCCATTCTCCCGGTGCACGATGCCTCGGATGGCATGCCGCGTGGTCTGAGGCTTCGAGGACGTGATGGCGACCTTCTCGCCCACCAGAGCGTTCATGAGGGTTGATTTGCCGACGTTGGGTCGCCCCACGAAGGTGACAAACCCTGCACGATAGCCGTCGGCACTCATGGGAGAGGTACTTCACCGGTGCTGGCTTGATCGATTTCTGCTCGAACCGCCTTGCGCTCTAACCAGCCTTCTGTCGGCGACACTCGAATCCACGAGACCCGTTGGTGTCGGCCCTCGGGTTGCTCTGCAACTAAGACCAAATCCTGGGTTGAGGCCATGGACCCACCCTCAGGGAGCCTCCCGATCAGTTTGGTCAGCAATCCGCCGACCGTATCAACGTCTTCTTCATCAATGTCGATGTCATAGAGGTCTTCGAGGTCGTCCACGGCATACTTCGCGGACACGCGATACGTATCGGGCCCGAGCGGATGAATATCCTCAACATCGGTGTCATATTCATCCGATATTTCGCCCAGAAGCTCTTCAATGAGGTCCTCCAGGGTGACCAAGCCCGCAATCCCGCCATACTCATCGACCACCATGGCTAGGTGGTTTTGTTCTCTCTGCAAGAACCGCATAGTGTCATCCGCGTTCTTACTCTCGGGAATAAACAGGGCCGGTTTCGCGAGCGTGGCAATGGGTTTCTTGAGAGCCGCTGCGGGCTTCTCGTGCTTCACTCGCGCCACATCGCGCAGGTAGCAGATTCCGATCACCTCGTCGCTGTCTTTCCCAATGACAGGCATTCGGGAGACGCCTTTTTCGAGGAACACCGTCATGACGTCATTGATGCTGTCTTCGGCGTCAACAGTGATCATGTCGGTGCGGGCGACCATGATTTCTCGGACGATGGTGTCACCAAAGTCAAAAACCGAGTGCAAAAGCTCGCGATCTTCTTCTTCGAGCATGTCCCGTTCGGTGGCCTCATCGACCCAATTGCGGAATTGGTTTTCACTGGTCACCGTGGCAGTACCGCCAACGCCAGGAGTCACCACATTTCCCAGGACCACGAGACCTTCGGCAAGCGGCCCAACGCCGAGGCGGACTGCACGCACCAGAGAACCGAATGTCCTCACCATGAACAGCGCATTCCTCGCCCCCACGGCGCGAGGGCTCGAGCCCACCACCACAAAAGAGACACCGGTCACAATCGCGCCTGCAACCAGGAGAACCTGCCACCATTGCGACAACCACATCGAAGCAGCCAATGTAATCAACACCGCCGCAAGGGTGTCCACGACAACACGAACAAAACGTAAGGCGGTGAGGTGAGCAGGCAAATCAGCTGCAATTCGGTGCAGCGCTTGGGGTTTGCGCTTGGTCGCCGCCTCTTCGATGAGGTCGTTCTTCCCCACAGAGGAAAAAGCCGAATCAATGGCTGTTAGCAAACCACCGATGACGATCAAGAGCACCGCGATGATGACGAAGGCTAGGGCCATGAGCGGTTCTCCTGAAAACTGCGCAGAATGTCGCCCTGTAAGCCGAACATCTCCTTTTCTTCCTCCGGTTCGGCATGGTCAAACCCGAGAAGATGCAACATTCCGTGGACTGTCAGCATGTGGAGCTCATCCATCACCGAGTGTCCCGCTGCTTCCGCCTGTTTCTGGGCGACGGTCGGGCACAGAACAATGTCACCCAGGATTCCCTCGGCAGCATCATCGCCTTCCAGGCCCGGGCGAAGCTCATCCATCGGAAAACTCAGCACATCGGTTGGACCGGGCTCATCCATCCATTGCAGGTGCAAATCGGACATTGCTTTCTCATCGACCAAGACAATCGCGACATCAGCATCCGGGTGAACTTTCATCTGAGCCATCGCGTGCATGGTGACAGCCTGCAGGGACTCCTCATCCACGGGGAAACCCGACTCATTCGTGAGCTCAACGGACACGCTTGTCGCCCTTCGCCGACTCGTGACGCGCATACGCCTCCACGATCTCCGACACCAGTGAATGCCGGACGACATCTTTGGCCGTGAGGTACTCAAAATGAATGTCTTCGAGGTCCTCGAGGATTCCTCCCACCAGCTTCAACCCGCTGGTCCCGCCAGGAAGGTCAACTTGGGTGATATCTCCGGTGATGACCATCTTCGACCCAAATCCCAAACGAGTGAGGAACATCTTCATCTGCTCCGGTGAGGTGTTCTGAGCTTCATCCAAAATGATGAAAGAGGAATTCAGTGTTCGACCACGCATATAGGCCAGAGGCGCTACCTCGACTGTTCCGCTCGCCAGCAGCTTCGGAATCAAATCCGGATCCATCATTTCGTGGAGGGCATCGAAGAGCGGGCGAAGGTAGGGATCGATTTTGTCGGTCAGTGTGCCGGGCAGGAATCCCAGGCGCTCGCCAGCTTCCACCGCAGGTCTCGTCAAAATAATGCGGTCAACTTCTTTTCGCTCAAGAGCGGCCACCGCTTTGGCCATCGCCAGGTAAGTCTTTCCGGTACCAGCGGGTCCCACCCCGAACACGATCGTGTTTTCATCGATCGCATCGACATAGTTCTTCTGACCGACAGTCTTGGGTCTGATGGTGTGGCCGCGCGAGGACAGAATCGGCTCGGTCAGAAAACCCGCTGCTCTCTTGCCCGTCGACTGCTGAATCTCTGCCACCGTGGACACATCCCGAGCGCCTAGATCGACACCTTCTCTCGCCATGTGCACCAGATCACTCACGAGTTGGTGCGCGGTGGCGACATCACCTTCCGCTCCAGAAATGGTGATGGTGTTACCCCTGGCCACAATCACAACACCCGGGCATTCTGCCTCCACCTGGGAGAGGACGCGATCGTGAACACCCAGGACACGAATCATGGCGACATCGTCAACGTCCACCGTGAGGGACACTGAGTTCGGTGATTTAGCCGGCAAGTGATCCCTCTTCAAGCCCACCCGCAAGGACATGGGCGTGCACGTGGAAGACCGTTTGCCCACCGCCCACACCGGTATTGAACACCAAACGGAAATCACCATCAGCGTGCTCAGTGGCGAGCTCGCCCGCAACCTGGACCATCTCTTGGAGCAACGCTGGATCGCCCTCAGCGAGCTCGGTCACATCTCGGTATTGCTCAGTCTTCGGGACCACAAGGAGGTGAACCGGAGCCTGTGGCGCGATATCGCGCAGCGCGATGATGCGATCGTTCTGGAAGACGATGTCCGCTGGGATCTCTCCAGCAATGATGCGGGAGAAAATCGAAGGCTCGCTCATGAAGCCCAGTCTAGAACTTGGCTCCAGGACCCGCACCCAGTTATCACCAGCGCCCCATGGAGCTGTTCAACAGGGCGAGCGCCGCGGGGCCCGCGCTCGAGGTTCGAAGCACAGTAGAGCCCAACCGCAGGTCGACGGCCCCTGACTTCATCAACAGCTCTTTTTCTGAGGGCTCTATTCCCCCCTCTGGACCGACCATGACAAGGACATGCAGCTCTTGACGCGGAATATAGGCAGAAAGGGAGTCATGAGCTTCCGGGTCCAACAGAACTAACTGGTGGGCTCCACCCACATCGGCAATCTCCTTCGTGGTCATGGGTGTTTGGACACTGGGTATCCACGGACGCAAAGACTGTTTGGAGGCTTCCGTGGCGATCTTCTGCCAGCGGGCGACGCCCTTGGCGACTTTGTCACCTTTCCACAGCGACACACTCCGGGCAGCTTGCCACGGGATAATGCGATCGACACCGAGCTCTGTGCAGGTTTGGATAGCTAGTTCATCCCTGTCCCCTTTAGCCAAGGCCTGCACAAGCCAGATCTCAGGCTGTGGGCGGGCATAAACGGTGGTATCCAACACCTCGAGAACTACCTCCCTAGGTCCGACTTCCGTGGCCCGGGCTGTGGCGAGTGTCCCCTCCCCGTCACCGACAAGAATTTCTTCCCCGACACGAAGCCTCCCCACGGTGGCGGCGTGACGAGCCTCGTCGTTGAGGAGTCGGGTGGGCTTCGCTACCTCGAGGGGGCTGCCGGCAGGCACGTAGTAAAGGTGAGCCACCTGGCTATCCCCCGAAGAGGCGGTCTCGGAACTTTTGGAAGACTCCCTGCTGCGCGCCCGCGAGAGTGGGTGGCGCAGGCTTGCGAAGTTCGCGCAACTTCTTCACCAGCTCCGATTCTTTGGCACTCAATTTCGCCGGGGTCAAGACTTGAACCCCGAGTCGCAAATCTCCACGACCGCTACCCCGCAGCTTCGTGACACCGCGACCCTTGATGGTGATGACGTCAGCGCTTTGTGTTCCAGGCTTCACCGGCACGACGACGTCTCCGTCGAGTGCTTCAAGGGTGACCTCGATGCCCTCGATCGCGTCCAAGACATCCACCTCAACGGTGGCGATAATGTCATCGCCCGAGCGGGAAAAAATCTTGTCCCCTCGCACTGTGAACTCCAGGTAAAGATCCCCCGCGGGGCCACCGCCATGGCCCACTTCACCCTGCCCGGGGAGGTGAATCCGCTGACCAGTCTCTATGCCCCCGGGAATATCCACTGACAGCGAGCGCGTGGCCCGGACGCGACCTTGTCCAGCGCACGTGGGGCAGGGAGAGTCAATAACTTCACCAAATCCCCGACAACTTCCACAAGGGCTCTGCGTGACCATGTTTCCCAGGACCGAGCGCACCGTGCGTTGCAGGGATCCCGACCCTCCACAGATGTCACATCGACGCGCCTGCGTTCCCGGTGACGCACACGAACCGTTGCAGGATTCGCACACCACGGCGGTGTCGACCTCGAGGGTTTGCGTCACACCAAAAATGACGTCTTTGAGATCAACATCAACCCGGAGCAGCGCGTCTTGACCTCGTTCTTTGCGAGAGCGTGGTCCTCGCTGTGACCCGCCTTGCCCAAAGAAGGTTTCGAAGATGTCGCCAAACGGGCCAAATCCACCAAATCCAGCTTGGCCACCCATGTCGTAGTTGGCCCGCTGCTCGGGATCAGAGAGAACGTCATAGGCGTGGGAGACCAGCTTGAACTTCTCCTCCGCGTCATCGTCATTGTTAACATCGGGGTGAAGCTGGCGAGCCAACTTACGGTAAGCCTTCTTGATGTCCTCCGGGCTGGCATCCCGGCTGACACCAAGAACTTCGTAATGATCAACACTCACGCTTTTAAGCTCTTTCCGATTCGTGGTCTCCGAGCAGTCGCGAGAGGTAGCTCGCCACCGCACGGACCGCGGTCATATTGCTGGAGTAGTCCATCCGGGTCGGCCCCACCACTCCCAGAGTCGCTCTGTGGTCAGAGCCCGACTGGTAAGCGGAGGCGAGAACGGCGGTTTCGGCGAACGGACCTTCGTTTTCTCGACCAATGCGGGCTTGAACTTCCTCAGACTCCCACTTCATTTCTGTGAAGAGCTTCAAGAGTGTGACCTGCTGCTCGATCGCCTCGAGCACGGGATAGACAGAGGACGAGAAGTCGTGCTCGCCTCGCACCAAATTCGCAGCACCCGCCATCATCAATCGATCGGATCGGTGCCCATCCACGGCATGCTGGAGGGCATCACTGAGTGCCTCCATGAGCTCTTTGCGCCGGGGAGACACAGTTGCGGAGAGTCCCCTCAATTTCTCGGGCATCTGCGCCAGAGAGACTCCGACGAGCTGGGAGTTGAGGTGTGCTCGCAACTCGGCCACAACCTCTTCGTCCAGTTCTGTAGCGCACTCAACAATGTTTTGGTCCACCGAGCCACCATCGGTGATCAGGACAGTCATCACGCGGTGAGTCCCCATCGGAAGTAACTCCACATGTCGGACCGTGGCCACACTCAAGCTGGGGTATTGCAAGATTGCAACCTGGTTGGTGAGCTGGGAGAGCAGGCGTACCGTCCGGGTGAGGGTGTCATCAAGGTCAGCGGATTCGCTGAGAAATTGCTCGATAGCTCGGCGTTGCGCAGGAGTGAGCGGCTTCACACCAGCCAGCTGATCCACAAAGACCCGGTATCCCTTGTCGGTGGGGATTCGACCGGCTGACGTGTGAGGAGCCGTGATGAGCTCCTCTTCTTCCAACAAAGCCATGTCATTGCGAATGGTGGCTGCTGAGACCCCAAAACCGTGACGATCGGCGATGGCCTTAGACGCGACGGGTTCTTTGGAGTCGATGTAGTCCTGAACGATGACGCGGAGAACTTCTAGGGCACGGTCTGACACCATGTCGTCTCCACCTCCTTCACGCAAAACTGGCAGTCTCGCCTGTTGATTGCTAATAGTAGCGATGATGCCTCAGTCAGGTCCTCAGGTCAGCTCCCGTGCCATGAAATCCGCGACCAAACGGCCCTGGAGGGTGGGAACCACCCGGCCAGCCAGTAGCGCAGCGCCATCCAGAAGCCCTCGAGACACCCATTCGGCGAGGAGAGGGCGGCCATCAGGGGAGATTAGGGAAGCATCGAGGCCTTCGGCCAGGCGAATACCCAGCAGAATCTGCTCCATCCGGATGGCCTGGTCGCTCAAGACTTCTCTCGCATACGCTGGCGAGACGCCTCGACTGATTCTTGTGGCGTAAGCAGAGGGGTGTTTCACATTCCACCACCTGGTTCCGCCGACATGAGAGTGCGCTCCAGGTCCAATCCCCCACCAGTCTTGGGAGGTCCAATAAGAATGGTTGTGGCGGGAATGGTGCTCAGGCGTTCTCGCCCAGTTGCTCACCTCGTACCAGGAGTACCCGGCCTGGTCAAAAAGCTCGTCCGCGAGCGAATACATTTCGGCATGGAGGTCGTCATCGGGCATTGCGAGCTCTCCCCGTGAAATCCGCGCTGCCAGCGCGGTGCCCTTCTCGACTATGAGGGCATAGGCGGAAACATGGTCAGCTTCAAGCTCTAGAGCGCCCGTCAGCGTCGCCCTCCAGCTCTCTAGAGTCTCCCCGGGAGTTCCGTAAATAAGGTCTAGAGAAACCTTCAGGCCGGCATCCTTGACCCACCGCACCACCTCGGGAACACGCTCAGGGTTATGGGTCCGATCCAGGGTGGCCAACACCGAAGGGTCACTGGATTGCACGCCCAAGGACACCCTGGTCACACCGGCCGCCTTCAGAGCATGGAGATCCTCGGCACTCACACTGTCGGGGTTTGCCTCGACGGTGACTTCAACGCCCTCGACAAACCCGAAGGTTTCACGCGCTTTGTGGAGCATCTGCGCCAATGGTTCTGGTCCCAACAAAGTCGGAGTCCCACCCCCCACAAACACAGTGGAGAGAGGTCTCTGCGGCACCCCGGAGCTCTCGAGAACCTGTCTCGCAAACTCGATTTCAGCATTGGCTTGAGCTGGATAACTGGCCTGTGACACACCCTCTAACTCGGTCGCGGTGTAGGTATTGAAATCGCAATAACCACAGCGCACCGCGCAAAAAGGCACATGAATATAGAGCCCCAAGTCTCGGGAACTCGCAGCCTGTCTGGCTGATAGCGGGAGAATTCCATCTTCCGGGGCGAGATCCCCCTCGGGCAAAGGGCTAGGCACTATTCACAAACCAGATGACATCCATCCGGACCAGCATCACGGCGATGGATCCGGCGAGAAGGCCCAGCATCACATTGGACATGATGGAGCGCTCGACGAGCGCCCACACCGACCCTGCGAGAACCATCAGGAATGCCGTGATCAGATACATCCAAAACTCGAGCAAGCTGCCTGTCGGCGAATTACCCAACCCGGGTTGAAAAATGGTCACAATAATCTGGATGAACAGCAAGAACCCCAAGAGAACGATTGATCCGAGCGTGTAGTCATTCGGGGTCCGCTTCGCCAAAGCAAATCCCACCGCGAGAAAACCCGCCACGATTGCAACACCGAGCTGCAACCAGTAAAACCACTCGATCACGGGTGAAACCTCTCCGCTGAATCCTCTCAGCGCTCGGAGTCGGGGACACCCATCAGGATACGGCTGCGACCTCCGGAAGCCTCGAGAATTGCCACCAACCGACCTGATTCTCCTGCCACGGCAGCAATTGGCCCAGGCATGGGCCACCCCTGAGCTCGAATAGGTCGACCGTGCGAGATATCGATGACCTCTTGGGGCTCCAAAACCACCACCGGCATCACAGCGCCGGCCACCTCAGCAAGGCTCATCACCTGCGATTCCTGCACGTCCTGGGGAAGTGGCGCTCCCTCCACGTCGAAGGGGCCCACTCGGGTTCGCCGCAGGGCTATCAGGTGCCCGCCCACTCCGAGCGTCCGACCAATATCGCGTGCGAGAGCTCGAATATATGTGCCGGACGAACAATCCACCACGAGCTCCACGTCAATGACTCCATCACCGCGGGTTATGCCCGACGCTTCGAGTCGAGAGATGGTGACGAGGCGACTCTTGAGCTCAACGTCCTGGCCGGAGCGAGCGAGATCGTAGGCTCGTTTGCCGTCAACTTTGATCGCGCTATAGGTGCTGGGAACCTGGTCAATCTCGCCTCGGAAAGGTCCTAACGCAGCGCGGATGTGGTCATCAGAGAGAGAGTCCAACTCCGGCGATCTCTCCCCTACTGTGTCACCTTCCGCGTCATCGGTTGTCGTCTCGTATCCCAGGCGCATCGTTGCCGTGTAGGACTTGTCGAGCCCCACCAAGTAAGTCAATAACCGGGTGCCAGCGTTCACCCCCATGACTAGGAGGCCGGTTGCTGCAGGATCCAATGTTCCGGCATGGCCCACCTTCTTTGTTCCCAGGGCTTTTCGCACCCCGGACACCGCGCTATGAGAGCTCAGGCCCAGGGGTTTATCGACCAGGACAATCCCCGACGCCACGAGTTACCCCAAAGCCTTGGTGTGCCACACCGTCTTTAGTTCGGTAAACGCAACAATCCGCTCCACACTGCGAGCGGGAATTCCCACACTCGGGGCAAGAACTCTCTTCAGGGTTTCAGCCGCATCACTCTGCCACGCCACCCAGTCGCCCTCAGACCCTCCTGCAAGATCCACCGCGTTTACGTCTGCGTGAGCGGCAAGCCAGGGCATCAGGGGCGCAGGGTCACCGGTGAGAATGTTTACCACTCCACCGGGAACATCACTGGTGGCGAGGACTTCCGCAAAACTGATGGCGGAGAGTGGCTGGGTGGGGTGCGCGAGCACAACAGCGGTGTTTCCGCTGGTGAGAATGGGAGCCAAGACGGCACTCAAGCCCAGCAGGCTCTCCCCAGCTTTTCCTGCTGGCGCGAGAGCCACCACGACACCGGTGGGCTCGGGCGTGGACAGGTTGAAGTAGGGGCCCGCCACCGGATTTCCGTTCCCGACCACCTGAGCGTACTTATCCGCAAAACCGGCATACCAAACCCACGTGTCGATGGCGGCATCGACCTGCTTGTTCGCAGCCTGTGCGCCCACGCCTTCGGACGCCCGAATCTCCTCGACAAACTGATCGCGACGCCCTTCGAGAACCTCCGCAATGCGATAAAGAATCTGGCCTCGGTTGTACGCGGTCAATCCAGCAAAGCCACTCTGTGCAGCACGAGCAGCCGCAACAGCATCGCGAGCATCTTTACGGCTCGCTTTCGCCGCGTTTGCCAGGAAGTCACCTTTGGGTGTGGTCACCTCAAAGGTGTATCCACTCTCGGAACGCGGAAACTTACCGCCGATGTAGAGCTTGTAGGTCTTGGGAATGGAAAGTCTGGCCATCATCGACCGCCTTTCGTCCAGTCGGAGGATTCGAGGTAGGGGAACAGCCCGTGGCGTCCACCCTCTCTGCCGTATCCCGATTCTTTATAGCCGCCAAAAGGACTGGCCGGATCAAACTTGTTGAATGTGTTGGCCCAGATCACCCCGGCTCGGAGCTTGTCGGCAATAGCGAGCATGCGGGATGCTTTCTCGGTCCAGATTCCCGCACTCAGTCCATAGGGGGTGTTGTTTGCTTTCGCCACAGCCTCATCGGGTGTCCTAAAGGTCATCACCGAGAGGACAGGACCAAAGATCTCCTCCCGGGCAATCCGGTGGCTTGTGTGAACATCGGTGAACACCGTTGGCGGGAACCAGAATCCCTTCGCGGGAATCTCACACGCGGCACTCCAGCGATTAGCCCCTTCTTCGTCACCACTATTTGCAAGCTCAGTAATGCGAGCCAACTGGGCCTTCGAGTTCACCGCACCAATGTCGGTGTTCTTATCAAGAGGATCACCAAGCCGGAGGGTGGAGAGGCGACGCTGGAGCCTCGACACCACGTCGTCGTGGATGTTCTCCTGAACGAGCAACCTCGAACCAGCGCAACACACGTGGCCCTGGTTGAAGAAAATTCCGCTCACCACCCCTTCGATGGCTTGGTCAATTGCCGCGTCATCAAAAATGATGTTCGCCCCTTTGCCCCCGAGCTCGAGCGTGACCTTGGTGGAGGAGCCGGCAAGGGTTTGCGCAATCCTTCTACCCACAGGTGTTGAGCCGGTGAACGCCACCTTATTGATGTCGGGGTGCTCGACCAACGCCGCCCCAGTAGCTCCCGCTCCGGTCACAATGTTCACCACGCCGGCAGGGAGGTCAGCCTGCTGACAAATCTCTGCAAAGAGGAGCGCTGTCAGCGGCGTTGTCTCCGCGGGCTTGAGCACAACGGTGTTGCCCGCGGCTAGAGCCGGAGCAATTTTCCAGGCCAGCATCAAGAGCGGGAAGTTCCACGGAATGATCTGGGCTGCAACACCCAGCGCCTTCGGGTTTGGACCAGCCCCGGCGTATTCGAGCTTGTCAGCCCACCCTGCATAGTAAAAGAACCAGGCAGCAACGAGAGGAATATCGACGTCGCGGGTTTCTCGGATTGGTTTGCCGTTGTCGAGAGTCTCGGCGACAGCCAATTCGCGCGCGCGCTCCTGCAGGATTCGAGCAATGCGGAAAAGATACTTGCCTCGCTCGCTACCCGACATCCGCGACCAGGTCTTGTCATAGGCCTTGCGAGCAGCGGCGACCGCCCTGTCGACATCCACCTCGGTGGCTTCGGCAACAGTGGCAATGACCTCCTCTGTTGATGGCGACACGGTGGCGAAAGCGGAGCCGTGACCATCCACAAACTCGCCACCGATAAACAGGCCGTAGTTCTTCTGGAGGTTCAGCACCGATGTTGACTCGGGTGCTGGCGCATAGTCAAGAAAGCCCATGATTAGTCCACGCTCACATAGTCGGGGCCACTGTAGTGACCGGTTGTCATTTTCTGGCGTTGCATCACGACATCGTTGAGCAGACTCGAGGCCCCAAATCTAAACAGGTCTGGAGTCAACCACTCTTCACCGACTGTCTCAGCAACAGCCACCAGATACCGCAGGGCATCCTTGCTCGCGCGAATACCTCCGGCAGGTTTCATGCCGATCTTTTCCCCGGTCATACCGTGCCAGTCACGAATTACTTCGAGCATCGTGGTGGTCACGGGCAGGGTGGCTGCCGGTTGCACTTTTCCAGTGGAGGTCTTGATAAAGTCCGCCCCGGCCAAGATGGCGAGCCAACTGGCCCTGCGCACATTGTCGAGCGTTGCAAGCTCTCCGGTCTCGAGAATCACCTTCAGGTGGGCGTAGGTCCCATCCGATCGTTTGCAGGCCTCTTTCACCTGAACAATTTGATCGAATACCAAGCCCATCTTGCCGGCAAGGAATGCGCCGCGATCAATCACCATGTCGATCTCGTCGGCACCTTCGGCTACGGCGAACTCGGTATCCATGATTTTTACGGGAAGACTGGCACGACCGCTGGGGAACGCGGTAGCAACAGCCGCCACGGCCACTCCATCTGGTCGCTGTGACACGTGCCACTCCCCGAGAGCAGCCCGGGTTTCTGCGACCATGTCGCCATAAACGCAGACGGCCGCGACGCTGGGCGCAGACAGATCTAGAGGGTCGGGCATCGTGGCTTTCTTCGCCAAGGTGCGTACTTTCCCAGGGGTGTCGGCCCCCTCCAAAGTGGTGAGATCCACCATGGAGATGATGGTGTTGAGACCCCACACTTTTGAGGACGTCTTCAAGGAGCGAGTGTTGAAGCCTGCTGCGCGGGCTTCCGCGCCCACGGTGTCCACCCCAGGAATGCCCTCGAGAAAGCGCTTCAGCGCTTTCTCTGTTGGGCTCCCGCCGAGAACAGTCTGAGAGCGAGAAGTCTGGTGAACTGCGGGCACTCGGGTCATCATGCTTCTTTCCGTATATCAGCGGCACTCAACAGGTACGCCGCAGTGGCTTCATCAGTAATCATCACGGTGGCTAGGCCATTCTTCGCGATGGCAAGCGCAATGTCGTGCTTGTCGGCGCCGTGGACCACCGCAATACTGCGCGAGGCAGCGCGCAGGACATCAAGGGATAACCCCAGAGTTCTGCTATCTAGCGCTTCATCCGCAATACGACCGTCTGCGGTGATGTAGCGACCCCACACGTCGCCCACCGCACCGCGACCTTGCAATCGGGAAATATCGCTGTGATCGATGTAGCCAGATTGCACGTGAATGCTGACGTCAGTGGCCGGTCCTGCACTAAAGAGAAAAGTGTCTGAGGCCTCCGCCTTCTCGAGCACACTGGCGACCCCTTTGTCTTCTTCGAGCGCTCGCTTGGTGCCCTCGTGCTCCACAATGGCGGGAGTGGGGAGCAAGGTGACGGACCCACCGGCTTTGTGAGCGATCATCGTGGCGGTTGCGGAGGCTAGCCCGGGCTGCGAGCTGTGGCTCACTCCGCCGTTCACCTGAATGACAGAGAGGGACGTTGCCCAACCCTCGGGAAGCATTTGCGCGACGCGGTGCAGAGTTTTTCCCCAACTCACGCCCAGGCGATGAGTCATAGGTCTCATGGCGACCAGATAGTCCGCTGCCGCGCGCGCTACGCGCTCTCCGATGGCGTCGGG
Source organism: uncultured Microbacteriaceae bacterium (assembly GCA_964350865.1). Lineage (GTDB taxonomy): Bacteria > Actinomycetota > Actinomycetes > Actinomycetales > Microbacteriaceae > Pontimonas. The sequence continues at coordinate 28,439 of CAYGLJ010000007.1, forward strand.
ATTGTCATGCGGAACAACGACACACGCGTCCAGAGAAAAAGCCTCCACGAGCTCACGTTCCATGCCCAACCGCCTTGCGTGGGGATGGACGATCTCGATTCGAATAATCCCCCGGGCTTTCGCTTCAGAAAGAAGCCTGCCTACTTTCCAACGGGTAATACCCAAGAGCGACCCAATCTGATCCTGGGTCTTGTCCTCTTCGTAGTAAAGCTCCGCCGCGCGCACAGCCAACAACTCATCATCGTGAGCTGACCGGTTTGGCATGACCCCAGAATAGGGACCACGGTGCCGATAAACAACATTTGTTGCAGCTTTTGCTCAGATGAGCATTAGCGATGTGCGGCGAGCTCCTTGTCGACGATCCGCTCTTTGGCAAGGATCAACATCGCTGGCAGAGACACAAGGCTCACGGCGAGGAGACCCAACAGACTTGCGGTCCATTCCCCCGAGATTGCTCGGCCAAGCCCCACCAGCACCGGTGCGCCGGCGGCAAACAGATATCCCCATTTGTTCACGAAACCACTCAAAATCAGCGCGGAGAGGTGATTCACCGTCCGGTGGCCCATGAGGGCGAGGGACATCGCGAAAGTGAGCGGACCCATCGACAGAAAAGTGACCCAGAGGAAAGGGAGCACGGTGGGGGCTAGGAGAAGACCGAGCAGTCCCATGATGTTGAAGGCCATGGATGCTCCCACTAGGGGTGCGCTCCATCCTCGACGCACTGCCAAGGGAGGAACGATCAAAGACATCGGAAAACCCATGATGGTGAACAAACCCAAGGCGAGAGCCGCTGACGAGGCGCTCACTCCGGAGAGTTCCATCAACGCTGGGGGCAGGACAGCGAACCACGAGTAGGCCATCGCACCCGACACCGTAAAAATCGCCATGATGGACAACGCGGTCGGTGAACGGAAGAGCGACACCGGTGCAGTGACAATCGGCAAGGTCGCGGTAATGACCGCCTCCTGCATGCCCTTCGCCTTCGCCCTCGGCCACAAGAACAGCCACGGAATAATCCCGACGACACTGATGACCGCCCATGCCGCGAGTGACCACCGCCACCCCAGTTCATCAGCCAACCAAACACCAAGAACAGTGGGAGCTGCAGAACTAAACGCCATAGCGGTTCCATAAGCCGCCGTCAGGGGGCCAATCCGATCAGGAGCGTACAGCTTTACCAATCCAGGCAAAATCACATTCCCCACGCCAGCAGCCAACATCAGCACGATGGTCGCGACAAAAAGAGACACATAGGTAGGCGAAATTCCCCGCCACACATGGGCGAGGGCTCCCAACAGCCCCACCAGAATGACGGCGCCCTCGAGGCCCACTTTCCTCGCAAACCAGGGAGACAGAGCGGCCGAAACTGCGTAAGCAACCGGAGGAATTGTGCCCAAAATCCCGAGAGTCAAACCCTCCAATGGGACATCCAAATCAATGCGAGTGGATAAGGGAGACACCGCCGCAACCCCGGTGCGAATACCCAACGCAAAAAGAACAATCCCTGTCATTGCCAGGATGAGGGTGGAGCGACCAGTCTGCGTCACCCGGCAATCCTACGCGTCACGCAGTGGAGGACAGGATTCCTCGAATCACTTCTTCATCGCGGGCCATCTGAGCGCCTAAAGCGTCAGGCGAAGGAAACTTTTGCATCCCTCGAATGAACTCGACAAACTCGATGGTGACGGTCTCTCCATACAAATCAAGCGTCACATCCATCAGGTGAGACTCGAGAGTGCGCTGGTTCACATCCCCGAACGTGGGATTAACTCCTAACGAGGTAGCAGCGTCGTAGGTCTTCCCGCGGTGAATCACGCGAGTCGCGTACACACCATCTGCGGGAAGAAGGCCCTCGATGTTTTCTCGGAGGTTAGCGGTCGGATAGCCCAGCACCCGCCCCCTCTCAAAACCGTGACCCACTTCACCACGCACCGAGTGGTAGCGATTGAGAAGATCCCGCACAGTCGAAACTTTGCCCTCCGCGAGAAGGCCGCGGATCATCGTCGACGACACCCGCTCACCCTCCGCCTCACAGACATCAGCGACCACGTCGACCCGAAAGCCCCAGTGATCGCCCTCCTCACGGAGCGTGTCAATAGTTCCCTCGCCGCCGTGACCGTAGCGGAAATCAGCCCCGACAAGAACAACGCTCGTGGAGAGCCCCTCTGCAAGTACCGTGCGCGAGAAAGCTTCGTGGTCGAGGGCGGAGAGCTCATCATCGAAGGGCAACACCACCACGCGCTGGATTCCCGCAGCTGCCAACAACTCAATCTTTTGACTATCACTGAGAATCGGGGTGGGCTCACTGCCTGGTTTCAAGGTGGCATGGGGGTGGCGATCAAAGGTGATGACAGTTGGCTCCGCCTTCCCCGCCATCGCCAGAAGCTGCGTGATCACTTGGCGGTGGCCACGATGCACGCCATCGAACTTGCCGATTGTGACTGCGCGACGCTTCCCGTCGCCGGGAAGCGAATCGAGACCGTAATTCACTGCCACAGGACTCATATCGCGGCTCGCTTCGAGAGCCACCATAAGCCCAAAAGGGGCAACACGAGCGGGATGAAAAGGTAGCCAAGCCCAAATTGGGACCACACTGTTTGGTCAGGAAAAAGCTCGGGAACAATCAGGCTTATCGACCCCACCACCAGCACTCCGGCAAGCTCGAAACTCAGCGCCACCCTCGCGATTCTCCTGGCCCCGGGTCGATTCCCCATCGCGACAGTGATAGTGGCGAGGACGTAGACCACAGCAGCCAGAGCCGAGAGGCTATACGCGAGAGGTGCTTCCTCGAACTTCGTGAGCACTTGAAAACTCGAGCGACCTAGTGCCGCCAAACTCAACACCACATACAGCGAGACGATGATGCGGTGCGTGGTGGAGGAAGACACGGGCTAAGCGTAGCGACTGGGTCTCAGTCCTACTTGCCTTTCTTTTTCTCGACATCACCAGAAAGCGCAGCAATAAACGCCTCTTGGGGGACCTCAACCCGGCCCACCATCTTCATGCGCTTCTTACCCTCTTTTTGCTTCTCGAGAAGCTTCCGCTTACGAGTGATGTCACCGCCATAGCATTTGGCGAGAACGTCTTTGCGCATGGCACGGATATTTTCGCGAGCGATAACGCGAGCACCGATGGCGGCCTGGATAGGCACCTCAAACTGCTGGCGTGGAATGAGCTCCCGCAAGCGCCCAGTCATCATCACGCCATAGGCGTAAGCCTTGTCCTTGTGCACAATCGCACTGAACGCATCGACCCGATCGCCCTGCAGCAGAATATCCACCTTCACCAGGTCACCCTCCGCGTCTCCTGCGGGTTCGTAATCCAGAGATGCATAGCCCGCAGTCTTGGACTTCAGCTGATCAAAAAAGTCGAACACAATCTCACCCAGCGGAATCGTGTACTTAATCTCGACCCGGTTCTCTCCCAGGTATTCCATGCCTTGCAATACCCCGCGCTTGTCTTGACACAGCTCCATGATGACGCCGACATAGTCTTTCGGTGCCAGCACGGCAGCGTTCACGACCGGCTCCCACACCGTCGTCACGCGCCCGGTCGGAAACTCTGAAGGGTTAGTCACCTCCTGGCTGGTGCCATCGTCGAGCTCGACCGTATAAATCACGGAGGGGGCCGTCGCGATCAGATCCAAGCCAAATTCGCGCTCGAGACGCTCCGACACAATTTCGAGATGTAGCAGGCCCAGAAATCCACATCGGAACCCGAACCCCAACGCCACCGAAGTTTCGGGCTCGTAGACCAGCGCAGCATCGGAGAGTTTCAACTTGTCCAGCGCCTCCCGGAGATCGGGGTAGTCACTGCCATCGATGGGATACAGGCCAGAGAAAACCATGGGCTTGGGCTCTGTATAACCCGGAAGCGCCTGGGTAGCGCGCTTTTTGATCGAGGTAACGGTGTCTCCCACTTTGGACTGGCGGACATCTTTCACACCCGTGATGAGGTAACCCACCTCCCCCACACCCAGCCCTTGTGAGGGCGTGGGCTCGGGAGAGCTCACACCAATCTCCAGAAGCTCATGCTGCGCACGGGTCGACATCATTTCAATCCGCTCCCTCGGCGAGAGAGACCCATCGATCATGCGGACATACGTCACCACACCGCGATAAGCGTCGTACACGGAGTCAAAAATCAAAGCTCGAGCGGGAGCATCAGCATCACCGGTGGGAGCGGGAATCGTATCGACCACCCGGTCCAACAGCGTCTCAACTCCCATGCCGGTCTTCCCGCTCACCCGCAACACATCATCGGGTGAACCTCCGATCAGGTGCGCAAGCTCCTCGGCATAGCGCTCAGGATCAGCGGCAGGGAGATCAATCTTGTTGAGCACCGGGATGATGGTGAGGTCGTTCTCTAGCGCGAGATAGAGGTTGGCGAGCGTCTGGGCCTCGATGCCCTGCGCGGCATCCACCAACAAGATCGCGCCCTCGCAGGCTGCAAGCGAGCGAGACACCTCATAGGTGAAGTCCACGTGGCCGGGCGTATCAATCATGTTGAGCGCGTAGGTCTTACCGTCCTTGGTCCATGGCATACGCACCGCCTGGCTCTTGATGGTGATGCCACGCTCGCGCTCAATGTCCATGCGGTCCAAGTACTGAGCCCTCATATCGCGGGCCTCCACAATTCCGGTGAGCTGCAACATGCGATCCGCGAGGGTGGATTTGCCGTGATCAATGTGCGCAATGATCGAAAAATTCCGCAGGCGCCACACATCGGTGGAGGCCGGCTGAATATCGCGGTCAGAGTGAGAAGACATGTCAGATGATTGTCCCATGCGAAACCGTTGGCGACGGGCGCTTTCACCTGGTATCGTTGCCGATTGGCTCGCTTAGCCTCAGGCCCTCTCATCTGAAGCTAGGAACGCATCCTGACTTTCGCCGCAAGGCCCCACCAGGATGTCCGAGAGCCTTACAACACACCAAAAGGACACAGCGTGGCAAATATCAAGTCGCAGATTAAGCGCATCAAGACCAACCAGAAGGCAACCGAGCGCAACCGTGCCGTCAAGAGCGAGCTCAAGACCACCGTGCGTCAGGCTCGTGAAGCCATCAAGTCTGGTGACAAGGACAAGGCTGCAGCAGCCGTCAAGCTTGCCTCGAAGAAGCTCGACAAGGCCGCTAGTAAGGGAGTTCTTCACAAGAACCAGGCAGCCAACCGCAAGTCGGCGATTGCCAAGCAGGCCGCCGCTCTCTAAGGCTTCAACAGTAAGGGCCCCATCGTCTTGATGGGGCCCTTACTTTTTTCTCCACACCTGCAAGACTTGGACAATGTTCGCCTGTTCTTTCATGTTTGTCCCGGGAAATCTTGACGACGAGTTTTTTGCACTCGATGCCGTCATCGATGATTACGCGAAGTCCCTGGGTGGTTTCGTGGGTGTCGACCGGTGGTGGTCAGAGGACAAGACCGCCAAGAATGTCGTCTATTTCTTCACCGATCGAGAAACGGTCAACACCTTCGCACGGTTTCCCGAGCATGTTCGAGCGAAGAAGGAATATGCGAAATGGTACGAGGGCTACCAGGTCATCATTTCTGAGGTGAGCGCCACCTATGGGGATGGAAAAATGCCGGGCCTCACACTGAGCTGAGACTCACCGCCAGACCGATTGCCAGGGCCAAGGCTGACGCCATAGATAGCTGGAAGGGTAGCGCTCCCGGGTCGGGTTTTCTCGACATGAGGGCCGACCAGACTCCCAAACTGAGCGCGAGTGCTCCAGCAGGAATGGTGGCAAAAAACCCTCCAGGCCCAGCCCCGACGACGAGTATCACTCCCGAAATCCCTGTCATCACCATCACCACAAGGGGCACAGCGCGAGGCCCCAGGCGATGAGGGAGCCCCACCACTCCCTGGCTGCGATCCATCCCCACATCGGGCAATACATTGGCGAAGTGGGCCGAAAGTCCGAGAAGAGCTGCAATTGCCACAACCCACCAGGCTGGGAACTGAGGCGAGGGTGCTGCATAACTCACAAGGACCGGGAGCGAACCGAAACCCACGACATAACAAGCCCCCGACCACACGGTTCCCTTAAGGCCGAGGTTGTACGCCCACCCTGCCGCAAGGAAAATTCCCTGCCAGAGAGCGACTAAGGGACCCACCGCGAGCGACATCACCAGGGACGCAACAGCTAAGGCGACTGCCACAATCCACGCGGTCTTGAGGGTTAGGTGCCCAGCAGGAATCGGTTTCTCCCAGCGCTGGGATTCACTATCCCTGGCATTGTCAAGGGCGTCATTAGAAATACCCACCGACGCTTGATTGAACAGCACCGCACCAACCACCATGAGTGCGATGTCCCAAGAAACCCCGAAGCCGAGACACAACACTGCAGCGAGAGCAGCGACCGCAAGAGTGGGAACGGGGTGGGTGGCGCGGACCAAGCCAGTCACTCTCAACATGTCATCACTTCGCGAGACGGTCGACAATCATTCCGAAAACTGAGGGAAGTGCTCGAGCCAGCGGGACAATGGAACCCCGAAAGGGCGAGGATGCCACCAGGACGAGACCTCTGGTGAGAATTCTGAACTCCCGGGTAACCCTCCGCCAACGCTTTGGGTAGGACGCCAAGCGCTGATCAACGATTGCGCTAATCGCTTCTCGGGCTTGCGCAAAACCCACCCTCAAACCCTCTCCAGTGATGGCGTCGACATAGCCAGCGGCATCTCCAACCAAGAGCACCCGCCCCACCCGAGCTTTTCTCACTCGATGAGGAAAAGGGCCGGCGCCTCGCACGTCAGAGGCACTGGCAGCATTCTCCAGATGTCGATTCACCTCGGGAATGGACGAAATCGTCTCGGCCAGGTTGATTCCTTTGGGCCCTAAAACGGCAACCCCAACGGTGTTACCGTCCACGGGCGTGATGTAAAGCTCGTTAGCTCCTGCATAGTAGACCTCGATAAATGAGGACCACGGAGCTACCTGGAAGTGCTGGCGCACCCCATAGCGCCGACCTCTGGGTCGCTGGGGCTTAATGAGCCCCAGCTCTTTTGCGATCGTCGAGTGCAACCCGTCACACGCCACGACGTAGTCGGCCTCAACCCTGCTGCCATCGGCCAGACCCAACGACACTGAGTCGGGATTCATGATGACGTCTGTCACCTTCGCCTGTCGACGCTCAATACCGAGTGAATCAGCTCTCTCACGAAGTGCCTCAATGAGCACTGTCCGCCTCACACCGCGACCAGGTCTTGTGGCGAACTTGTGCTCAACGGACGTGCCACCCTGCCGGTAGCTCACTCCTACGAGTTCGTGGCCAGGGGGATCAATTCCCAGCTCGTCTAGCAGAGGCGCCACCCCGGGCATGAGGCCTTCTCCGCACGCCTTGTCACCATCGGGTACTCCAGCCTCAAGGACCAGGGGCGATAGGCCAGAACGCTGTGCATAAATCGCGGACGCGAGTCCAACAGGGCCTCCCCCCACGATCGCCACCCGAGGAGAGTTCATCGCAACAGGTCCAGCGCGCGGTTCTCAGCAGGAATCCTGAATCCCAGCAACAAAATGGCGTTCAACACCGTGAAGACAATGGCCGTAATCCAGGCTGAGTGAACCAGGGGAAGAGCAATGCCCTCGATGGCAACAATCCAGTAGTTCGGGTGGGCGAGCCAACGATAGCGATAGGGCCCCCTGGTGACTCGAGTAGCGCCAGGCACCACAATGACTCGGGTGTTCCACTGCCAACCCAACGCCCATATAACCCAGTAGCGACCAGCCTGACTCAAAACAACGAGTACGACCATGATCCACCCCACCATAGGAATGAAAGGGCGATCCAAAAGCCAAACCTCGGCGACCGCACCAAAAAGCAACCCGGTGTGAAGAGCCACCATCCACGGAAAATGGGCCTGACCAAATTCTTTACCGCCCTCGGCAAAAGCCATGCGGGCGTGCCGAATCGACACTCTCAATTCGTAGAGGCGCTCAAGACCGGTCGCAAGAACGAGCAGGGTAAAGGCAATCATGTCCACTCCAGGAGAACGAGTTCAGCGCTCACACCAGGACCCACGGCAAAAAGCACCCCCCGGTGACCGGCAGGATGACGCTCCTGCCTCTCGAGAACGTGAAGCACAGCACTCGAGGAGAGATTGCCGACTTCCGCCATAACATCCCAACTGAGAGCAAGGTCAGCCGGTGCGAGACCCAGTGATTCAGAGAAAGCCTCCAGAATTCTCGGACCACCGGGGTGCGCAACCCAGGCGTCAATGTCTGAACGCCCCAGAGAGTGCCCTTCTAGCAGCTGATCCAGATCGGCTGCCAGGTTCCCAGCAATAAGCTCGGGAACCCCCGCTGTCAGCATGAGACGAAAACCAAAAGACCCAATCGTCCACCCGATGGCGTCATGGCTGTCGGGGTAGAGAGCGCTTCGCGACCCCACAACACGAGCAAGTGACACAGCCGGATGATCCACACCTGCCATGACAACTGCTGATGCGCCATCTCCAAAAAGTCCGGTCCCGACAATATTGGCCATGGAGTGGTCATCCCACTGGATAGTCAACGAACATAACTCCACTGACACCACCAATGCCGTCGCAGTGGGGTGTCCCTTCAACAGGTCAGCAACACGGGCGATCGCAGACGCGCCCGCCACACATCCCAGACCAAAACTCGGAATCCTCTTAACATCAGGCCGCATTTCCAAGGATTGGATGAGCTCAGTATCCAGTGAGGGCGCACCCACGCCTGTCACCGTAGTGAAAAACAGGAAATCGATATCCCCGGGTTCCATGGAGGCCTTGGCGAGAGCATCCTTCGCGGCGCGCTCGAGAAGCGGTAAACCCAGCTCGGCAAAGAGACGGTTGGCATGGCTGAACCCTTCAAGCCCGGCGTATTCAGAGATAGGCATGACCAGGTGGCGGGTGTTCACACCCGTTGCGCCATGGATGCGACGAACCACTGTCGCCAGTGTGTCGTCGGCGCCCAAGCCCTCCACCAACGCCTCGGTGATGTCGCTCTGCTGATGAACATAGTCAGGGAGCGCTGCTGACACCGCCACAATCCCCACCATCTCTGAAAGCTAGCAGTTTCAGGAAAAAGCGGACGTTCAGGAAACCACGGCGCACGGACTCAGCGTTGTGACGAAGGGCGTTATCCGGCTCCACCCTGGGCCTATGGCGAGCGCGCCTAGGCCTGAAGGGCTTTTCCGCGCATCGCCACTACTCGCACCATGCGCTCGAGGGCGTAATCCGGCGACGGGCCAGAGCCCTTTACCGCTCCGTCAGTGTGGGCGACCTCGAGGATGGCTGAGCCGAGACCCGCTTGATCCCATCCCTGCAGACTGGAGCGCGCGTTTCGAACCTGCCACGGCGCCATGCCCAATTCACCTGCGACTGCATCGATACTGCCACTCGCCCCACCAACAAGTGCCATCGTGCGAAGTTTCATGGCGAATGCCGCCACAATCATCACTGGTTCAACGCCGGAGTTCATGGCGTGACGAAGCAGAGCCAGAGCCTCAGAAAAATGCCCGGAGATCGCTTGATCTGCAATCTGGAACGTGGTGGCCTCCACCCTTCCGCCGTAGTATCGGTCCACGATCGCGGCGGTGATCCCGGCACTCCCCACATCCGTGATGAGCTGGGTGCATGCCGACGCCAATTCGGCCAAATCGGTGCTGAACGCATCCACCAACGCTCGAACAGCTTTGGGCTCTATGGAGACTCCTTGACGCTGAAATTCTTGCTGGACAAAGGCGACACGCTCCGCGTCCTTCTTGATGTCTTTGCACTCCACCACGAGGGCAGAGCCTGCGCCCTTAATGGCGTCTAAGAGTTTCTTGCCGCGATTTCCTCCGCCATGTCGAAGCAACACGACCACGTCGGGCTCGGGTGCGCTGAGGTAAACAAGCGCATCTTCCAGAAATGCGTCGTTGCATTTCTCTACGGCGGAGACTCTGAGCAGGCGGGGCTCACCGAAAAGGCTCGGGCTTGCCAGCTGAAGTAGGTCACCCTGTTGGTAGTCCGCCGCATCCAGATCGTTAATCTCCACCCCAGCGTCGGCGGACTTCATTCGGTCGGTGAGGATACGCAGTGCTCGATCGGCGAGAAACGATTCAGTTCCGGAGAGAAGGATGACCGGTGCTTCGCGAATACCATGCCAGGGAACGATGGCCGCAGACCCTCCCGCCATGTCAACCCTCCCCTTCTTTCCTGTCCCAGACTACTGAGGGCACCGTCACCTTTCACTCCAGATGATGAGTTCCCCGCTCGCGCTGGAGCTCACCGTCACAATTCCTCGCAGATCAGACCTCAGAGGTGTGGTTCCGGCAGCTTCGAGAATTCCGAGAGCCCCGCTGGTGGGATGCCCGTAGGTGTTCTCCTCCCCCACCCCTATGAGACCAACATCCGCCGCCAACGCGCGATACAAACCCTCGAACTGGTCTCTGGAACCGTGATGGCTCACCTTGACTAGACCGACTGGCTCAAAATCCTCGCGCCCCATCAGAATCCGTTGGGCTTGCTCACCGAGATCACCCAAGAACACCGCGCTGATGCAGCCTTCACACCCCGGGCTACCCTCCAGGGCAATCACGACGCTGGAGTCGTTTCCGGGTTCCACGAACGACTGTGATGGTGGCCACAGAACCCGGAGGCGATAGTCCCCGACCTCAAGGTGGGTCCCCGCACTGACCTGCAGCACTGTCGCGCCCGCGGACTCCAGTGCGCTGGCAATCTCTTCATGCTCTCGCTCGAGGATCGGGCCCATCCACACTTGCTTCACTCGGTCTGCGATGACCGGCCATGCACCGACATGATCAGCATCGAAATGGCTGATGATGGCCAGGTCCACATGGTCCACCCCAAGAAATCTCAGGCAGGAGCTGAGTTTCTCGGGGTATTTTCCCGTATCGATGAGAATGTTTCTTCCCGCGGTGCGAACGAGAAGTGCATCCCCTTGCCCGACGTCACACTGCGCAATCACCCAATTCTTGGGAACCGACGCTGATGCAATGATTCCCGGCACCTGGTAGCCGAGCACAACGATTGCTAACGACACCGACATAAGCGTTCCTGAGAGGCGACGCCAGAGTCGATGGGAGGGGTGTTTCAGCAGGACGGCGGCAACTCCGCCATAAGCCACACCAGCCATCAGAAGCACACCGGGTAACCCTGGTGCGAAGGGAATGCTCACCAGGGAGAACGAGGCGAAGAATCTACCGACAAACGCGACGAACGCTGAGGGCCACCAGGCCAACCAGGCGAGAGCATCAGCAGCAAGAGGAATAAATGGGCCCAACAGACTCACCAGCATCCCAAGAATCGTGGCGATGGGTGCTGCCGGCGCCGCAAGAGCATTGGCCACGACGGACCACACCGGAACTACTGGATTCAAAAGGATGAGTGCGGGTTGGCACGCGACCTGGGCAGCAATGGGAATGGCCAGAACAACTGCCAGCCAGCGGGGTGCGATGGTGCCCAGAAGATCACTCAGCGGGCCAACGAGGAGCAAAATCCCGCCGGAGGCGAGCACCGATAATGCAAAAGCAAAGTCCAGCGCCATCCAGGGGTTAACCGCCAGGATGATGAGGACAGTCAACCCGAGTACCGGTATTCCCTTCAGCGGTTTATTTAGCGCCAGGAACACCAAAACGATGACGGCCATAATGGACGCCCGAACAATGCTGGGTTCAGGGGTAACCAACACCACAAAACCAGCCAGTGCGAGCGTTCCACCGACTAGCTGTGCCCACAGTCCGCCGCGGAACACCGAGATAACTCCGACCACAATCCCCACCACGATGGCGCAATTGGCTCCGGATACCGCCACAAGATGACTGAGGGACGTGTCCCGCATCGCCTGGACGAGACCCCGATCCACGGCGCTGGTGTCACCGATTGCAAGGCCGGGAAGTAGCCGCCCGCCGTCTCCTTCGAGCGCCTGAGATCTTTCTAACAGTCCTTTGCGCAGGGAATCTGATCCCGACAGAAACCAACCCGGCGGCTCAACCCACTCGGGCTCTCCTCGCACAAGGAGTGTCCAACTTTCGTTATCCCACCTGTCACCTCGTTGAAGGTATCCACGAAATTGAGCTGTTGAGCCATAGGGAGTTCTCTCCCCCAGCTGAGCCCCAACCGCCAGAGCCCCAATCCCGGCTCCCGCAATCGCGTGATCATCAACTCGATGAATAGTGACGCTCAGTGACCTCGCACCGGGGGTGAAGGTTTCCCTCAAGGACACGGTCACGCTCACCTCAGAGCCCTCTGCCGAGCTGAGCGCCGGGTGCTCTCGATACTGCTCACCCAGCGCCACCGACATCAGAATGAGGGCCGCAAGTGCCGACATCATGGAAACCTGCACCACAGGCGAATTGCGCCTTCCTCGGGCTGCGAGGAGAGCCACAATCGCAGCCGCCCCGAGTACCGCCACTCCTCCCCATCCGGGCCTGATCCAAATTCCTAGTGCTGCAACACCCCACGCCACGAGACCGGGGACAAGAAGGCGCAGATCCTTGGGTTTTAGGTCAGTGCGATGGTCACTCACGGAACCACGAGGTCCGCGAGGCCTTCTAGTGTTGCCGGTCCGATTCCAGATATTGCCAGGAGATCCTCAACACTGCGAAAAGGTCCGTTCGACTCTCTCCAGGCAATGATTCGCTCAGCAGTTGCCGGGCCAATTCGGGGCAAGGTTTCTAGGGATGCTTGGTCGGCTTGGGAGAGACTAATCAAGCCGGAAGCACCTGGAGAGGACTCGAATGGGTCACCATGCCGAGGGACAACTATTTGTTCACCATCGAAGACAGCGCGGGCAAGATTAACGCTGCGTAGATCCGCATCTTCCAGGGCCCCGCCGGCAAGCGCCAGTGCATCTTGCACCCGGGAGGATTCCGGCAACGACACCACTCCTGGCTCGGCAACAGCACCCACCACGTGCACCATGACGGTGTTCTCCCGCTGCGAGACGCTGTCTAACTCACTGCCCACCGCGACAGGAAGTGGCACTGGGGCGGGAGCGAGCGAGCCCATGAAGTTGGCACCCACCACGACAACAAGGACTCCCGCGACCAGCACGAGAGCTGCACGCACCCCGACGGTCCAGCGAAATGGGCGAGCCTGAGTGAAATGGTTGCTCGTTCCGGTATCGCGGGAGTCAAGAATGGCCGGCTGTTGTCGCTGGTGGTCAAGGATTTCCCACAGTGTCTTCGCTACGCCCATGCGTGGACGCTAGGGCGAAGCAGGTCGCAGCGTCGACGCGGTGAGTGCTTCTGGGGAGAATTTTCTCCCTGAAAACTATGTGGACTAGTCCATGACCTGGATGGAGACCACTTTTGGCGCCCGAACGACCACGTTGACGACAGTCTTTCCCTCGAGTGCCCGCGCTACCGCAGGTGATTCCATAGCCAGCTTCTCAAGCTCGTCTCCGCCGATCGTGGGAGCCACCTCTAGGCGCTCACGAACTTTGCCGTTGACTTGCACGATGGCGGTGACAGACTCCTCCACAAGAAGGGTGTGATCGGCTTCTGGCCATCGCGCGAGAGCCACCGAAGGCTCGTGCCCCAACCGCTCCCACATGTCTTCCGCGGTGTAGGGGGCAAACATCGACAACGCAATGGCAATGGCTTCCGCGGATTCCCGCACCGCGGGATCCGCAGAGCCTGGCCCTTGATCAATAGTTTTCCTCGTGTGGTTCACCAGTTCCATGGTTCGAGCTACCGCCACATTGAACTTGAAGCTTTCAATCAAGCCCGGAACATCCGCCAGGAAGCGGTGAACGTGACGTCGCAGCGTCACATCGCCTCCACTGACGTGCACACCGGGTTCGCTAGAGACCTCACCGGAGAGCCGCCAGGCACGGGCCAGGAACTTTTGAGATCCCACCGGCGAGACATCTCGCCAATCGATGTCGTCCTCGGGTGGCCCGGCAAACGCCATTGTTAGGCGAACAGCGTCGACGCCGTAGGAATCGAGTTCCTCCGTGAAGTAGACGAGGTTCCCCTTGGACTTGCTCATCTTGGCGCCATCGAGGATGACCATTCCCTGATTGAGCAACGAGGTGAAGGGTTCCGTGAAGGACACATAACCCAAGTCGAAGAGGACCTTGGTGATGAAACGCGCATACAGCAGGTGCAAAATGGCGTGCTCGACACCACCCACGTATTGGTCAACAGGAGCCCATTTCTCCGCCTGATCCACATCGAAGGCTTGGCTGTCATCGTGGGGGGAAAGGAACCGCAGGAAATACCAGGAACTATCGACAAAAGTGTCCATCGTGTCGGCATCTCGGCGCAGGGCCTTGCCATCCTGCTCCACTTCGACCCAATCCGTGACCGCACCTAACGGCGAAGAACCCTTGGGCTTCAGGTCCAATCCCTCACTCGGTGGCAAGGTGACAGGAAGCTGATCCATAGCCACGGGAATCTCGTTCCCATCGCTGTCGTACAGGATAGGGATCGGCGTTCCCCAATAGCGCTGCCGAGAAATCAGCCAATCGCGCAGTCGATAAGTTTTCGCACGACGTCCCGTCCCGGCTTCCTCGAGAAGCTCCACAATCCTCGTGATGGCGTTCTGCTTACTCAGCCCATCAAGGGGTCCGGAGTTAATCATCCGACCGTCTCCGGCCAGCGCCTCCCCGGTTGCGACAGGATCTGCCGGTGGAATGTCGCCTGAGTCGAGCATCTCCTCGGTAACAACGGGTATTGCTCCGGTCACCGGAGCGTTGGTGTCGAGTACGACACGAACCGGAAGGTCATATTTCAGAGCAAAATCGAGGTCACGCTGGTCGTGAGCGGGAACGGCCATGATGGCACCCGTCCCGTAATCCGCGAGTACATAGTCCGCAGCCCAAATCGGCAGGCGCTCGCCATTGACGGGGTTAATTCCGTAGCGCTCCAGGAACACTCCGGTCTTGTCCCGGGATGCGTCCTGGCGGTCAATCTCGGTGGCTTTCTGGGTGACCTCCAAGTAGTCAGCAAACGCTGACTGCACTTCCGCACTGGAGCCGCCTGCAAGCTCTGCGGCGAGATCGGAGTCAGGGGCGACCACCATGAAGGTCGCTCCGAACAGAGTGTCAGGGCGGGTGGTGAAGATTGTCACTGGAGTATCCCTGCCTTCGATGACGAAATCCACCTCAGCACCTTGGGAGCGACCTATCCAGTTCCGCTGCATTGCCAACACTTTGGCCGGCCAGCGACCTTCCAATTGGTTGAGATCATCCAGCAGCCGATCGGCATAGTCAGTGATCTTGAAGTACCACTGGGTCAGCTTCTTCTTGACCACCATGGCGCCACTGCGATCAGACGTCCCATCGGGAAGAACCTGCTCGTTCGCAAGCACCGTTTGATCGACAGGGTCCCAGTTGACCCAGGAATCCTTGCGGTAGGCGAGGCCCTTCTCATACATCTTGAGGAAGAGCCACTGATTCCACTTGTAGTACTCAGGGTCTGAGGTGTGGAGCACTCGGGACCAGTCGAAGGAGGCGGCGTAGCGCTTCATCGACGCCTTTTGCTGGTCGATGTTGGAGTAGGTCCACTCCCGAGGGTCTACCCCACGCTTGATGGCGGCGTTCTCTGCAGGGAGGCCGAAAGAATCCCAGCCGATCGGGTGGAGGACTTGAAAACCCTGCAAACGCCAGTAACGGGCGACAACATCGCCTAGGGCATAGACCTCGGCGTGACCCATGTGGAGGTCGCCCGAGGGGTAAGGGAACATGTCCAAGACATATTTTCGAGGGCGGTCATCGCCGTCGTGGGGAACGGTGAAAGGCTCTGTCTCATCCCAGTATGCCGACCACTTGGCTTCGAGTGCCTGGGGGTCATAGCCTCCCTCGCCTTCAGATTCGGGCGCACCACTCGAAGTCATCACCGGTCAAGAATAGCCAACTTGCTCGGCGCCCAGCGCACGGAGGAAAGCTTGCGCTTTGATGCCGACCTCGCGAATTTCTTCTGCCGGTTCGCTGAGCGCCGTTATTCCACCCCCTACTCCGATGGTGAGAGAGTGAGGCCCCACTATCGCGGTACGAATGGTCATCGCGAACTCAGCACTACCGTCTGCCCGCCACACTCCATATGTACCGGAGTACAGACCCCTTGGGTGGCCCTCTAACCCCTGGAGAATTTCCACTGCACGTTTCTTGGGAGCCCCCGTCATCGAACCAGCGGGGAAGGTCGCCTCCAACACGTCCAGCACGTCCAATCCCTCCCTCACATCACCAGTGATTGTGCTGACCAGCTGGTGGACGGTCGCGTAGCTTTCCACCACCAAGAGCTCTGGTACCTGCACAGTGCCCGTCTCGCAGACCCGGGAGAGGTCATTGCGCATCAAATCCACAATCATGAGGTTCTCTGCTCGTTCTTTGTCGCTCTCCAGCAACTGCTGTGCCAGCGCCTGATCCTCTGCGGGGGTACCCCCTCGCGGTCTGGTGCCCTTGATGGGTCTGGTGGTGACCACTCGTTCGCGAGATAGTGACAGAAAGGTTTCCGGGGAAGCAGACACTATCGCCACATCTCCCCACCGCATCAAGGCCTGGTGGTGAGTCGGGTTTGATTCACGCATGACCCGGTGGAGCTCCACCGGGTCCACACTCCCCTCGAGTGTGAGCAGCGTCGTGACACACAATTGGTAGGCATCTCCCTGAGCAATGAAGTCTTGGGCGCCACGAATCATCTCGAGGTAGCGCTCCTCGGAGTCTCGCCACGACACCGTGTGCGAAGAGGTCAGTGCTGGGAGAGGCAGCGGAGCGCTCGCCTCTAGAGCCCGATCAATGCTTTCAGCCCACTTTGTGAACGCATCATCGCCTCCCAGTGAGTAGGCATGAACTTCCCCGGTGTCGTGGGCGACTTCCATGAGTTGCGTCACCACAAGGGCGCGCGGGATGGCCTTCTCATGAGTCGGAAGGGCCAGAGTCTCGCCAGCAACTTCGTACGGCAACATCACGTGAACCCCTAAGGGAATTCCCTCTAAATCTCCAGAACCGCCGAGAGCCAGTTCCTGCCAGGCCGAGCGGACCTCCTCTCGCCACTCGGTGGTAAGCGCTAGGGGTATGCCCTGCGCGATGAAAGACACCCCACTTCCGCGCTCGCCGTGATGATCGAGCCACAGGACATCAACTGTGTCTCCACACACGGCGCGAAAGACTTCGTGGGGCGTTGCGCGGTGGCGCAAAGGATGCCTCGAAACGCCCTTCGTCATAGCCTTTAGCCTATGAGTCAGATTCTGTACCAGTTCTCGGAGGGTCATTTCGAGCCTCTGGAATGGTGCGACCCTTCGCGTCAGAACACACTGGTAGCGGACTCATTTCGCGTAGAGGCAGGTCGGGCTGTCGCTCTCGAGCGTCACCTCGAGCGTTTTGCAGGTTCGGTGTCCTCCCACACCGATACCTCAGCCGAAATTGTGGATGCTTTTGTGCGAGCGATACCTGAGTTTCTACCCGGCGAGGGTTCCTGGTTTCCCCGGCTAGAAGCAGTGGCCACTCCGGGAGGTGCGACGCTTCGATATCGGGAACGTCCTGCGCCTGCGTGGGAAACAGAGGTGGTGGTTGCTCGTGCACCGCACGACCCGAGACGATTCCCTCACGTGAAAGGCCCTGACCTCGAAGCCCTCCTGGCGCTTCGCACCCAGGTGGCGCCTCTCGGAGCACAGGAGGCCATCATTACCTCCGCGGATGACATGCTGGTCGAGGGCGCCTACAGCTCATTGATGATCTGGCTCCACGGCGAAGCGGGACCAACGTTTATTCCATCCTCGACTCCACACCTCCCGGGCATCACCGAGGCCGAGATGCGAGAGATTGCGGTGAGCCAGGGAGTCGAGGTCAGAGACGAAAATCTCTTGGTCTCAGATCTCGAAGGAGCTGAGGTCTGGATTCTCAGCGCACTTCACGGAATTCGAGTAGCGACCAGCTTTGTCGAGGGCCCGAGCCTCGCTATCGTCCCGGGGCGCAGAGAACAGTGGCAGGCACAGTGGCTGGCGCGTGCCCGTCCAGTGCACAGCTAACACGCAGGGCTCTTTCTCACGTCGCTACCAATAGACTCCCCCGGTAATGAACGAAATCCTCGATGCAATCCTCGGGTTTATCGAGGACGTCCCCCCGGTG
>CAYGLJ010000008.1:0-42578 GCA_964350865.1 uncultured Microbacteriaceae bacterium
TGTGTCCGGCTCTGCGGGTCACAATGAGCTCGCCGGCTTCCCGGGCGAGCTTCACTGCGACGTCGTGCAATTCGTGGGCCATGCGGTGGCGAGTGAGGGATTCGAACCCCCGAAGGCTGAGCCAGCTGATTTACAGTCAGATCCCTTTGGCCGCTTGGGTAACTCGCCATGCGCTCCCGACCAATGTATTCACCAATCGGGTGCGCGCATCCCAGGATAACGGTATTTCTCGCTCCCGTTGTCACGGGTCAGGTGTTCCAGACCCGTGACCCGGGTGGTCTTTCTGGTTACCATGGAGAAATGGCTGATTCTTCGTTTGACATTGTGAGCAAAGTGGACCCGATGGAGCTGGAAAACGCGGTCAACCAGGCCCATAAGGAGCTCACCCAGCGCTATGACTTCAAGGGCGTGGACGCAAAGTTAGAGAAGAACGCGTCCGGCATTGTCATGGAGGCCAACACTGAGGAGCGTGTGAAAGCTGTCCTCGATGTCCTCCAGTCCAAGCTCGTGAAGCGCGGGATATCGCTCAAGAGCTTAGAGATGGGTGACCCCGTGCTGAGCGGCAAAATCTATCGCCTGAACGCTGCCATCAAAGATGGCATCTCTGGCGAGAACGCCAAGAAGGTCACAGCCCTGATCCGCCAGGATGGCCCCAAGACCGTGAAGGCCACCATCCAGGGTGATGAGATTCGGGTGAGCTCGAAGAGCCGCGATGATTTGCAACAGACCATCGCGCTGTTGAAGTCCGCAGATCTCGACATTGACCTCCAATTCGTCAATTACCGCTAGTGCTGTGAGCGGCCGCTGATGGAGCTTGGAGCCCTCTGGGTCACCATCGCGCTCGTCATCGATATCGCTTTTCGCGTCATCGCGCTCGTTGTTGTTCCAAGAAATCGCAGACCCCAAACGGCGATGGCCTGGCTGCTCGCCATTTTCTTTATCCCCTACTTTGGCTTCTTGGCCTTCGTGGCGTTTGGGTCGAGGCGGTTACCCAAAAAGCGCCGTGACAACCAGGTCGCCATCAACGAGCACCTGCGCACAAGAGCCAGGCTCCTCTCAGACGGGATTGTCGTAACACCCGAGAATCTTCTCAATCGACCAGAGTTCCCCCGCTGGCTCTCCCAAACCGTCTACATGAATGAGCGCTTAGGGGCCATGCCGATGGTGACCGGCAATGATGTCTCGTTTCTCCCTGACTACCGGGGTTCCCTGGAGGAGATGACGCGGGCCATCGATGAGGCCACCAGCACCGTCCATGTTGAGTTCTACATCATGAGCTTCGACACCGTCACAAAGGATTTCTTCCAAGCCCTTGAGCGAGCAGGGAATCGCGGTGTGACAGTGAGGGTTCTCTACGACCAGGTCGCAAGCGCCCGCATTCGCGGCTACAAAGAATTGCGAGCGGAGCTCGATCGACTAGCGCTCTCTCATGTGGCAATGTTGCCCATTCAACCCTGGAAGGGCGTCTACCAGCGTCCTGATCTTCGCAATCACCGCAAGCTCTTGGTCATTGACTCCCGCGTCGCTTACACGGGCTCTCAAAACATCATTGAACCGAGCTATCGAAACCCGAGACACAAGGCCAAAGGCCTTGAATGGCTGGACGTCATGATGAAAGTCGAGGGACCCTTAGCGGATAGCCTCGAAGCCTTGTTCGTCTCGGACTGGTTCCAAGAGACCGGCGAACTCCTCACCACACCCTCCCCGCAAGCGCCCACCACCTCGTCCCAGAACGTCTGGGCACAGGTTGTGCCGAGTGGTCCCGCGTTCGAGGGGGAAAACAACCTTCGCCTCTTCAACTCCCTGGTGTATGGCGCAAGAGAGCGACTCGTGCTCTCCAGTCCCTACTTCGTGCCTGATGAGTCCATGCGCTATGCCATCACGACCGCTGCGGAGCGCGGGGTGGATGTGAACCTGATGGTGTCCGAGATTGCTGACCAACCCCTGGTGTTCTATGCCCAGCGCTCCTACTATGACGAACTTCTCGCAGCAGGAGTGAAGATCTGGCTCTATAAGGCCCCGACCATTTTGCATTCCAAGTTCGTCATCGTCGATGACGCGATCAGCGTCATCGGATCCTCCAATATCGATATGCGGAGCTTCAGTTTGAACCTCGAGGTCTCTGTCCTGATGGCTAGCCCTCTGGTCGTGAGCGAACTGGATGCGCTCTATGTCGACTACAAGGCGAACAGCGCAGAGCTCACGCTGTCCACCTGGCGGGCACGAGCCTGGCATGCGCGCTTCATTGAGGGGCTCGCTCGCCTGACGGCAACAGTCCAGTAAGAGCTAGGAGGACCCGAGGGAGATCTCGAGCATCTCCTCACGGGGGACAACTTTGATGCGCTCCCGACCGTGCTCTGCCCCTCGGGCAAGCTCCGCCTCATCGAGGCGGTGCCAGCCATCCAGGTTTGTGTAGGAGACGCCTCTGGAGTCCAGGAGGTCTGTCACACTCTGCTCGTCCGGGTCACTCGGGCTCCACCAGGACGCCTGGTCTTTGACCAGGTGCTGGATGGTTTCCATGGCATCACTCTTGGTGTGACCAATGAGGCCCACGGGGCCTCGCTTGATCCAGCCCGTGGCATACACACCGGGCATGATTCCGTTGTTGTCATCTAAGACTTGACCCTCATGGTTCGGGATTACACCTCGACGGTCATCAAAGGGAATTCCTGGCAGTGGGGAGCCAAAGTAGCCCACAGCTCGGTAGATGGCCTGAATCGGGATCTCACGGATTTCGCCCGTTCCGCGGACTCCCCCCGCACCATCGGCCTCGGTCCGCTCGTATCGGAATCCTTCAACGCGGTCGGTGCCGAGAACTTCCAGTGGCTTCGCGTAGAAGTGCAGGTGCAGACGCCTCGACGCACTGCCCTTCTCGCGAGCCCGCCACTGATCGAAGGTTTTGTTGATCACAAAGATTTGTTTGTTGGACTCGATTGCGCTCTTGGCCGCCTCATCGAGGACAAAGTCCTCCTCATAGACGACCATGTCCACATCCCTCATCTCGCCGAGCTCACGAAGCTCCAACGGGGTGAACTTCACCTGCATGGGACCCCTGCGCCCAAAAACATGGACATCGGTCACGGGCGAGGCCTTCAGTCCCTCATACACATTGTCGGGAACCTCGGTCGGGAGGAGGTCATCGGGGTGCTTAGCGAGCATCCTCGCAACGTCGAGGGCGACGTTGCCGTTGCCGATGACGGCAACTTCTTTGGCCTCTAGTGGCCACGTCCGTGGCACATCGGGGTGACCGTCATACCAACTGACGAAGTCTGCGGCTCCATAGCTTCCGGGAAGATCAATACCGGGGATGGTGAGATCTGCATCCTGGATGGCGCCAGTGGAGAAAATCACTGCGTGGTAGTGCTTCTTCAGGTCTTCCAGGGTGATGTCGGTGCCATAGTTCACGTTGCCAAAGAGTCGAATCTGCCCGGTGTCCAACACTTCACGCAGGGCGGTGATGATGCCCTTGATGCGGGGGTGGTCAGGAGCAACTCCGTAACGGACGAGTCCGTAGGGTGCTGGCAAGCGCTCAAAGAGGTCAATGGAGACATCAAACGACCGCTCGTGCTTGAGCAAAATGTCGGCGGCATAGATTCCTGCGGGACCAGCTCCCACAATGGCTAAGCGCAAGCGCGACATAAAGATCCTTGTCTGTCCGAAGTGAGCACCGAAGCTCTAATTTAGTAGCTTCGCTTCACAACCTGGTGAGCAAAGCGAATCAGGGCGTCCTTCACGATGCCCTCAGGAACACCGTCGAGTTCCGCGATGGCCTCATCGGCCATCGCGCGAGCGGTGTCCATGGTGCGAGCGGTGACCTCGTGCTCTCGCAATTCGGTGATGGAGTCTTGGAACTCTGCTTCGGTTGCATCACCCAGTGTTCCCCTGGCCAGTTTCGACAACAGCGCCAGCGCCGCTTCGTCCCCGCCATCGGCGAGCTCCTGCAAGTAGAGCATGGGCAATGTCGTGACACCACGGCGAACATCAGTGCCGGGAGGCTTCCCTGTTCCCGAGTCGCGATCTGCAAGATCGATAACGTCATCGACGAGTTGGAAGGCAACGCCGATCTTCTCGCCAAACTTTCTAGCCGGAGGAACAAGGTTCTCTGGTCCCCCCGACATCCGGATACCAAACTCGGAGGCCAGAGCAATCAACGATCCGGTCTTGTCCGAGAGCACATTCAGGTAGTGGGCGATGGGATCTTGGCCAGGCTTGGGTCCCACTGTCTCCCGCATTTGCCCCACACAGAGCCGCTCAAAGGTGGCGGCTTGGAGGGTGATGGCCTGCTGACCCATCGACCCCACCAAACTTCCAGCCCTCGCGAACAGTAAGTCCCCGGCAAGGATGGCGACCGAGTTTCCCCACACTGTTTGAGCAGCAGGAACACCTCGACGCTGAGCAGCCTCGTCCATGACGTCATCGTGATAGAGCGTGGCGAGGTGAGTGAGCTCAATCACTTGCGCAGCGCGAATCACTGTGTCGTTGATGCCCTCACCCCACTGGGCGGTGAGCAACATCAGCAGGGGGCGAACCCTTTTGCCGCCTGCTGAGAACAGGTATCTGGCCACTGCATCAGCAATGTCTTCGGAGAACTTGAGCTCCCGCTCCAAACCCTGCTCAATCTGCTCCAAACCCTCATCGAGCGCTTTGGCCAGCGCTTTCTCCTCTTTGGAGGCGAACAACAGTGAGCCTCCCGTGAGGAAGGCTGCGCCTCTGCCCGCAGCGTCCGTAGAAGCTGTGGGGGTTGTGGGAGTCACGGGAAGTCCTTTAGGAGGTGGGAGGTGAAATGTCCTGGATGGGCACAGACACCGAGGATGTGGAGGGTGATGCCGGTCGGCTCCGTCTCTTACCGATCGACTCACGAACTTTGGAGTCTTCCGGGCTTCGCGCCCGGTGCAAGGCCACAATGCCTCCCGTCAGGTTACGGTATGCAACCCGAGTAAAACCTGCAGCCCGTAACCATTGGGAGAGAACTCTCTGCTCCGGCCACTCGTTGATGGAGTCCATCAGGTAACGGTAGGCATCCTTGTGGCTGCTGGAGAGCGCGGTAACTGCTGGCATCACGTATTTCATGTAGCCCTGGTAGCCCGCTCGAACAATGGGTGCTGCCGGGTGAGAGAACTCACAAATGACAATGCGGCCACCGGGCTTTAGCACCCGATACATCTCGCCAATAGCTACCTGGGGTTGGTTGACGTTACGCAAACCAAAACTGATGGTGACAGCGTCAAAACTGGCCGAGGGGAACGGCAATGCTTCAGCATCCCCCTCCACAAATTCAATGTCGGGGTGGCGTTTGCGACCCTCAGCGACCATTCCGGCGGAAAAATCGAGGGCAACGACCGTTGCCCCCGTTTTCTGGAGGGCTTTGGAGGATGTTCCGGTGCCAGCAGCAACGTCCAGAACTCTCTCGCCGGGCTTCAAATCCAGGGCTTTGACCGTGGCGATCCGCCACAGCACCGAGTTTCCGCCTGAGAGTAGGGCGTTGGTGCGGTCATAGCCTTTGGCGACCTCGTCAAACATGCCAGCTACTTCATCTGGCTTTTTGCTCAAGTCGGCCGTGGTCACAGTGTCTAGAGTACTGGGCGAAAGTGACGAAAAGCCGGGAGTATTTCTCTCCAGGCATGTCCTCATGGACCCGTACTAGCCTGTGCTCGTGGCCACAACGACAACCTCTCTCCTGGTGCGCACCCGCGCCATGAGCCATGAGGGCGCCCTCACCGAATGGGTGAGCGCGGAGAATCCTCTGACTTTCCAGCGTCTAGGCCAAGGGTTTGTGGGCTTAGGCCAAGCACTTCGCTTGACCTTCCGGGGCCCGAATCGTTTTGTGGACGCCAGTGCAGCCTGGAAAGAGTTGGTCGAGGGCGCCACCATCGATGACGCCGTCTCAGTCCCAGGCTCTGGCCTGGTGTGTTTTGGCACCTTCGCCTTCAGCGATAGCTCCTCCCAGGAGAGCGTCCTCATCGTTCCTCAGGTGGTCATCGGTCGCCAGGGTTCCACCTCCTGGCGCACTGACATCTCTGTCGTGGGGGATTCACCGAAAGCTCAGAGCTCCCGGGGCACACTGCCCGCAGATTTTGCCCCGCTCCACTGGCAACCAGGCCTCGTGAGCGAAGAAGACTATGTCGCAGGGGTTGGCCGGATGATCACGCAGGTCCGTGAGGGAGTCGCCGACAAGGTGGTTCTCGCGAGGGATCTAGTCGCCCATGCTCCAGGCGTCAGGGATTGGCGCGGAGCCATCTCCCGCCTTACCGAGGCATATCCGGATTGCCAAACCTTCGCTATCGATGGGTTTGTGGGTTCGACACCGGAAACTCTTGCTCGGGTCGACCGCGGACGCCTGGGCATTCGGGTCTTGGCTGGCTCAATCGGCAGAGGCTCCAACCCCGCTGATGACCGCTCGAAGGCGCAGGAACTGATCACCTCCACCAAAGACAATGACGAACACCGCTACGCGGTGAACAGCGTGATGGAGTCGTTGCGAGAGCTCACCCCTCACGCGGTGGCAGATGAGCAACCCTTCACCGTGAAGCTTGCGAACGTGTGGCACCTGGCCACCGATATCGAAGCCACCCTGCCAGAGACTGTTTCGAGTCTCGATGTGGTGGCGGCCCTTCACCCCAGTGCTGCAGTCGCTGGATCACCAACACACGTCGCACTCGAGCTGATCTCCTCTCACGAGCCCTTTGACCGTGGTCGCTATGCCGGGCCTGTGGGGTGGATGGATGCCTCCGGTGATGGGGAGTGGTCTGTGGCACTGCGCTGTGCACAGTGGTCGAGCGAGGGCACCCTCACCGCCTATGCGGGTGCTGGAATCGTGGCGGAGTCAGATCCAGAATCAGAGCTTCTCGAAACCCGACTGAAGTTCAAGCCCATCGTCCAGGCCTTTGGCCACGACGCGGACTAGTCCCTAGGTAGGGAAATATCTACCAAGAGGTAGCTCTCACTGCTGGCAAGAGCCTCAGTGAGCTCCCCCATGGTGGACACTGCTCGGTAGCTCCAGCCATACGCACCAGCCAAGGCAGAGAGGTCCACCTCGTGTGGTGTGTAGAGAGCCCGGTCAAAGTCAGCACTAGGTGCTGACTCTTTGACCTCCAGAGAATCAAAAATGGTCCCACCGCCATCGTTGGCGACAAACAACTGAACGCGACCAGCCTCGGGGACACCCGGCTCCCTCATCAGTGATCCAGCATCATGCAGCAGTGCCAGGTCTCCCAACAACACTCGTGTGACACCCGTCACACCTGCATGCGCTGCCGCCTCTGCCACACCCCTGGAAAAGGACACCGTCCCGTCAATCCCGGAGAGTCCCCGGTTGGAATGGACAGTGATGTTCTTAGGCCCCACCACCTGGTCCACCACTCGGACCATCCGGGAGGCTCCGAGAACCAACCGGTCATGAGGCCAGGTCGCCTCCCACATCGCCAGAGCGAGGGCTTCCCTCGTGACAGGTCTGCGAAGCACAGCCATCTCCTGCTTTGCAAAAGCGCTCCTGCTCGCAGGGTCACTGGCACTCAAGGATTCAAGATCGGGTGCCTGAGGGAGTATCTGCTCCACCACCTCGGCATGGCGCTCACGCCCCGCCATCACCCACGGCTTCACCCACAGGGCGGTTTCTTCTCTCGTTGCCGGTCGAGAGACAGCAATCTCATCGACGATTACCGCTGAACCACTGGGGTTGGGAACCTCCGCGGCACTCCCCCTCACCACATAGTGCTGACGTGACGCATCAGAGAGTAACGACCAGACTTCCCGAGACAGGGTGGGCCTGCCCCACGTGATCACTCGCGTGATGTGAGCGGCATCCTCACTCACCATGTTCCGGTAGTCCAACACCAAGTGAGGTCCAAAGCGCGCTCCACTAACCGCTTCGGCAATCAGGGGAGCACCGATCTCGACGGCGAAGGCCTCGGCTCCAGGACCCGCTCCGTGACCGGCGATCACGAGGGTATTCGGTTCTGGATCCAGCGTCACAGTGTCAGAGGCACCGGATTCTTCGAGCTTCTGGGGTTTCGGGATGACCAACTCTTCAGAGACTGTGCCACTGAGTGGCTCTCGGAACCCGACATTGACATGGACGGGGCGTCTATCACCGAGCGCGATACGCATAACGTCACGGGCAACGCCCGCAACACCCGCCAGGCTCCCTTCATCAGGAGTGGGAACGGCAATGGTCGGGGCGAAGACCCCGAACAGCTCGTCCTGGGTGGTGGTCTGGTTAGCTCCGACCCCCCTCAGTTCTTCAGGGCGATCAGCGCTCACCACAATCAGGGGGATTCCCGCATGGTGGGCTTCCATGACCGCGGGGAGATAGTGTCCAGGCGCTGATCCTGAGGTGGAGACACACACCGCTGGGACCCCGGACTCAGCGGCAATGCCCAGTGCCCGAAAGGCAGCACTGCGCTCATCAATGACGACGTGGACTCGAAGCTCACCTTCGGTGGCGCGCTCCCACTCCAGGGCGGCAAGCGCCAGGGCTTGAGACCGAGCCCCCGGAGAAAGAACAACATCCCTCACACCCCAGGAGTAGAGCTCACCGAGGAAAGCTCTCGACCACAACGTGGCCGGAGAGTAACTCATGAGGATTTCGGTGGGGTGTCCTGGTCGCCCTCGGTGTCCCCGCCAGGAGGGTTGTCTTCTTCATCGAGCTTCCGAAGCTCTTCTTCGAGGCGTCGAATGCGCTCATCTGAGGATTCTGTGTCGATGGAGCCGAGGAAACTGGGGTCGTCATCGGGGGCGCGACCCATGGTGCGACGCTTGGACGGACCTTTGCGGGCTTTCCCAATCAGGAGCCACAGGGTGGGCCCAATGATAGGCAACGCCACCACGACGGCTATCCAAACCGGCTTAGGGAACGCCCGAACCCTGGGGTTCTGGGTCATAAAGAGGTCCACAAGGGCATACACGGTGAAGGCCACTGCGGCGACCGACCCAATAACTATCCAGCGGACCATGTCCCCGATTGTACGCACCTAGACTGGGAGGGTGTCGCCCTGGATTCGCTACAGCCTCATACGCTTAGGACTCTTTGGGGCAACTTTCAGCCTTCTGATGGTCCTGAACATTGTCTGGTGGGCCTCAGCACTTTTTGCGACAGCCATCTCGTTCACCGTGTCCTACATCTTCTTCTACAAGCTTCGCACCCAGGTGGCCGCTGATTTTGCCGAGCGAGTCAGCAAATCCAAGAACTCCGATGTGGATTCCGCCATCGAAGATGGCGAGATTGACTCAGAGGGCAATCGCTAGAGCGAGCCCCATCGCATAAAGCAGGGCGTTCATGGTCATCAGGCCTAGAGCCGTGATGAGCTCTCGGGGAGTTTTCGCTACCACCACGATGACGATAATCACCCCGGTCAGCACCGAGGTGATGAATACCACCGGGGCAAAGAAGAACACCAGGGACAGAGCCGCAAGGATCAGATAGGGCATCACAAGGAAGACAATAAGGATGACGATCGCCCTCTTCCGTCCTGCTCGAACCGCGAGGGTGGTCTTCCCGGCTTCGGTGTCTTGCTCGATATCTCGGATGTTGTTCACCAGCAACACAGCAGCGGCAAAGAACCCGGCAGCGCTCCCGGTCAGCCAGGACTCCGCCGGGATCTCGCCGATCATGATGGCCGCTGTTCCGGTCGTGGCGACCGGACCAAAGAACACAAACACGACCACTTCGCCAAGCCCGGCATAGCCATAGGGCTTGGGTCCTCCGGTGTAGAGCCAGGCGGCGACCACCGCGAGTGCGCCCACCAGGGCAAACCACCACAGTCCACTGAGCACAATGATGAGCGCACCAGCGCCCAGTGCCACACCAAACGAGATGAACGCTGCTCGCTTGACCAGGTGCGCGTCCACTGCACCGGACCCGGTCAAGCGGGCAGGACCCACTCGAACATCATCGGTCCCGCGCACACCATCGGAGTAGTCATTGGCGTAGTTCACCCCGACCTGCAGTGACACTGCCACCAGCAGAGCGAGGACGAACAACAGTGCATCGAACGCTCCTGCCAACACAGCGGACCCAGTCCCCAGCAACACAGGAGCAAGGGCTAAGGGCAGGGTGCGAAGCCTCGCCCCCTGTATCCATAACGCCGGTGATGTCATCGGTGCCCGGCTTTCACACTCTCGGTGAGGGCCATGCGGTCTGGCTTCCCCGAGGGCAACAGGGGAATCTCTGACACCTTCACCACACGATCAGGTCTCGCCTCCGGACCCAGCGCAGCACCGATACCCAGCCGCAGCGCGATCAGATCAAGATCCTTCGTGGTGACAACGACCGGAACGTGACCCCATGTCTCGTGCTCGTCGGCAACAACGATCGCATCCGGGGCTTGGAAATCACTCTGCACCCAGCGCTCAATGCGACCCAGAGCCACCTTCACTCCACCGGAGACGATGACGTCGTCGAGTCGCCCTTGGATGGTGAGCACTCCGTGCTCATCCACTGCACCTGCGTCATCGCTCAGATACCAGCGGGTTCCAGCCCGTTCCACAAAACTGCGAGAAGTTCGCTCCGGGTCCTCAAGGTACGAATGCGCGAGAGTGGGGCCAGCGATTGCAATGCGCCCCTCAAACTCGGCAATCTGAGTGTCTCCGACAGCTCGTCCATCCCACACACAACCGCCGGCCGTCTCCGAGGATCCATAGGTCCTCGTCACCCGGTATCCGGCCGCGGCGGAGCGCTCCAGAAGGCTCTCCGGGATGGCTTGGCCTCCCACCAAAATGCGCTCGAAGCTCTGCATCAGCTCATGCAGCTTCGTCATCGCGGGTGCATCATCGAGGATGCGCTGCAATTGGGCGGGAACGACGGAGGTGTAGAGGGGGGTTCCAGCATCCAGAAGCTCGCGGGCTTTCGACGCCATCGCCACGGTCGAAAACGGTTCCGGGTGCAACACCACTGGGGTGGTCCCACTCACGAGAGAGCGAGCAATCACTTGAACTCCCGCGATGTAGTGGGCAGGGAGGAGCAGGAGCCAGGTTCCAGGGTTCCCCAACTCCTCCACCGCAGCTCGTGCACTAGCCAGCACAGCCTCAGCACTCAATGCCACCCGTTTGGGAGCACCCGTGGTTCCACTGGTCTCGATGACAAGAGCAATCTCGTCCTCGACCTCAAGTGGCGCGGTGGCGGTGATCTTTGCGCCACCGGGTCGTGGCAAGACCGCCGGACCACCCTCAAAGAGTGCGTGACGCAGTGGCTCCACTAAGGAGCGAGGGTCGCTCACGTCAACAACAAGAAGCTCACGCATGCGTGTAATCGCTAAATCTGCCAGGGAAACGGTGACCAATCGGGCTGGCGCTTCTCCAGGAACGCATCCCTGCCCTCCACTGCCTCATCCGTTCCATAGGCGAGCCTTGTTGCCTCCCCGGCGAAAACCTGCTGGCCGACTAAACCATCGTCGGTGGCGTTCAGAGCAAACTTCACCATCCGAATAGCTGTGGGGCTCTTGGTGAGAATTGTCCTCGCCCACGACACCGCGGCCCGCTCGAGTTCTTCATGAGGGACCACCGCGTTCACCGCACCCATCTCGAGTGCTCGATGCGCGTCGTATTCCTGACCGAGGAAGAACACTTCGCGAGCAAACTTCTGACCGACCTGCTTCGCGAAATAGGCACTGCCATATCCGCCATCAAAAGATCCAACATCGACATCGGTTTGCTTGAACCGTGCATGCTCGGCACTGGCGATGCTCAAATCACACACCACATGGAGGGAGTGTCCGCCTCCGGCGGCCCACCCAGGGATCGCGGCAATGACGACCTTGGGCATAAAACGAATCAGTCGCTGCACCTCGAGAATGTGGAGTCGACCGGCCTTGGCCTGGTCGACACCACTGGCATCCTCAGTGGTGGAGTACTGGTAGCCATCCTTGCCGCGGATGCGCTGGTCACCACCGGAGCAAAAGGCCCACCCACCATCGGTGGGGCTCGGGCCATTACCGGTGAGGATCACAGCTCCGAGAGTGGGCACGAGCCTGGCGTGATCCAGCACCCGGTAGAGCTCATCCACGGTGTGGGGGCGAAAAGCGTTTCTGACCTCGGGGCGGTTGAAGGCAACCCGAGCCATGGAGTGAGCCTCGTCCTGGTGGTAGGTGACGTCGCTTAAGTCCTCAAAGCCTGGAACCTCATGCCACAGAGCCTCATCAAAGAGGGGAGAGAGAGTGCCAGACATGTTCTAAGCCTACGACGGACAAAGCGTGGAAAACTGTGGAGCATGAGCCAAGCGCAGAGTGATGACATCCTCCCGCTCGCTCATGTGGTCTCTATTCCTCTCACCACCTCGTTTCGAGGCCTCACCCACCGGGAAGTCCTCCTGATCGATGGGCCCCAAGGGCCCGCAGAGTGGAGTCCCTTTCTCGAATACGACGACCCCGAGGCAGCAACCTGGTTGAAAGCCGCCCTTGAGCAAGCCTTTGAGCCATCCCTCCCAGCACCCTCCAGCGTTCGGGTGAATGGCACAATCCCCGCGGTTGCTCCTGAGCAGGTTGCAGGCCTCCTTGCCTCAGCAGGAATGCCCACCACCGTGAAGATCAAGGTAGGCGGCCCCGGAACCACACTCGCCGACGATGTCGAGCGGGTCACAGCGGTCCGTGATGCCCTTGGCCCTACCGGTCGGATTCGACTAGACGCCAATGGCTCCTGGACTCTGGATGAAGCAGAGCACGCCATTCGGGACATGGAGCTACTTGACCTTGACTATGTGGAGCAGCCCGTGAGCGATCTCGCCGAGATGGCGGAGCTTCGCCGCCGCATCTCGAGGCTTGGCATTCAGGTGGCAGCGGATGAGAGCATCCGACGCTTCGATGACATCGATGCGGTGATCGCGGCAGAAGCCTGCGATGTGGTGGTGCTCAAAGTCCAACCGCTCGGAGGGCTTACAGCAACGCAGCAGGTGGCAAAGAAAGCCCTCCAGGCAGGCCTGGAGGTCGTGGTCTCCAGTGCGCTGGAGACCAGTGTTGGTCTCTACCGGGGTGCTCAGATGGTTGGCTGGCTGGAACAGCAAGGTTCGGTCGTTCTTGATGCGGGGCTCGGGACTCAGAGCTTCCTGGCCGACGACGTTGTCACTACTCCCTTAGTTGCCCATGGGGGCATTCTCACGGTGGTGCGACCGACGCTCGACGTAGAGAAAATCCAGGCCCTCAGGGCAGATGGTGAGCGCACCACCTGGTGGCACCACCGCCTGGAGCGGTGCCTGGCACTGCTTTAGAGGCCGGAGTAGGAATGCAGGCCGGTGAAGGCGATATTCACCACGGTGTAGTTGAAAATCACCGCACCAAAACCAATGATTGCGAGCCACGCTGCGCGTGAGCCGCGCCATCCGCGGGTGGCGCGAGCATGAATATAACCGGCAAAGAGGACCCAGATGATGAAGGTCCACACCTCTTTGACATCCCAGCCCCAGTAGCGACCCCAGGCACGCTCTGCCCAAATGGCACCGGCGATCAGGGTGAAGCTCCACATCACAAAACCGACGACGTTGAGGCGATAGGCGAGGGACTCCATGACGGACGACCCCGGCAGAGTATTCATGATGCGTGCCTTTGCCATCTGCCGCGCTTCATAACGGGCGCGCACCAGCTGGAGAACTGAGAGCGCAGCTCCCAGAGCAAAGAACGCGGTGGCAAGGCTTGCCACGAAGACGTGAATCACCAACCATGCTGACTGCAACGCTGGTGGAAGTGGTGTGACGTCGACATAGAAGTTGACGGTCACCACACCCAACGCGAGAAGCACAAACCCGGTGATGTAGGCGCCGAGATACCCCAGGTCTTTCCAAAACAATGTCCCCAGGAACACGGCGACAATCAGCAGTGTGGAGGTCAGTCCAAACTCAAACATGTTGGCCCAGGGAACCCTGTTGCCGGCAATACCTCGACCAATGGTCGCCAGGAGGTGGAGAATCCAGCCCAGCACCAGCAACGTCAGACCGATGCGTTGGAAGGGACCCCAGGTGGAGGGAGCTGCGGGGGCTTCTGCTTCTCGCCCACCGCCACCCGCCATGACAGCGATCGGTTTCGCTGCCGAGCGACGGGCCAAATCCCAGGTGAAGGCCAGGAACGCGACTGTGTAGACGGCCATGGCCGAATACACGCCGACGAGCGAAAGATATGCGAAGTCCATCATGACTCGTTCAGTCTAGATTTCGCGCTCTGAGAAAACGCCTCGACAAGATCATCCAAACCTTTAGCCAGGCCCGGGTCTTCCCCGCGGGCGAGGGCTGCGAACTCAACAGTGGACTTCCCCTTCGTGCCTGGGGTGATCTTGATCCAGGCACGGCGCCTGGTCACGAACAGGGTCACGATGAGTCCGGCCATGATCAACATGGCCGAGATGGCCACCGGCAACTGGGTGGGGTCGCGGTGGACATCAACACTCACAAAACGTCTGAGTTCTGTGAATTCCACGGACCCGAGCCCCGCGGGGAGGTCAACACGCTCTCCTAAGCCCATGACCAGTGAGTCTCGACCCGTCTCTCCTCCGGTCAACTGGGTCAAAGTGTCAGTGTCGAGCGAGTAGACATTGCGAGGTATCCCCTCATTGAGGCCCAAATCCCCGCGAAACACGTTCAAGGTCAGGACGGGTTGGTCGGGTTCTGGGTAAACAGAGGTCAGGGCACCGGTCTCCAGCGCCACCGCTGAGGGATAAAAGAACCCGATCATGCCCAGTTGCGAGGGCAAGCCGTCTGGAATCTTCACCACGCCGAGGCTTGTCAGATTGGAATCCTGGGGTAAAAACGCCACTGGCTGGCTGAACACCACATCACCCTCTGGCGAGTAGACAGTGATCCACGGGGCGAAACCATTGCCCAGGAGATACACCGAGGTTCCTTCGTGATCCAGGGGTTGGTTTACGCGGAGCTCGACATCTCTCGCTCCCCCTGCATCCGTCAACGTCATGTCCGCCACGAAGTCCAGAGGGTTAGCAAAGCCCGAGGTGAAGTCGAACTGGTAGGTCGGGGTAAAAGAATTGAGCGTCAAGGAGTAGGGCTCGAGTGAGGAGTCAGTAAAGAAGCGACCGGGGTTGAACGAGTCGTAACTGGTGAGCTGGTTGGTGAAGGTTTGCCCCTCCACCAGAACCCTCTGGCCTTGGTATTTGAATCCCGTTCCCAGCGCGAGGCCCAACAGAATCCCCACCAAAGCAAAGTGGAACACCAGGTTGGCAGTCTCTCTCAAGTATCCGCGCTCACCAGACACACTGTTCTTCTCCACCTTGACCCGGTAGCCGCTCTTTCGCAGGGTGTCCTCTGCGGCTTGCAAAAGCTCATCGGGGTCGCCGGCGGCGGTATCGGTGCGGTAGTGCTCGAAACGCTCCAGCCTCGACGGGGTCGCCGGTGGCGGTGACTTGAGAGCTGCAATGTGGTGTGAGGTGCGCGGCAGGATGCACCCCACCAGGGAAATAAAGAGCAACAAATAGATCGAGGAGAACCACACCGAGGTGAAGGTGTCGAAGAGCTGGAGTGTGTCGAGAATCTCGAAGAGTTCGGGATCGTCCCTGCGGAACTGGACAACGCCATTGGGGTCGCTGGATCGTTGAGGAACGAGCGAGCCTGGGATTGACGCCAGAGCCAAGAGCAACAGGAGGATGAGCGCCGTACGCATACTCGTGAGCTGGCGCCACATAAACCGCCCGAAGCCAGCCAGCCCGAGGGCTGGTTGTTGGATCGGGCGCTCGGTGGAGCCGTCGTCGTAATCAGAGGGGCGTAGTGGTTCCACCGATCACCGCCTGCAAACTCGACATCCAGATTTGCCACACACCAGACACCATTGCTGTTCCTATGGCCATCAGGATCACACCGCCGGCAATGTTGATGGCACGGATGTGGCGCTTGAGCCACGCAACTGCTCCGGTGACCCAGCCAAAGCCCAGCGCAATGAGAAGGAAGGGAATACCAAGCCCCAAGCAATACGCCACCGCAAGCGCTGCAGCGCGAGGAATATCCCCCACGCTAAAGGCCAGGGTGTTCACAGCAATCAGTGTTGGCCCGATGCAGGGAGCCCACCCGAGTCCAAAGACCACGCCCAAAATAGGTGCGCCCAGGAAACCGTTGGCACTGGCGAGGGGGAGCTTGGTGGTTCTTTGGAGGAAAGACACCTGACCGATGAACACGAAACCCATCAGGATCAACAGCAAACCGGCAATCCGCAGAATGACATCCACCCAAGCGATGAGCGCTGCTCCCAGCGATGCGAACACGATGGAGAAACTGATGAACACCGTGGAGAACCCGAGGATGAACAACAGCACCCCCACGACGAGTCGGGTGGTGGGACGTTTCGTGGTGGTCGAGGAACCGGTGAACCCACTGACATACCCGAGGTACCCGGGCACAAGCGGCAGCACACAGGGGGAGGCGAAAGCCACAAACCCGGCAGCAAGCGCTATCGGCAAAGCCAGCAACAGTGGCCCGGAGAACACCAGCTCACCGATCGAGCTCATGACCCAGCAACCTCGGCCTGGACATCCCGAATGAGTGCGGCCAGCACATCGGGTTCCGTGAGGAGCCCCGAAATCCTGGCAGCGACGCGACCTTGTTGATCCAGCACCACCGTCGTCGGCACAGCGTTCGGTGCCACTTGGCCTGAGAAGGCCAAACGAACGGAGCCGTCATTGGTGTCCATGATGGAGGGGTATGTGACCCCAAACTCATCGGCAAACGCAAGCGCCGTGGGAGCTTGATCAAGGATGTTCACCCCGATGAAGAGCACTCCCTCATCCAAGAACTCTTGGTGGAGCGCTTCCAGGTCGGGGGCTTCCAGTCGACAGGGCGGACACCCTGCATACCAAAAGTTGACCACCATAATCTGGCCCGCGTAATCGGCACTCGAGAACGTTCCCCCCACATCCAGGGGGCCCTGGAAGGCGATGCCCTCGCCCCGTGACTCTGGCGCGACGACGGTGAGGGCGCCATCACCTGAGATGTAGTTCTGGCCGGTCCCCGCGCGGTATTGCTCCGCCAGAGCATCGCTTTCTGAGGCACACCCGCTCACCAGAAGAGCTGCAACCACAAGGGCCCCACCGAAAGCGGCCTTCATTTAGACGGCTCCCAAGTCGATGGCATCTTCCAGTAGGTCGGCGGCTGGTTCTCGGTAGCTTTCCTCTTTCCACCGCTCGCCGACCTTTTTGATGGTCGTGATGCTGGACAGGGAACACCGTCGCTGGGAGGGCAAATGTGGGAGTGGTATCCCCGCCACACTGCGGTGAAGAATCCAGATGGCCACCTGGTGGGTGACCAGGACGACCTCACCCTCGTCGACTGAGTTCCAGGCATCCTCCGCTACCGCCATCATGCGCTCGGCGATTTCGCGGTAGGGCTCGCCCCAGCTGGGCTTGAAGGGGTTGTGCAGGGCCATCCAGGCGGATGGGTCCCGGAGCACTCGGGCTGCGGAAAGCCTCGTGCCCTGGAAATGATTCAGTCCTTCATTGAGCCGCTCGTCAGTCTCGATGGGCAAGCCCAACTCAGTGGCGAGCGGGGCTGCAGATTCCTGCGCCCTCTGAAGCGGGCTGGCATAAATCTTTGCGATGGGTCTGGTCGCGAGAGCGCTGGCGCTCCTGGCCGCCATCTGGTGGCCTCGCTCACTGAGTCCATATCCCTCGAGTCGTCCATACAAAATGCGCTCGGGGTTATGAACTTCGCCATGCCTGACAAAGTGAAGGAAGTCTGCTGGCACAGCCCCCAGTCTACGAGGCGCAAGCTCGGGGGAATCTGGGTCCGGGCTAGACTCGACTCTCGTGAGCACCCGCACCCGAATTGCCGACCTTGCCCAGACGACCGATGGCACCACCGTCACCGTGGGGGGGTTTGTCGACACGGTTCGTGACCAAAAAAAGGTGCAATTCATCATCCTTCGGGATGAGTCCGGTAGCGCTCAACTCGTGAACCCCGCCCTACGTGAGGACGACCCCGAGGCAGCCTCATCACCAGAGCGCCGAACCCTCACGGATGCGATCTCTGAGCTGTCCGCCGGGACATTTATTCGGGTGACCGGTGAGCTAAAGCTCGATGAGCGTGTGAAGCTCGGTGGCCTGGAAGTCAAGATTCAGTCTCTTGAGGTGACCGGGGCTGCAGAGCCCGAGCCGCCCATTGCGGACGACTCGAGTGTCGATAAGCGCATGGATTGGCGCTTCCTTGATTTGCGCAGGCCCGCCGCAAACCTCATCTTCCGTGCCCAAACAGCGTTTGAGCACGGAATGCGCTCCTGGTGGGTGGAGAACAACTGGATTGAAATCCACACGCCCAAGTTCATGGCAAGCGCTAGCGAATCTCGCGCCGAACTTTTCGAGGTCGGCTATTTCGACACCACCGCCTACCTCGCGCAAAGCCCCCAGTTCTTCAAGCAGATGGCTCAGCCGGCGGGCTTTGGTGCAGTGTTTGAGATCGCCCCGGCGTTCCGGGCTGACCCCTCGTTCACCGCACGTCACGCGACCGAGTTCACCAGTGTGGATGCGGAAATGAGCTGGGTCGAATCCCACCACGATGTGATGGCCATGCACGAGCAGGTTCTCGTCGCGGGTATCTCTGCTGTGGTCGAGAAGTATGGGACCCAGATTTCTGAGGTCCTGGGTGTGGAGCTCTCAGTTCCGAGCACCCCCTTCCCCCGGGTGACTCTGCAGGAAGCCAGGGACATTGTGGCGGCTGGGGGATATGACATTCCCCGCGCAGATGGGGATCTCGACCCTGAGGCAGAGCGGAGACTCTCCGCCTACATTGAGGAGACTCACGGTCACCCGTTCGTCTTTGTGACCGATTACGACACCAGCATTCGGCCGTTCTACCACATGCGTCACGCTGACAACGATGCGCTCACAAAGTCCTATGACCTCCTATTCCGGGGAACCGAAATCTCCACCGGAGCTCAGCGAGAGCACCGCATTGACATCCTCGAGGCACAGGCCAAGGACAAGGGAATGCACCTGGATGAACTCCAGAGCTACTTTGACTTCTTCCGCCACGGAGTCCCACCCCACGGTGGGTTCGGGATGGGTCTTGCCCGCGTGATGATGTTGATGCTGGAGCAATCCAGCATTCGAGAGACCACTTTCCTCTTTAGGGGACCTAACCGACTTCTCCCCTAGGGATTTCGTGGATTGACCACCCCAGAGTCGTCTCAAGGGTATGGGTCACCTGATTGGCTACCTCTCGAAGCACTGACTCTTGCGTGTGGTGAAGATCCAGTGTGAGCGGAAGGTCTTCCCCGAACTTTGGAACCTCGATACTCAGGACGACTCCCTGGGCAAGAGGAAGTGTGACGTCGCTGGGGTCATCAATGTTCCACGGAGCCTCGAGCGCTTCCTCCAACACGGCAAGAGCCTCCGCTTTGGACAGGAACACAGAGGTCACCAACGTCAGGGTTTGCATCAGGAAGCCCCTCCTCGACGACACTTCTCCGAGCAGTAGAGGACCTGGTCCCAGTTCTTGGCCCATTTCTTGCGCCACTCAAACGGCAACCCGCAACGAACGCAGGTTTTGGGCTCAAAACCATTCTTGGTGAGTGCTCTGCGGGGCATGGCCCTCAGTGTAGGCAGTGGCCACTGAAACACTCCTGAAATACCCCAGGAGTACTGTGTCTTTATGGCAGACCTCTTTGAGGGGTATGGGGACCCACGAGTCTTCCCTGGCACGGCCATGCCCTTCGATGAAATGTTTGCCACCCCGCAGACCCCTCGTGGGCCCTACGAGATGGTCCATGAAGCTCTCTCCCACATGAGCCGGGATGAACTTCGTGGACGCACGGATGCGTTGGCAACCTCCTACCTCGCTCAGGGAGTCACCTTTGACTTTGCCGGGGAAGAACGTCCCTTCCCCCTCGATGCTGTCCCCCGCGTTATCTCGCAAGATGAATGGTCTCGTCTGGAAGTGGGCATTCAGCAACGGGTTCGTGCTTTGGAAGCGTTCTTGGCTGATGTGTATGGGGCAAAGTCCGCTATTCGAGACCGCATCATTCCCGCCAGCGTCATTACCTCGTCAGAGCATTTCCTCCG
The DNA here is from genome assembly GCA_964350865.1 of uncultured Microbacteriaceae bacterium. Taxonomy (GTDB): domain Bacteria; phylum Actinomycetota; class Actinomycetes; order Actinomycetales; family Microbacteriaceae; genus Pontimonas. The sequence goes on from CAYGLJ010000008.1 coordinate 19,969, forward strand.
GGCCGCACACAACGTGGTGGCCGCAAACCAGGTGCGAATCCAGGTGTCCGGTATTGACCTGATCCGTGACGAGGCAGGTGTGTGGCGGGTCCTGGAGGACAACGTCCGGGTTCCCAGCGGAGTCAGCTACGTCATCTCCAACCGAAGGGTGATGGCTCAAACCCTCCCCGAACTCTTCGTCAGTATGCGTGTCAGGCCGGTCGGAGATTACCCCTTTCAACTCCTGCAAGCGCTTCGTGCTGCGGCCCCCAACGGTGTCGAAGACCCCACCATCGTGGTTCTCACTCCTGGTGTGTATAACTCTGCCTATTTCGAGCACACCCTGCTCGCCCGACTCATGGGCGTGGAACTCGTCGAGGGCCGAGACCTTTTCTGCTCGGGTGGGCGTGTGTGGATGAGAACCACAGCTGGGCCCACACGGGTGGACGTGATTTATCGTCGCGTGGATGATGAATTCCTCGACCCACTCGAGTTTCGTGTCGATTCTCTCCTCGGTGCTCCGGGTCTGATGTTGGCAGCTCGACTAGGCAACGTCACAATTGCCAACGCTGTCGGGAACGGTGTCGCCGATGACAAGCTCGTCTATACCTACGTGCCTGACCTGATCCGCTACTACCTGGCCGAAGAGCCACTCCTGCCCAACGTCGACACCTGGAGACTGGAAGACCCGGAGTCTCTGGAAGAGGTGCTGGATCGACTGGATGAGCTCGTAGTGAAGCCGGTGGATGGCTCGGGCGGAAAAGGACTTGTGGTGGGGCCCGCAGCGAGTAAGAAGAAGCTCGCGGAACTCAAGAAGTCCCTCACCGAGGATCCTCGCGGATGGATTGCTCAAGATGTCGTTGCGTTCTCGACGATCCCCACCCTGGTGGATGAGGGATTACGACCTCGACATGCTGATCTTCGACCATTCGCTGTCAATGATGGCCGGGACGTCTGGGTGCTCCCGGGTGGCCTCACCCGGGTCGCGCTCCCCGAGGGTGAACTTGTCGTGAACAGTTCCCAAGGGGGTGGCTCGAAGGACACGTGGGTTCTGGGAGGTCGAATCTCGGCGGCAACTGAGCACGATGTTAAGGCCATCGTGATGGAGCAAGCGACCGTCACTCAAGCGATTCCCATCATTACTCCAGCTCAACTGGCCGCATATGACTCCCATCCCACGACCCCGCAGCATTCCCCCGCAGAGGATGCCGAGCGTCGGGATCAACAGCAGCAGCAACAACAAGGGGGCGGATCATGCTCAGTCGCATAGCGGAGAGCCTCTTTTGGATTGGGCGTTACGTGGAGCGAGCTGATGGCACAGCACGAATCCTGGATGTGCACCTTCAACTCCTCCTCGAGGACCCCTGGGTGGAAGAAGATGTCGCCTGTCGAGCACTCTTGGGTGTCATGGGGTCACACGCTCTCGAGGATTCCCGCGTCACGCGCTCAGACCTTCTCATCACCTTGGGCGTTGACCGTGATTCGCCCGCCTCGATAGCGTTTTGTCTGGACCAGGCGAGGGAGAACGCCCGGCGAGCCCGGGAAGTGGTCTCCACCGAACTGTGGGAAGTGCTCAACACGACACGGTCGAGAGTGCCCCGCAAAGTTGCGCCGGACAAAGTACATGAATTCTTCGCGTGGGTTCGAGAGCGGAGTGCTCTCGCTGTCGGAACAGTCGACTCGTCCACCAGCCGCGACGAAGCATGGTCATTCTTCACTCTGGGTCGGAGTCTTGAGCGTGTCGACATGACCGCCCGACTTCTCTCTACCTCTGCGTTAGTCGAAGCCGGTGGTCCCTCCTGGACCACGATCTTGCGCTCCTGTGGGGGATACGAGGCATACTTGCGGACCTACCGCGGCATGCCCTCTGCAGAAAACGCCGCCGAGTTTTTGATTCTCGACCGACTTTTCCCGCGATCGATTCTTTTCTCACTGATGCGAGCTGAGAAGTGCTTACACGATATTGAACCGCGCTCAGACCGAGCTGGAGTGAGCGACCAAGCCTTGCGAATCTTGGGCCAACTTCGCTCAGACCTTGAGTTCTCCCCCATCACGCGCATCATTAGCAACCTCACCGAGAATATGGACACCATTCAGGCGGGGGTGTCCGATGTGAGCGAGGCAATCCGTCAACGCTATTTCCCGGTTTTGCAGGCTCCCATCTGGGTCAGGGAGGACGCATGACGCGGTTGCGGATCAAACACACCACGTCTTTTCGCTACGAAGCAGAGGTTCAGGCGTCCTATAACGAGGCTCGGATGCGACCCGACATGAGTGATCGACAATTCCTTCTGTCCTCGCAGATGGTCATCACACCCCTCTCCAGCCAGCACCAGTTCACCGACTATTGGGGAACACGGGTCACCTCGATTGAGATCCTCACCCCCCACCAGGAACTCTCGCTGGTCGCTGAGAGCTTGGTCGAGATTAATCCGCGCCCGGTGTCCTCCGAAGGTCTGGAGTGGGCCCAACTGAAAGAGGCGCCCCTCGCCTCAGCGGAGCTGACCGAGCTCCTCACGCTCACGCCCCTGACCAAACCGCCCAAGGATGTCCTGAAGCGTGCCCACAAAATCGCGGCCGCTTCAGAGACTCCTGATCAGGCCGCGCGGGAGGTGTGCGAATGGATCAACGATGAAATGTCCTACGTTCCCGGGGTGACTGCCGTCCACTCCAGTGCCGCCGAAGCCTGGAAGAACAAACAGGGTGTGTGCCAGGACATTTCTCACATCACCCTGGGCGCCCTGCGCTCGATTGGCATTCCCGCGCGGTATGTCAGTGGCTACCTTCACCCCGTGGCAGATGCCGGCATCGGTGACGTCGTGGAAGGCGAATCACACGCCTGGGTGGAATGGTGGTCCGGAGGTTTCCGCGGTTTCGACCCCACCAACCGCACAGACGTGGGGGATCGTCACGTCATCGTGGGACGAGGACGTGACTATAGAGATGTCCCCCCGCTTCGAGGCGTGTATGACGGTCCCCCCACTTCTGAACACCGTGTCAGCGTCGAGTTAAGCCTCGAGTATTAGGAAGAGCTCGCGTGAATCGCGTCATGGAAGTACTGCGCTAGACCTTCGCGACGCGACTCATAGAAGGCTTTGAAGCGCTCGTCCGAGACATACATCGTGGCAAGTTGTTGATGCATCTCGGGCGGACATTCGAAATACCACTCGGAGATTGCGTGCCGGCACTGCTCTGCCGCGGCAATAGCCTCTGCGCTCGAGGGAGGGAGGCCTTTGTCGAAGGCATCAATGACCGCTTGGAGCGCCTCTTCTTGAGCTGCCTGAGCGTTCTTCTTCTCGACCGTGGAGTAGGCGGCGAGTCTTTTCTGGGACTCCTGGAAGGCTTCCGTCGCGCCCCAGCGCTCCTGGGCTTCCGCCTCATGCTGGGCGGTCAGGTCCTCTGGCTCACTCATTCGAGAAAGGTTACCGGGAACTAATCGACTGGAACTTCCGGATCGACAGCGGAACAAAGATGGCCAGCATGATTGCCATGCCGAGCAACACCGTCAGGATCGGGTTTTGGCTAGTCCAGGCATCCCCGACCGGGGTTCCAGGGGCCGTGTTCCCAAAAAGCTCCCGTGCTGCTTGCACCAAGGCTGACACCGGGTTCCACTCGGCAAACACCCGCAATGGGGTGGGGAGGGTCTCCGAGGGAACAAAGGCATTCGAGATGAAGGTCAACGGGAAGAGCACCAAGAACGAGACGTTGTTGATGATCTCCGGGCTTCTCACACTCATGCCGATATAGGCCATAACCCAGGAGAACGAGTAAGCGAACAGGAGGAGCAACACCACCGCAAGAACAGCTTCGAAGAAGCTGGATCGAATCCGCCACCCCACAATGAACCCAGTGACCATCATGACAACCATGGAGCTGGCATTAATGAACATGTCGCCATTGGTGCGACCCACCAGCACTGCCGCGGGGCTCATCGGCAGGGTCCTAAACCTGTCGATGATGCCGTCTTTCAAATCCTGTGCCATCGCGGACCCGGAGTAGGTGGAACCAAAGACCACGGTTTGGGCGAAGATTCCCGCCATCAAGAACTCCGCGTAGGAGCTGCCGGGGATCTCGATCACCCCGCCATAGACATAGGTGAAGAGCAGCACAAACATAATCGGCTGGATAAGCGTGAACACCAGAATGTCGGGAACGCGCTTGATTTTCAGCAAGTTCCGCTTGGTGGTCACCCAGCCATCGGAGAGGAATCGCGTCAGCGGGGTTCCCCGCGGAGTCAACATGGTCACGCGGTGACCTCCTCAGCCTTGTGTCCGGTGAGTTGTAGGAACACATCATCCAGGGTGGGTCGACGCATTCCCGCGTCGTTGAGCTCAATACCGGCGTCCGCCATGGCTTTCAGCACTGCCTGCAGGGACTTTGCCGCGTTGTCTACGGGTCCGACCAGTGTTCTCTCATCCGCCCCCGTCGCAATCTCACCCGTCACGTGAGGGCCAAGCACGTCTTTCGCGCGCTCAACATCGGCAACATCATGAACGGTAACCTCAACGCGCTGTCCTCCCACGAGGAGTTTCAGCTCATCGCTCGTTCCCTGGGCTATCACCCGGCCCTCATCGATAACCGCAATGTTGTCAGCCAGCTGGTCCGCTTCCTCCAGGTATTGGGTGGTCAGCAGCACCGTCGTGCCACCAGAGACCAAGCGCTTGATGACATCCCAGAGGGCCAAGCGGCTCCTCGGGTCAAGTCCAGTAGTGGGCTCATCCAAGAACAACACCGGTGGGTTCACGACCAGCGCACCCGCTAAGTCAATGCGACGGCGCATACCTCCAGAGAATCCTTTGACCGGCCGATCACCCGCCTCCACCAGGTCAAACATCTCAATCAACTCGCGGGCTCGTTTCCGAGACTCCTCCGGAGTGAGGTGATAAAGCCTGCCGACCATGTCGAGGTTCTCAAACCCGGTCATGTTCTCGTCAACGGCCGCATACTGACCGCTCACCCCGATCATTCGACGAATCTGGTCAGGGTGCTCCATGACATCGACGTCGCCGATTGTGGCGGAACCCGAGTCGGGCTTGATCAGCGTGGTCAACACTTTGACAGTGGTTGTCTTCCCAGCGCCGTTGGGACCCAGGAGAGCTTGCACAGTGCCACGAGGAACACTCAGCGAGAGATCATCCAGAGCCTTCACGACTCGTTTGCCGGCGGTGTAGGTCTTGACCAGGTTGGTGGCCTGAATGAACGGTTCTGTCACAATCAACTTCCCTCTGGTGGAGCTCGCCTAGAGTAGCGGACATATCCCAGCACCGTCTGAACACCAGAGGAACCGCATAACCCGTGTCCACACCTCGTATTGGATTGTCGACGTATCGCACTCCCGGTCAGATGACCATCTATGACACCGAGCTCGCCGTGTTGCCCGCTCAATACATCGAGGCCGTCACTCGGGCTGGCGGCCTTGCCGTCATGATCCCTCCTCAACCCCTGACCCCTGACCAGGCAACGTCGCTCCTCCAGGGACTCGATGGCCTCATCATCACCGGTGGCGCAGATATCAACCCGGCGCGCTACGGACAGGAGAAAGGTCCTCACACCCAGGACTCTGAAGATCTGCGCGATGCTCTCGAGGACACCCTCCTCGGCGCTGCCCGCGCCCTTGGAATGCCAATCCTCGGCATATGTCGAGGCGCCCAAATGCTGAACGTCCACCTCGGGGGCACCCTCCACCAGCACCTCCCCGACGTGGTGGGACATGACCGCTATCGGGTCGGTGACGGGGTTTTCCATCCAGAGCCCATGTCCATCACCGAAGGCAGCCTGCTCCACCAGATTCTGGGTGACACTGAAGTCCCGGGTCACGTCTATCACCACCAGGCCATCGACCAGGTCGCCCCGGGCCTCACGGTGACCGCCCGGGGCTTTGATGGCACCATTCAGGGCATCGAAATGACCGATTATCCCTTTGGATTAGCCGTTCAATGGCACCCGGAAGAGAACCTGGAGGATGTGCGCATCATCCAGGGCCTCATCTCTCACCTCACGCCGTAGTGAAGGTGCTGGCGTCAATGACAAAGCGATAGCGAACATCGCTGTCAACCACGCGGTCCCACGCCTCGTTGAGGTAGTCGGCCTTGATGACTTCAACGTCGGACACGATGTTGTGCTCCCCAGCAAAGTCCAACATTTCCTGAAGCTGAGCAACCGGACCGATCATGCTTCCCGCAATGCGGCGACGCTGCGCAAGCATCGTAGGGGCTTTGATCGGGTAGGGCTCTGGCGCCAAGCCCACCATGACAAGAGTGGAATCGAGACCAAGAAGCTCCAGATACAAATTCAAGTCAATGGGTGCTGAGACGGTATTGATAATCAAGTCAAACTGCTGTTGGTGAGTCTGAAACACCGACTCATCTGTAGTGACAATGAAGTCGTCGGCACCCATAGCAAGCGCATCCTCTTTCTTGGACGCAGAGTGAGAGAAGACTGTGACGTGTGCACCGAGAGCTTTCGCAAACTTGACTCCCATGTGTCCGAGGCCGCCAAGACCAACAATGCCCACCTTCTTGCCGGGTCCAGCACCCCACTCTTTGAGCGGAGAGTAGAGGGTGATTCCCGCGCAGAGCAGCGGCGCTGCGCCTGCTGGGTCGAGGGATTCAGGCACGCTCACCACATAGCCATGGTCCACGACGATTCCACTGGCGTAACCCCCGAGGGTGTAGCCGTCCCCTTGGCGCTCGGGGACGTTATACGTGCCAATCATTCCTTTGGCGCAGTAGTTACTCATGCCAGCGACGCACTGGTCACACTCTCGACATGAATCCACATAGACACCGACGCCTACTCGCTGACCGACAGAAAACTTGGTGACCTCTGACCCCACTTCGACGACGCGTCCCACGATTTCGTGACCGGGAACACAGGGGAACATGACCTCTCCCCATTCACTCCGCCCCGTGTGAATATCCGAGTGACACACCCCTGACCACTCAATCGAGACCGCCACATCGGCTGGTCCAACCTCTCGTGTTGCAAATTTAAGGGGAGCGAGTTTCTCTCGTTCACCGTGCACTGCATATCCAACAACGTCCATGATGAGGGTCCTTTCAAGGCCTGTGTCCCCCCATTGTGCCCCACTCCTCCTAGGCTTGCCTGATGGCCACTCATCAGCTCGAGATCACGACTATGGCCCACGGGGGCTCCGGCATTGGACGCCTGGATGGCCGTGTGGTGTTCACCCCGGGTGTTATCCCCGGAGAAGTCGTCGAGGTGGAGATTGTCGAGGACTCCAAGAAGTCTCTGTGGCGAGCACAACCCTTAAGGATTATCTCGCCGAGCCCTCACCGCATTCCCCACATTTGGCCAGAAGCTGACCTGTCTCGCCCCTGGTCTCTGCGAGCCGGTGGCGCAGACTATGGCCACATCGAGCTTTCTCACCAGCGCACCTTGAAAACCGACATCCTCCGTGATGCGCTCCAACGCTTTGGCGGCCTCTCCGGGGATCTGGTCGAGTCTTTGGTGGTCCAGGGTGTCCCCGGCGACGACGAGAGGAACGGTCTGGCGTGGCGCACACGGGTATCGCTTCACGCCGATGGTGAGGGCAGGCTTGGCCCCTACGCCGAAAAGAGCCACACGGTTATTCCGGTGACCTCGCTTCCTCTGGCGACCGAGAACATCCAGAACTGCGGAGTGCTGGACTCTACCTACCAGGGCGCCGAGAGCGTTCGTGTGGTGGATGCGCTCTCTGGCGTTCGGCTGATCATCGACAACCAGAAGCCTCAAGAACTGAGCGAGTTTGTCTCCGGAGTTGAGTTTCGCCTCAGTGATCAGACCTTCTGGCAAGTTCACCACCAAGCGCCCGAGGTACTGCAGGGAGCACTAAAGCGCGCTGTTCAGCTGGATCGACTCGATCCCACAGCGAGAAACGCCGACCTTTACTCCGGGGTGGGGCTCCTCGGTGCAGCGCTGGCCGAGCTCTCACCCTCCACCCTCACGCTGACAGGAGTCGAGTCAGAGGAGAGTGCCCTGCCCTATCTGATGCAGAACCTCGAGGACACAACAACCCTGACCCCCGTCGCAGACCGCGTTGACCGGTGGCTTCGACGAGAAGTAGCTGGGCTCAGTGCTGCCACCGCCGACGAATGGTCGAGAGCAACCGTCATTCTGGATCCTCCTCGCAGTGGCGCTAAGTCGGACGTGATTTCCTCACTCGAGAAGCTTGCGCCAGCACAGATTGTCTACGTGGCGTGCGACCCGGTGGCACTGGGTCGAGACACTGGTTTACTCGATAAGGCCGGCTATGACATGGTGTTTGTGGAGGCGTGGGATCTCTTCCCCCACACTCATCACATGGAAACCATCGCCACGTTTGTTCGGAGAGAGGTGTAGTCGTGACCACGCTGTATCTCGCGTCGACCTCTCCCGCTCGGAAAAAAATCCTGTCGGACATCGGCCTGAAGGCGACCGTGGTCGCTCCCGATGTTGACGAAGTCAAGGCTGTCGAGGCGATGACCATCGAGCGGACTGCCTCCAATGTTGCGCTTCATTTAGCAAAACTCAAAGCAGAGAGTGTGGTGAAACCATCCCGCAAAGGTCTCATCATCGGCGGTGACTCAGTTTTTGAGTTTGGTGGTGAGCTCCTGGGTAAACCCCACAAAGCATCTGTCGCGAAAGAGCGCTGGAAGGCTATGCGGGGGCGGAGCGGAACTCTCTACTCAGGACTCTGGGTGGTCGACAACTCTGATGGGTCCCACCACGGTGGATTGGGCCGTGTCAGTCACGCAACAGTCCACTTTGCTGAGAACATCACCGATGCCGAGATCGACGCCTACGTGAAGACAGGCGAACCGCTCAGTGTCGCAGGAGCGTTCACCTTAGACGCGCGAGGTGCAGCGCTCATCAGCCACATCGAGGGTGACCCGTGGGCAGTGGTGGGAATGTCCGCCTCGGCTCTGCGACTGCTGATCCGCGGGCTCGGGCACGATTACCACTCGCTCTGGAGCTCATAGCTAGTTCTTTGGACCGTTCCCGTGTCGTTCAGCTTCTCGTCACTTGCTGGCAAGACCCTCCGCGTGTGCTGAGGAGTCATGTTCTTCCTCATCCAGTACGCCCGCGTCATGCACGCTATCCGCCGTTTTCTCTCACGAAAAGGACTGCTGTCAACGCTTGATACCAGGGCGAGCGAGTCAGACGGGGGTCTGTGGTTCCGGTCGTTGTTCTCGGTCCTGGACTTTGATGATTTCCAAACCCTCGACACTCCCTGGTGGACTCTCGCTTCGGGGCGAAAGGTTCGTGATTTCCTCAGCGCAACCCCAGAGGCAAGAGTTCTGGAATGGGGTTCTGGAGCATCCACGGTGTGGCTGGGAAAACGAAGTGCCGAGGTGTTCTCGATTGAGTCAGATGCCAACTGGGCTCAGATGGTCAGGAATTCCGTGCCCCCTCACGTCCACATCCTGACGCCAGAGATTCCGCTGCGCCAGAAAGGAGCTGGCATCTCCTCACACCGGGCAGGTTTTCGACACCTGGACTTCTCCCACTACGTCGGCGCAATTGACGACATCCCCGGTCTCTTTGACTTGATTGTCATTGATGGCCGGGCCCGCGAGGCGTGCCTGGATGCAGCGCTGATTCGGTTGAGCCCCGGTGGCATGATCCTGTTCGACAACACCAATCGGCGTCGATATCGGGCGGCGTTGGCGCGTCACCGAGGCGCCATCAGTGTGAGCACGGACATCGGTCTGACGCCCATCTTGATGTGGCCCTCTCGCACCTCGATTGTGCGATTGCTGCCTGACTATGCAGCCAGCGGTGACGTCACTCTCGCGGCGGAGAGCACCCGGTCGTAGTAGCGAAGCAACGCTTCGTTATTCTTCTCCCACGTCTTTCCCGCCACCGCGCGCCTGGCATTCTGCGACATGTGATGGCGCAGATGATCATCCTGAGTAAGGGTCCAGGCTCTCTCCCGAAAAGCTCCCCACCTGGCGTGCTCGACCAAGTAACCATCAACACCGTCACGAATGAGGTGTCGTTGGCCGCCCTTGGTGGGGGCAATCACCGGCAGGCCCGAGGCGTGAGCCTCCTGGATCGTTTGTCCAAATGTTTCCTCAGTGCCACAGTGCACGAAGACGTCCATCGCCGCATACGCATCGGCAAGCGCTTCGCCGGAGAGGCGACCGGTGAAGGTGACCGGGTAACCAGCAAACCGATCCTCAAGTTCGAGCCGGTCGGGTCCATCCCCGACGATGACTACACGGGTATTTGGGATTCCACAGACCTCCATAAGTCTTCCCACCTGCTTCTCGGGAGCGAGCCTGCCGACGTAGCCAATGACTCGCTCGCCCTCTGGAGCAAATCGATCTCTGAGCTCACGAACTCTCGACGTGGTGCGACGTTCAGGGTGGAACACATCTCCATCAACACCTCTGCCCCACAGCTCTACGGCATCAATCCCGATCTTGTGCAAGAAGTCTTTGCCATCCCTTGTTGGAGCAAGGCTCAACGTGGCGGGTTTGTGAATAGCGGCAGTGATGGCTTCGAGCAATGGGCCGGCGAACTCGAGACCGTAACGCTCCATGTAGCCAGCGACATCTGTTTGGTAGACAGCGATGGAAGGGATTCCCTTCCTCGCTGCATACGCGATGGATTGGCCACCCAGCCAGAAGGGGGCTGCTGCGTGAATCAGGTCAGGTCCAAAACGATCCAGGGTTTGGGTAATCGCCGGAGTCGGGATGGCAACGGGGAACCCACCCAGTGGCACGAAAGGGCTGGTCACCACGGAGAAGCCCTCGTGCACGGGAGATTCCGACGTGGGTGCGACAATCAATACCTCGTGGCCCTGGGCTTTCAGAGTCTCCACGACCCTCAGCACGGAGTTCGTGACCCCGTTGAGGGAGGGCAGGAACGATTCCGTGACGAGGGCCACCTTCATCCGCTGGCCTCCGCGAGGTGACGCTCTCGTCCCACAGCCTGGTAGTACCTGGCGAAGTCGAGGGACGATTTGACCATCTGGACGCGGTAGTCCTCAGTGCCAGCGTTGCGAGTGGAAATCTCGGCAATCACGTGACCGCTAAACCCTGCTTGAGAAATTGCCTCTAGCGTCTGCGCTACCGGCTGGCTTCCCTGACCCGGCAGGAGGTGTTCATCGAAAAGGTGGAAGTTCTCTTTCGGACTTGTGCCATCACACAGGTGGATGTGGGCGAGGCGGTCGCCCCACTGACGAGCCAGAGACAGGGCGCTGACGTCCTGCATGGCGGCGTGAGAAAAGTCCAGGGTGAGATGGGGAACATCGAGCTCTCCGGGATTCCAGCCCGGCGCATAAGCCTCGAAGGTGAAGCGTGAGGCACACCACCCGAACATGTTCTCTACGGCAACGACAACGTCATGGCGCTCGGCCACGTCTTTGACGTTGTCGGCAAAAATCCGAGAGTAGGCCAGTTGCCACCTAAACGGCGGGTGCACGACCACCGTGTCAGCGCCCAGCATCCGAGCAAGCTCGGCGCTGCGGTGGAGCTTCTCCGAGGGGTCATACCCAAAGACTCCCTGGGTGAGCAGAAGCACCGGCGCGTGCACCGAGAGAATCGGCAGATCAAAGCGGCGAGAGAGAAAATCTAGAACCCTGGGGTCATACGTTTGCGGGTCATTGGTGATCATCACCTCGACACCATCGGCACCAGCTTCCCTAGCAAGGCGAAATGAATCCTCCAGCTTCAATGGGAAGAAGGAGCTTGTGCTGACACCAATCTGACTCATGGGTTTTACGGTAGAAACAGGCGGCAAACAGTAGTGAAAGCGGAGGTTACGTGTTGACCACCATTTGTGGCCAATAGCCCCATACTGAGCTGGTGGAACTTGGTACGTGGCTTCTCTACACCGCTGCTGCGTTGGGATTGTCCCTCACTCCTGGGCCTAATGGTCTGCTCGCTCTCACCCACGGGGCTCTCTATGGCGTGAAGAAGACAGCCTTCACCATCGCTGGCGGAGCACTCGGTTTCACTGCCGTGATTGCGCTCTCACTTTTTGGCATCGGTGCACTTTTGGCTGCTTCAGCTGAGCTCCTGATCGTTCTCAAATGGATTGGCGGTGCTTACCTGGTGTTCTTGGGCATCCAGGTCTGGCGATCACCAGCCATTGGCAGTGTCCCCAGTTCTGGCACGACGGTGGTCACCCGCACCAAGGTTTTCCGTCAAGGTCTCTTGGCTGCCGTGTCGAATCCCAAAGGAATTCTCTTCTTCGTGGCGTTTTTGCCCCAGTTCCTGGTCACCGATTCGCCTCTGCTGATTCAGTTCGCGATCATGACTCTCACCTTTGTGGGCATTGAAATCATCACCGAAACGGTTATTGCGCTGGGATCGGAGAAGGTTCAACCTTTCTTGGCAAAGTTTGGAAAACGCGTCAACCAAACCTTTGGCGGAATCTTCGTGGCGATTGGGATTGCCCTGCCACTGCGCGGCTAAGGGTCACGAATCTATGCTCGAGTCATGACATCCCATCCTCTCTTTTCCCTCGAGGGCTCATCCGCGATCGTGACGGGAGCCGGTAGTGAGACCGGTATTGGATTTACTACCGCTCGCGTCCTTGCGGAACTAGGAGCAGAAGTTCTTCTCTCGGGTGCTAGTTCCCGAGTGCATGAGCGCGCGGAGGAGCTGCGCGCAGCTGGACACATCGCTCACTCGGTGTCCTCTGACCTCACCACGGCCGAGGGCGTTGAGGCTCTTGTAGACAAGTCTCGTGAGCTCACGATGCCGCTGCGTGTTCTGGTCAATAACGCAGGCATGACCAGTATCGACTCCCCCATGGAGGAAACGGGGGAAAGCGCCGGGATTGATGAGACATCCCGGGAAACCTTTGATACCGCCCTGTCGCGAAACCTGACGAGCGCCTTTAGCGTGACGAAGGCGCTGTTACCGAACCTACGAGCCTCAGCTCCTAGCCGCATCGTGATGGTGACCAGCGTCACAGGCGCTCACATGGCGATGCGCCACGAAGTCTCCTATGCCGCGGCGAAAGCTGGGCTCACTGGTCTGATGAGGGCACTCGCCCTCGATGAGGCACCGTCTGGAATCACTGTCAACGCCGTAGCCCCGGGGTGGATTGCCACATCGTCTCAAACTGAGTCAGAAGTGCACCAGGGAAAGACGGTTCCGATTGGTCGATCGGGAACTCCAGAGGAAGTTGCCTCCGCAATCGCCTGGTTAGTGAGCCCGGGCGCTTCCTATGTGACCGGGCAGGCCATCGTCGTGGATGGTGGCAACTCTGTTGCCGAGGAGCGTCACTAGCCCTTGTCTCGGTTCTTCACCGCCATGGCGGCGAAGAACTCCCAGATCAGTCGGTGGGCGTTGTTGATCGTCACATCGGCGTGGTCATAGGCGGGCGCAACCTCCATGACATCAAAGCCCACAACATCGAGCTCGAGTGTGAGCCTCCGCACGATTCGCAGAAGATCAATCGGAGCGAAGCCGCCAGGTTCGGGAGTTCCCGTTGCGGGAGCGAATCCTGGGTCCAGCACATCAATGTCAATAGAGATGTAGGCCTTCGGTGCCCGCTTTTTCGCTTCAGCAATCACGTCATCAAGAACGGGCATAGCTCCCCGCTCCCAGAACTCCTGCATCATGTAGTGCTTGAGGTTGTTCTCCCGCATCCACTGCTGGTCCTCTTCTCCTGGCCAATAGCCCCGCAGCCCCAATTGCAGGAAGCGGTCTCCGGGAAAAGCGCCGGACTCCACGAGTCGGCGCATCATCGCTCCGTGGCTCGCAAAGTTGCCCTCGATCTCATTCGCGGTGTCGGCGTGAGCGTCAAAGTGAATCATCGCGACATTGCCAAAGCCGTGAGCTTCTGCCACCGCAGTAGCACTGGGCCACGTCACCGCGTGATCACCGCCGAGAATCACCGGAACAATGCCTCGGGTGGTGAGCGCGCTCACCCGCTCATAAATACTGGCTTTGGATTTATCCCACTGCCCATGGCTCACGATGGCGTCTCCGAAATCAACCACATTGAGGTGGTCAAAGATTTCGATTCCCAAGTCCAGGTGGTAGGTACCAGGGTCGTAGGCGTTGGCTCGCAGTGCTCGGGGACCAAAGCGCGCTCCGGGACGATTAGTGGTGCTGCTATCCCAGGGGGCTCCGACAACACCGATATCGGGCTTGATGGTGTCCAAATCCTTGGCGTCCGCGACAAAGGGTTGCATCCCAAATGTTGCGAGTCCCTGAAAGGACGGCGCATCGAGCTGCTCTCGCATTCCTGGCGAAACAAAATCTTCTGTCGTCATCTATCCAGAGTAGAGCTCGAGAGTCCAGACTTGAAGTGTGTGTGGACGTTTTGCGCTTGACCAAACCACGGATGCGATTGTGGCTGAGTTCTTTGCGCAGACAAACCGGTTTCCTGACTGGTTTCCCCAATGGAACATCGCCCCCACAACCACGATTCCCATCGTGGTCACAACTGAGTCCGGGGATCGCCTTGTCGGCCCCGCCAGATGGTCACTGGTTCCCTCGTGGTCGAGAGAGCTCACGCTCAAGTACCCGACCTTCAATGCACGGTCGGAGACTGCTGCCGAGAAACCCACGTTCCGCGGATCGGTCAACACCCATCGGTGCATTGTCCCGATCTCCGCCTACTACGAGTGGACCACCATGGGTGGTTCCAAAGCTCCCCATGTCATCTATCAACCAGATCGGGGGCTCGTCGGGCTCGCAGGTCTTTACTCGTGGTGGACGAATCCCGCCACGGGCGAGATGGTGGCGACCACCACCATCCTCACCCGCGATAGCACGGGAATTCTCGCCCCGATTCACGACCGGATGCCCATCGGTGTGGAGCCAGCAGACTACGATCGCTGGCTCGATCCCTCCGAAACCCGAGGAAAAGACCTGATTGCTGAGGTCTCCCAGAAAGCTGCGCGCACAGCGGATGCGTGGGACCACTACGAGGTGTCAGCACTTCGCGGCGATGGTCCACACTTGATGGAGAGGAGGGAGAGTACATGACCACCATTGAGGGCGTGTTGAATTCCTTTCCCGACAAACAATCGCGAACCCTCTGGAGCGTCTACGACACCCTGCTGGCATTGCTCCCTCGTTCTGAACAAGACATGTCGTGGGGGATGCCCACCTTCCGGTGCGAGGGAATAATCGTGACCTCACTCTTGGGATTCCGCAACCACAACAGTCTTTTTCCAGGCCCCGAAGTCATGGACATCATGGGCGATGCGCTGAGCGATTACACCGTCACCAAGGGGACTATTCACTTTGAGAAAGAAAAAGCTCCTCCGAAAAGCTTCCTCAAGGCCGTAGTCGCCGCACGCATTCAGGCCATCAATGCAGGCTTCCCCAAGAAATCTGGAGATTTCCTCGAGCTCTATAGCAACGGAGTTCCGAAGGCCCGTGGCAAGTACAAGGCTGGGGAGATGCACGGCGACTGGAGCTTTTTCCGCACAGATGGCACCCTGATGCGATCAGGATCTTTCCGCGAGGGTGCTCAGACCGGAGAGTGGACGACCTATGACCGCTCCGGGGCGCCCTACAAGACAACATTGGTGGGCTAGCTCATGGGGCTTCATTTGCACGAAGCACAGGAGCACCTTTCCTCCGTCTGTGAGGTGATGGCGACACTGATTCCCCGCCATACCCCTCCGGATATCAGCCCCAAAGCGCCCGAACAATACTTCTCTGTCCTGGTCTCCTCGATTCTTGGTCAACAGCTCTCCGTCAAAGCAGCTGACACCATCGAGGGTCGAGTGATCGACGCTTTAGGACCCCATGACCCTGAGGTCCTCGCCGAGATGACAGTGGAGGAGCTCCGGGAGCATGGTCTTTCTCGGTCTAAGGCGTCCTACATAATCGGGATGGCGGAAGCGTTTCGCAGTGGTGAGATTGATCCCCACCAGTTGTCTCGCGCTGATACCGAGACTGTGATCCAGCAGTTAACCGGCCTCAAAGGAATCGGGCCCTGGACCGCAGAGATGTTCCTCATTTTTGGGATGGGACACCCCGATGTGTGGTCGCCCGGCGATTTGGGTCTGCGGAACGCTGTGTGGGCACATTTTGGGGAGGACACCAATCTCACAGAGATTGCTGATCGCTGGAGACCCTTTCGATCGTATGCAGCCCTCTATTTGTGGGAATTTTCCGACAACCGGCCCCAGTAAACGCAGCGCCAGGCTTGGGTGTTTCGCGATAGCCGGATACTCTCGTCATCATGCGTGCCAGAACCTGGATTGGAATCACCCTGGGTGCAGTGCTCGTTCTGGGTGGCGGTGGAGCCATTGCTCTGGGCGATTATGTCTATCGCACCGGAACCAGCGTGCCCTGCGCCATCAATGCGGATGACGTTGACAACTCTCCCGAGCGCTTCACGACCCCAGTCGAGGGACCCTTTCGCGGTGATGGATGGAACAAATGGATTGGTCATGACCTGTCTGACTGGTGGCTGAGTGACATACCCATCGAGACGGTCAGCATCCCTGTCGGTGAGGGAGTCACCTTGGAGGCATGGTGGATTAAGGCCTCCTACCCAACAGCCCAAGAAACTGTCATCGTCACTCACGGTTACGGGACATCCCGTCGTGACTACAACGCTCTATTGCCATCAGCGATGCTCGCCAAGGAAGGCTTCAATGTCTTGCTGGTGGACCAGCGAGACACCGGAAACTCGACCTGCGTCGATGGGCGGCACTCGGCTGGACAAGACGAATCAGACGACTTTGCCGAGGTCGCGCGCTGGCTCGTAGCGGATAAGGGCATCGCTCCTCAGAAGATTGGTATGTTCGGGATCTCGGGTGGAGGGTTCGCCACCGCTATCCTCCCGGCGAAATCTGACAACGTGGCCGCGTTCGCGCTCGAGGCACCCACTTTCGACTTCGGCGAGACGGCTCGAGCTGAGGTTGAGTTCCAGGGATTCCCCGGCTTCTTATGGACCCTGGCCGACACTGCGGCGATGCTCAGGGGTGTTGACCTTGATGCAACCCCCATCTCCGCGGGAATCGATGCAGCGGGAGACCGCCCGGTCTTGCTCCTGCACGGCACGGAGGATGGGCGCCTCGCGTTTGAGGGCGCCCTGCAGTTTCGCGACTACGCAGAGAGTGTAGGAGTTGACGTCACGCTTGAAGCCTTTGAGGGCGCGGACCACACCGAAGGGATGTTGACCGAAACCGACCGGTACGCCTCCGCTTTGACGACATTTTTCCGCGATGCCCTGGGACAAATAAGGGACTAGAGAAAGTCGCTCTCCGAGACTTAGTATCGACCCATGCTCACAGGATTAGCTCGGGGAACGGTCATCACTGCCATTGGTGCGCTCCTCCTGTCGGCATGTTCAGCGCCGATTGAGCCGGAACCCTCCTCCTCGTCTACGACTGAGGAAAATCCCATCACCGAGACCTCCGCCACTCTCGGAACCTGCGAGCAGGTGCTCGCCGGCTACATCGTTCAGATGCCAGACGGAGAGTTCGAGGTGTGCCCGATGGGCTCGACGTATGCCTCGTCCCAAGGTTCCCTGTCAGAAATTCCCTCCGACACGGCGGAATTTGGTATCTCTGGATTTGGTGCTGATGTCACACAGTCCAGCATCTCTCTGAACCACCCTGCCAGCGGAGCAAGTGATGGGACGAACCTCGCTATAGCCGACCGTTTCAACAACCGCGTGCTGGTGTTCAACTCTCTACCAACTGGTCCGACTGAACCGGATGCTGTGGTGGGACAGCCGAACTTCACCGATATCACTCCAGGGAGTGGCCTCGCAGATCTCAACTGGCCCGGAGCGGTGGAAATCACGCCAGAGGGAAAGCTCCTTATCGCAGACACCGAAAACGGTCGAATACTGGTCTATAACTCGGTGCCCACGAG
This sequence comes from uncultured Microbacteriaceae bacterium, assembly GCA_964350865.1. GTDB lineage: Bacteria > Actinomycetota > Actinomycetes > Actinomycetales > Microbacteriaceae > Pontimonas. The sequence continues at coordinate 37,740 of CAYGLJ010000008.1, forward strand.
TAATGGGCAAGCAGCAGATTATGCCCTCGATCTCCAGAAACTGACCGGGAACAATGATGCCTGGCCATGGGGAATTTGGTCCGATGGCAAATCGCTTGTCGTCACCGACACTCGCAAAGGATATGTCCTGGTGTGGGAGACGTTCCCGGCTGATGAAAATGCCGCTCCCACACGGTCATCTGATCCAGAGGGAGTGGGAACACCTCGCAACATCACCTCCGATGGCTCGAGCTTTCTCATCGGTGATGAAAACGGGTCCCAGCAAACGTGTTGGGGGGAGGAACCCCAGAACCGTAATCGTCAATCACATATTTGGGTAGACCGCCTCCCGATTGGTCCTCCTGATGGGTGTGTCTGGGACTGGTACCAGGGTGATGTTTCTGAGGCGGGAATGATTGCTCTGGCGGCCGGAGGTCAGGATGCACATCGCTGGCCGTCGTTCCCTCGCGACGACTCCTCTGCTCTAGCACGCGAGACCACTGGATCGGCGAGAAGTCCGATGGGTCCGCCTGAGGGCGAACAACCACCCCCGCCCAACGGTGACAACCCCCCACCCCCGGGGCAACCCGGTCAGCCGGGTAACCCACCCCAGCCATCGCCTCCTGCAACCATCAAGACCGTGGCGAATAGCCCCGAATCACCTGCTCACAGCTATCTGGGTGGGGATGGTGGGGACGTGGTCATCACGGATAGCGCTGTGTACTTCATCGAATACAACGGGAACCGTGTCACAGGCTGGAACGCAATCCCCGACTCCCTGGAGGGTAAGACTCCCGATTTTTCTGTCTTTGATTCAGACCCCAATGTGTCCACACTCTTGCGCGATGGGTTTATTCAAAACCCCGTTCTCGTCAATGCCGATGGCGCCCTCGTGGCCAGTAGCGACTACGACCGGCGGGTTTACGTGTGGAATGAAGCGCCAGGAGAAAATGGTGCTCAGGCTGATTACATCTACCTGACCGGTTTCCCCGCATGGGACAACACCTTTGCCGAGGGAACACTCATTATTGCTGGACGCGAATACTTGGCAATCTGGAGAGACTTTGAACCCGGCAATCTCCCTGATGACATCATTCGTGGCCAACTCGGCAGCCTTACGCTCTCCGACGTTAAGGGTGTCGCTTTTGATGGAACTTATCTGGCAGTTGCGGACGGCCAGACCGACACGGTCGCCGTTTTTGACGGCATTCCTGCACTAGGTGATGAGCCTCTTCGGACCTACAACCTCAGGGGCCCCGGCCGGCTTGATATGAAAGGCGGAATTTTGGCCATCGCGCCGAAAGAGGGCTCAGAGGTCTTCACAGTCGATGTGACGTCGACGGGTTCACCTCAAGCTCTCCCGGTCCGCGTCAACCTTCCCAACCAGGCAAAATTTCTCCCCTTCGGATTTGGGATTGCGGACACGTCCTTCCATCGAGTTCAACTCTGGAATTCACTCTCTGATGCGCAAGCCGGACAGGCTCCAGCGCAAACTCTCGGTGGGGAAGCCGGAGATCGCCCCCAGACCACTGCTGATCGCTTCTACTTTCCAGCATCCCTGGAAGTTGTCGCCGGGCACCTCTACGTCGGTGAGTTCAAGTTCTCCAACCGCATCCTGGCTTTTTCGGAGTAGCGCACAGGCTTAGGCAGGATTTTAGCTATCCCCAAAGCTCTGAGTCGGGGGGACTGACCAGACCCTGTGATGTGTAGTGCAAACCGTGACTGATGTCGTGCTCGAGCAACAGCGGCCCGTCAATATCCACAAACTCACACGATTGCCCTACGACAAAAGACGGTGCCATCGACAAAGATGACCCGGTCATATTGCCGACCATCAACCTCTTGCCCCTTTCCTGCGCTGCCTGAACCATCGAGAGCGCTTCGGTCAAACCCCCGCACTTATCAAGCTTGATGTTGATCACGTCGTACTTGTCTGCCGCATCCTCAAACTCAGCCATACTCAGACAACTCTCATCAGCTCCCACAGGAATGGGAGACTCAAAACCCGAGAGTTCGTGATCGGCGCCTCGGGGAAGCGGTTGCTCGATCATCGCAATGTCGAGCTCCACCAGGGCAGGCAGAAACTGCTGCAGCTCGGCAAAAGTCCAGCCTTGGTTCGCGTCAACCACCACCGTCGCATCGGGACGCGCACCTCGGATTGCCCTCAGCTTCTCGACCGGTGAATCCGCAGAGAGCTTTATTTTGAGGTGGGGGTAGCTCTCCCACCTCGTGGCGTGTGCAGCCATGTCTTTGGCGGTGCCAACCCCAATGGTCGCAACCGTCGTCAACTCGTGAGGGGTGATGCCAAGCCTCTGCCAGATACTCTCCCCGGCGAGCTTGCATTCCAAATCCCACAACGCGCAGTCCACAGCATTCCGCGCTCCTCCGGGAGGAAGGAGCTCCTGGAGCTCTTCTCGCGTCACATCGGCGTGCAGAGCCGAAGCCACACCCTCAATCGCCTGGACAATGGAGTCCTGATTCTCACCCAAGTAATAGGAGCCAGTTCCTTCACCCCGACCGACGGCACCATCCCTTTCGAGTCTGACCCACACAGTGTTCAAGTGCGAAAAGGAATGTCCTGTAATGACGAGAGGCTCGTGGAGAGGAATCGAGACCCGCTCGATTGACACTGACGTGGTCATCGCTGCAGGACGTCCACAATCGGGCCCACACCCGTTGCAAGCGAATCGACAGCAGGGACCCCATAGGTCTCACTCACTTCACGGAGGTATTGGCCGCGCTGTGCCTCAGGAAGGCCAGACGTGTTCGCGCTGATACCGACGACTCTGATATCCGGATTGACTACCGAACCGATCCGAAGTGTCAGGTCAATGACCTCCTGGATACTCGGAATCGGGAAGTCTGGCCAACCGACGATTGTTTCTCTGACGGCGTCGGTGCAGACAACGACCGCATCGGGTTGCGACCCCATCAACAGCCCCATACTGACGGCCGCATACCCAGGGTGCAGGATGGCTCCTTGACCTTCAATAACATCCCAGTGCGACTCCGGTGCATCTGGTGACAGGGTCTCTGCTGCTCCTGAGACAAAATCGGCGACGACTGCGTCTATCGGAACCCCGCTCCCAGAGATGAGAATGCCGGTTTGCCCGGTTGCCCGGAAAGTGGCGTCCATACCCCGCGCCACCATTTCTCGGGTCAGTGCAAGAGCTGTGTACTTCTTGCCGAGCGCGCAGTCAGTACCCACTGTCAACAATCGCTGTCCCCGGCGCTTCACTCCCTTACCCACGGGCAGTCCTACTGGTGGTACACGGACATCAGTAATCGTGGCTCCCGACAACGCGGCAGCCGCAGCAAACTCGGAATCTTCTGCCAACCGGTCATGTGTTCCCGAGGCAACATCGAGCCCCCGGGTCAAAGCCTCGATGATGACAGAACGCATCGTGGGCGGAATTGCTCCACCCACCACCGCGATGCCAATGACGAGCGTCCGTGCCCCGGCTGCGAGGGCGTCATCGAGGGTCATGTCGGGTAAGCCCAAGTCAGCAGCGGTGGGCGCCAACCGGATCTGCCCCACACAATTCTCGGGATCCCAGTAAGCAATTCCCGCACCTGTCTTGGTGTAAACCGGGCTTGATTCATCTCCCACGAAGATGACGTAGGGCTTGGCGACGTCGCTGACCATCTCCATATTCTGTCCTACTCGGGCCCCACCGCTTCACGTGATGCATTGCCTCAGAGCACGGAAAATGAAAGTCTGGGGTTATGGCTACGGGTTCAGCGTTCTCTGCACGTGTACTTGGTCTTGCTCTGGGTCTGCTTCTCCTGGCGGGATGCCAGTCGAGCCCCCCACCTCCGCCCGCTCCACCCACACCGCCCAGTGACACCACAGCGCCAGCACCGGTGGACGCCCCGGCAGAGGTTGATAGTGCACCGACGGGTGAGGAAACCGCTGCTCTGGGGGACTTCACCTCTCTCGCCACAGAAGGTGTGAGCCCGCATCTCGAACAAGGGGAGAACGGTACCTTCCGACTGTTCTACTCCTCGATTACCGCTGGAGGTCTCGTCGTTGCAGAGTGCACGAGCGATTTCTCGTGTTCAACCTCCACAGTCCTCGATCGAATGGCTGATCTCACGGTTGTCACCACAGGATCAGGGGAGCGCCGGGGGTATTGGGTGGAAATGAACCCGGACACCAAGAACAAGGAGATTTACACCGGCCTCATCTCAGAGGATGGAACATCAGTCAGCGGAGGAGTGTCGCTCGGTTTTTCCGACGAAGGCCAGATGGGATGGGGTGTTCCCGATGCCGTCACCCTTGAAGATGGTCGGGTTCGGCTGTATTGGGTTGTCTCCGGTGAGGGAAGAGCACAGGAGCGCGTAGTCTCCGCTACATCCACCGATAACACCGGAACAGCATTCGTCGATGATGGTGGCTTCCGTTTCACCGGAGGCTATGTCGACTTTGAGGTGTTGGATGCGACCGAGGGCAACTGGGTGGCAGTGATGTCCTCCTCACCCGAGAGCCTGCCGGATTCACCGCAAGGAATTTTCGTTGCAACGTCCCCCGATGGAGTGGAGTGGTCGACATCCGGGGTGAATATCGCTCCGGTGAGTGCCTCCTACCTTGACCCCACTGGAGTGGAAAACGCCGATGGCTCCTACACGCTGGTTGTCGCTGTCGCTCCCAACGCCATCGGGTTGCGAGATTATGACCTTCAGGTCACCACACTGACACTCGGCAGTCCGTAGGCTCACTAACCATGAGAACACCTGCCAACAAATACGTCACGCTCGGTTTTTCGATAGCGGCTCTCGCATCATCGACCATTCCGATTCTGTGCATTGCGCTGGCCATCATGGGCATCGTCTTTTCCAGAAAGTTGATCGCGCTCGAAA
>CAYGLJ010000009.1:0-39988 GCA_964350865.1 uncultured Microbacteriaceae bacterium
ACGCTAGAGTTCTCCCGGTAACTTAGAGAGTTTGGTTCATGGATTTTCGGCTTCCTTATGCCCATCGTGGGCTCGATCATGACCCTCAGTGGTACCGCCGTGCCGTCTTCTATGAGGTGATGGTTCGCTCCTTCTACGATTCTGACGGTGACGGCGTTGGAGACATTCCTGGGCTCATCAGCAAGCTCGACTACCTGGAATGGTTGGGGATTGATGCGCTGTGGCTCCCCCCGTTCTATTCGTCGCCTCTGAAAGACGGCGGTTACGACGTTGCGGACTTCCGCCAAGTCTTGCCCGAGTTTGGAACAATCGAAGACTTTCAAGAGCTTGTTGCCCAGGCCCACTCTCGCAACATGCGGGTAGTAATGGATCTACCCCTCAACCACACCTCAGTGGACCACGAATGGTTTCAGGAATCCCGTTCGAACCCCGATGGTCCCTATGGGGACTACTACGTCTGGTCGGATACCGATCAGATTCGACAGCAAATCCGCGTAATCTTCACCGATACGGAGACTTCAAACTGGGCCTTCGATTCCGAGCGGCGCCAGTTCTATTTCCACCGTTTCTTCTCTCACCAGCCTGACCTGAACTATCACAATCCTCGGGTTCACGATGAAGTTCGCGATATCGCACGCTTTTGGCTTGCCATGGGGGTTGACGGTTTCCGACTTGACGCCATTCCCTACCTATACGAATCCGACGAGGGTTCCGGAGAGAGCGAACCGGAAACCCATGAATTCTTGAGAAAGTTCCGTTCTTTCCTTGACGAGGAGTTTCCAGGACGTGTTCTCATTGCCGAGGCAAACCAGTGGCCCAAGGAAGTGGCCGCCTATTTGGGAACCAACGAAGAACCCGAGTGCCACATGGCCTTTGACTTCCCGATCATGCCCCGAATTTTCTATGCCCTGCGATCTCAGCAGACCGCAAGCCTGAATGAAGTGCTCTCTGAGACGACGGAGGTGCCCGAGGGTGCTGCGTGGGGTGTGTTCCTCCGTAATCACGACGAGCTCACGCTCGAAATGGTGACCGAGGAAGAAAAGCAAGCCCTCTATGGTTGGTATGCCTACGACCCTCGAATGAGGGTCAACGTCGGTATCAGGCGCAGGCTTGCCACACTTCTCGATAATTCGCGCAAAGAACTTGAGCTTGCTCACGGGCTCTTGTTGTCGCTACCCGGAAGCCCCTTCCTCTATTACGGGGACGAAATCGGCATGGGCGATAACATTTGGCTAGAAGACCGCGACAGTTCCAGAACCCCTATGCATTGGACGCCTGACCGCAATGCAGGATTCTCCGCCGCTGATCCAGGGAAGCTCTACTTGCCCGTGATCCAGTCGCTTGTCTATAACTACGCGTTCTCCAACGTGGAGACGCAACTGGCTCAGCAGGCCTCGCTGTTGCACTGGGTTCGAAACCTCGTTCACCTCCGGAAGGAGCACCCCGTGCTGGGGGTTGGATCCTTGAGGGTTGTGCCTACCGATAATCCCTCGGCGCTCGCCTTCATCCGGGATATGCAAGCTGAGGACTGTAGGCCCGGTGAGCGCCCCGAGACGATGTTGTGTGTGTATTCGTTCGCCCACCACCCCATCTCCGTCGACTTGCAATTCCCTGAGGAGTTTCGCGCGAACCGCGTTACAGACGTCATGGGCGGCTCATCGTTCCCCGCACCCACCGAGCAGGGCCACCTGACGCTTACACTGCCGGCGCAGAGCTTCTATTGGCTGTCGCTCGCGGGGGTCAAACAGTCGGTGGCATAAGCTCCTGGATATGACTCACTGGAGCGATACCCTGGCGGTTTTCGACACTGAAACAACCGGTCTTGACACCCGACACGCCAGAATTGTCACCTGTTTCCTCGGGATAATCGGTCCAGAAGGTGAGGTCCAGGAAGCCCATAGTTGGTTGGCGGATCCTGGTGTCGAAATTCCCGAGCAAGCTTCTGCTGTCCATGGTGTGACGACTGAAATGGCTCGCGAACAAGGCCGCAGTGCGCCGGACGTGGTTCGGGAGATTGGCGAGACCGTGGGGGGCTATCTGGCCTCAGGGCTCCCCGTTGTGGCCTACAACGCGGTCTACGACTTTTCGATACTTCATCACGAGATGGTGCGATATGACCTCGCTCCCCTGCTCGATCCGCGACCTATCATCGACCCTCTCGTGATAGACCGCGCTGTCGATACCTATCGAAAAGGCAAACGAACCCTAGGCATGGCGGCAGCGCACTACCTGGTGGCTCTGGATGATTCCCACCAGGCAGATGCAGACGCTATTGCAGCCGGGAGGGTCGCCCAAGCAATCATTCGACAACACACAGACGCGATCTCGGGGGACGCGCAGTGGCTGCACGACCAGCAAATCGAGTGGGCACGCGCCTGGGCAGAGAACTACCAGAAGTTTCGCCGTGGCTCAGGCGACCCGAGCTTCGTCGCGAGCGGGGCGTGGCCCGTCCGACGCTAGCTACTTGCCGAAATTCTTGAAGCGCTGGTTGAACTTTTCGACGCGGCCTGCGGAGTCGAGAATACGCTGTTTACCGGTGTAGAAGGGGTGCGATGCGCTCGAGATTTCGACATCAATCACAGGGTATGTGTTGCCATCTTCCCATTCGACTGTCTTCTCACTCGTTGCGGTGGAACGGGTAAGAAAGCTCTCTCCCGAGGTGAGGTCACGAAAGACCACAGGGGCATAGGTGGGGTGAATGTCAGCTCTCATGACTGCAAAGTCCTTAGTTGTGTCGAATGCCGGGAGTGCGCCTCCGGCCAAAGCGCTACTTTACCAGGAAAATCAGAGAGCGGTGGCCTGATAGCGGCCATTGTTATGCGTGATCGAGAGAGGCCGCCCAAATGCCTCACTCAAGACGTCTCCGGTAAGCGTGTCCGCGATAGGGCCCTGAGCTATCACGCTCCCTCCGGCAAGGACTAGAAGATGTGTGAAACCCGCGGGAATCTCCTCGACGTGATGCGTCACCATCACCATGGCCGGTGAGCCGGGGTCGCTAGCGAAATGATCCAACATTTCGATGACATCTTCCCTGGCGCCAACATCGAGGCTCCCTGCCGGTTCATCCAGGAGCAAGAGCTCGGGATCTGTCATCACCGCGCGTGCAATCTGAACTCGCTTCTTTTCCCCATCGGAGAGCGTCCTGATGGTGCTCTCCGCAAGGTCATCCAGGCGCCACTCGCTCAAAACCCGCAGAGCGCGACGGGTGTCGAGGTCCTCATACTCCTCCCTCCAGCGTCCGGTCACGCCATAGGCGGCCGTGAGGACGGTATCTAGAACGGTCTCGTTGTGAGGAATCCGATTCGTCATATCGCTGGAGGCATATCCAACCCTGGGCCGGAGCTCGAATACGTCCGTTTTTCCGAGAGTTTCACCGAGCACCGAAACAGTGCCAGACGAGGGATAGGCAAGAGACGCCAACATGCTGAGAAGCGTTGTCTTACCTGCTCCGTTGGGTCCCACAATGACCCAGCGCTCGCTGGAATCTATGACCCAGGACACGTCCCGGAGGATGGGGCGTTGATCCCGCACGAAATCGACGGAAGTAAACGCGGCAACCTCTGACATATTGCCCAAGCCTACTCCACCCCTATCCCCCGTTTTGAGGGGTTTCCATCGGCTACGCTGGGGTTGTGACGGCACCAAAAGTGTTCGGAATTGTTCTCGCTGGAGGCGAGGGCAAGCGACTGATGCCCCTCACTGCTGATCGGGCGAAGCCCGCCGTTCCCTTCGCGGGTCATTACCGACTCATTGATTTTGCTATTTCCAATCTCATCAACTCGGGGCTGCGACAGATTGTCGTGTTGACCCAGTACAAGTCGCATTCGCTCGACCGACACGTCTCTCAAACCTGGCGACTCAGTGGCATGTTGAATGCTTATGTGGCGTCGGTCCCGGCCCAGCAGCGCCTGGGAAAGCGATGGTTTGCCGGCTCCGCCGACGCAATATTTCAGAGCTTGAACCTCATTGGAGACGAAAAGCCTGATTACGTGGTGGTTGTTGGTGCTGACCATGTCTATCGCATGGATTTCCAACAGATGTTGGAAGCGCACATCGCCAGTAACGCCCAGGTCACTGTCGCGGGAATTCGCCAACCCAAGGACCTCTCGGATCAGTTTGGTGTGATTCAGGTGGATTCCGAGGATCCGTCCCTAATCCGCGAGTTCATCGAGAAGCCACGCTCGATTGACGGCTTGCAGGACTCCCCTGATGAGGTTCTTGCTTCGATGGGAAACTATGTTTTCACGACTAGCGCTCTCGTCGATGCCGTTCGAGCCGATGCTCGGGATGTGGAATCCGCACACGACATGGGCGGAGACGTGATCCCTGCATTCGTCGATCGTGGTGAGGCATACGTGTATGACCTCAATCGAAATATCGTCCCCGGGGCTCGATCAAATGATCGTTTTTATTGGCGTGATGTGGGAACCATCGATGCTTTCTACGAGGCTCACCAAGATCTGATTTCGAAGGACCCTGTCTTCAACCTTTTCAACAACAACTGGCCCATATTTTCTCAACAGTGGAACTCACCCCCAGCGAAATTTGTCCAAGACAAGGACGGCAACCCAGGTTCTCTCTCCGAGTCCACGGTCTCTCTCGGGTGTTACGTGGTCGGCGCGAGTGTGTCGAGAAGTGTGTTGGGGCCTTGGGTGAAGATTGATTCGGGAGCCACGGTTGAAGATTCCATTGTTTTCGAGCGGGTTGTTATTGGGCAGGGAGCTGTTGTTCGCAGAGCAATCCTGGATAAAGAAGTTGTGCTGGAACCTGGCGCCACAGTCGGTGTTGATCGGGAGCTCGACGCCTCCCGCGGGTTCACAATTTCAGAATCGGGGATAACGGTGGTGGCGAAGGGACTTGTGGTGTCGGCGTGACGCACGAGCGCAAACTTGTCGTTCTCGACGTTGATTCGACGCTCACTCGCGACGAAGGAATCGATCTTCTTGCACACTTCGTGTCAGAAGACGTCGCCGCTCAGGTAGCCGCCATCACAGCTTCCGCGATGCGTGGCGAACTGGACTTTGAGGAGTCTCTGAAGCGAAGGGTTGCAACGCTGGAGGGTGTCAGCGTCGAGAAAGTCGCGGCCGCGACAGCGCAGGTCAGACTGACCGAGGGGGCGCAGGAACTAGTCTCCGAGCTCCATTCCCACGGACATATTGTGGGGGCCGTGTCGGGCGGTTTTCACCACATGATTGATCCCCTCGCCCAGGAATTAAATCTTGACTTTCATCGAGCAAACGTCCTGGAGGTGCGAGAGGGTCACCTCACGGGCAAAACGGTGGGCAAGGTTATTGATGCAGAGGCTAAGGCGGCGACACTTCGAGAGTGGGCCCGCGCCAATGGCATTCATATGGCGCAGACGGTTGCCGTGGGTGACGGGGGTAACGATGTGGAAATGCTGCGGGCAGCGGGTGTGGGAATTGCCTTCATGGCAAAGCCGGTAGCGAAACAGGCGGCAGACGTGAGCATTGACGTGCCAGACCTGAGATTGGTGCTCGACGTCGTGGGGCTCAGGGGCTAGTGCCCCATCCCTAGACCACCGTCGACAGGAATGACCGCACCGGAGATGTAGGCGGCATCGTCGCCCGCGAGCCACAACACTGCTGCAGCGACTTCTTCAGGTTCCGCGAAACGGCCAGCGGGAATCGCGCTCAGGTAAGACTCCTGTTGTGCTTCAGGAAGCTCCCTCGTCATATCAGTATTGATGAATCCCGGTGCGACCACATTCGCGGTGATGCCGCGAGAGCCAAGCTCTCGGGTCACCGATCTCGCAAAGCCAATCAGCGCAGACTTAGACGAGGCGTAGTTCACCTGCCCGGGTGAGCCATAGAGACCCACGACGCTGGAGATCAAGATGATTCGTCCGTGTTTTGCCTTAATCATCGACTTGATGCACCGTTTGACCACTTTGAAAACGCCCACCAAGTTCGTGCTGATGACGTCCTCAAAGTCTTCATCCGACATGCGCATCAACAGGGTGTCTCTGGTGATGCCAGCATTAGCGACGAGTACCTCGATGGGACCGTGTTCGGCCTCTACCTGCGCAATCGCCGCGTCCAATTCCTCACCATTTGTTACGTCAGCAACAACGGTCAAAGAACCTGCTGGTCCCGAACCGTTACGCGCCGTAACAGCCACGCGATGACCCTCCGCAACAAAGCGCGAGGCGATGGCGTACCCAATTCCGCGATTGCCTCCGGTCACAAGAACTGTGCGTGGGGTTGTCATAATCCTCAAGCTTATTGGCAGGTTGGGGGCATACGATAAAGGACACCATGACTCAGTCCCACACCGTCACGAGCTTGCAGGACTCTCCTGATTCTGAGCGACGTGCCCGGATGGTCAGGTACACGGTCGCCATGGGGATAAGGCTGGCCTGTATCGCCGCGTGTTTCTTGGTCGAGGGCTGGTGGCTCCTGCTCCCCGCTTTCGGAGCGGTGTTCCTCCCCTACTTTGCTGTGGTTACCGCCAACTCGGTTGCCAAGAAGCCTCGAGCGGGTGAACCACTCAGACCGGGATCCCTCGTTCCCCTGCAACGCTCGTGATTATTCCGGGCGCTGAAACTCCGACTCTGAGGTGCTCCCGAACCGCCTGCTCCGAGAAACCTCAGTGGAATATCCTCTGGAGAAACCCTCGAATCCATGGTCCTGAACGTCAAAAAGTCTGGCTTGCCTGTCCCGAGCATCGTGACTATTTCGAGGCCTACTTGTCCCAGAAGGGGTTCCCTGTCTCCTCGGTTCCTCACGACTCAGAGGAAGCGTAAATGCTTCGTCTGTTGCTGACTCGTCGGTGGCTGGGTTACCTTGCACTCACGGTGGCGTTTGCCGTCGTCGCCTCCCTGTTCGGGATGTGGCAGTGGGACCGCCGAGGTCAGGCGGTGGCTGCTATCGAAAAGGTGGACAGCAACTATGACCGAGAGCCGGTCCCTGTGACTTCGGTGCTGGGAAGTGAATCTCTCAATGCCGATACCCTCGAGTGGATTCCCGTTAGTCTCTCCGGGCGTTATATTCCTGAAGAACAGGTGTTGGTCAGAACACGGCCTCGGTCGGGTTCCGTGGGATTTGAAGTCCTGATCCCCTTTGTAACCGAGGATTTCAGCGTGATCGTGAATCGCGGATGGGTATCCACCGGGGAATCTCAAGATTTTCCTGATGAAGTGCCACAGGCCCCCGCAGGCGTCGTTGAACTGGTGGCTCGCATCAAACCGACTGAGCCCCTCCTCCGCGGTCGAGGTGCACCAGAGGGGCAGATTGCGAGCATCCATCTGGCCTCACTCCAAGAGCTAACTTCCGTAGACATCCGAGAAGACTTTTTTCTCACGCTTGGAGAAGAGAACCCTCAGCCGGCTCGCTCCCCTTTGCCGACAGTTCGCCCCGAGCTCGACGAAGGTCCCCACCTGAGCTACACCTTCCAGTGGTACCTCTTTGCCGTGATGGCGTTTGGTGGCCTCTGGTACATGTTGAGGCAAGAGGTCCGGGTTCATCGGGGAGAAGACGTCTCGAGAAAATCGTCCAGGGATGACGAGGAGGAGGATGCTCTTCTCGATGGGCTCACCCGCTAGGCGAGTTCAATCAGCTCCTGGTACTCCTCGCTCCAGTGATCCTCAACGCCGTCGGGCATAATCAGCACACGTTCGGGGTTGAGCGCTAGCACAGCGCCATCGTCGTGGCTCACCAAGACAACTGCCCCCGAGAAATGGGCGAGTGCGTCAAGAATCTCCTCGCGGCTGGCCGGGTCGAGGTTGTTTGTGGGCTCATCGAGAAGCAGAACATTGGCTTTCGAGACAACAAGGGTGGCAAGAGACAACCGGGTCTTCTCTCCCCCTGAGAGCACTCCAGCGGGTTTATGTACGTCGTCTCCGGTGAAGAGGAACGACCCCAGGACGTTCCGAGCCTCCGTCTCTCCCAAAGACGGGGACGATGCCAGCATGTTCTCAAGAACCGTCCTCGAGATGTCGAGAGTCTCATGCTCCTGGGCGTAATAGCCAACCCGCAAGCCATGTCCGCCATCTACGGTGCCGGTATCGGGCTTATCAACTCCGGCAAGAATCCTCAGTAGGGTCGTTTTCCCGGCACCGTTCAAGCCCACGATGACAACCTTTGAGCCGCGGTCGATGGCCAGGTCCACTGCGGTGAAAACCTCGAGCGAGCCATAGCTCTTGGACAGGTTTGACGCGAACAAAGGTGTTTTCCCGCAGGGCGCAGGGTCCGGAAAACGAAGTTTCGCGACTTTGTCTGTGGTCCTGACGCTGTCAAGCCCCTGGAGCATCTTCTCAGCACGCGCCTTCATCTGTTGCGCAGAGGACGCTTTGCTCGCCTTGGCACCAAATCTCGCCGCTTGGAGTTGAAGGGCCGTAGCTTTCTTTTCGGTGATTGAGCGCTCCCGCACTCGCCTCTCCTGGTCTGCTTCGCGCTGGCGGAGGTAATGTTTCCACGACATGTTGTAGATATCGATTGTTGCGCGCGTGGCGTCCAGGTAGAAGACCCGGTTGACAGTCTCTTCAACGAGGGCGACATCGTGGGAAATTACGATGACCCCTCCAGGGTAGGAACCAAGGAAAGAACGAAGCCATGTCACAGAGTCGGCGTCGAGGTGGTTGGTGGGTTCGTCAAGAACCATGAGCGGCGCATTTTGAAACAAAATGCGGGCCAGCTCGATACGTCTCCGTTGTCCACCCGACAGTGTCCCGAGCGACTGCTCAAGAATCCCTGGCGGCAAGTTAAGGTGTGATGCAATCGCCGCGGCCTCTGCCTCTGCCTGATATCCACCCAAAGACAGAAATCTGTCATTAAGACGGCTGTATCGGGACATTGCCTGATCAGCAACCGCAGTATCCGGATCTCCCATCAGTGAGGCAGCGGTTTCCATATCTGCCATGAGAGAACCCAACCCTCGGGCGTTCAGAATTCGTGTGCGGGCTGTTTCACTCGGGTCGCCAGCGCGCGGATCCTGCGGGAGATAGCCCATCTCCCCTTGCAAATTAATGGAGCCTTCGGTCGCAGGCATGTCACCGGCGATCACCTTGGTCAGTGTGGTCTTCCCCGCCCCGTTTCGACCGACGAGACCAACCTTGTCGCCCTTGTCCACGCGGAACGAGACCTCGTCCATCAGGACGCGCGCTCCAATACGGATCTGAAGGTTCTTGACCTCAAGCACGGGGTACCTGCGTCGGGAGTACTGCCCGGTGCAATGCTAAATGGAGAATCCGAGGGCCCTCATCATGTCGCGACCGTCTTCCGTGATGCGTTCCTGGCCCCAGGGTGGCATCCAAACCCAATTGATACGAAAACGCTCTACTACCCCGTCGAGGGCATTGGCCATCTCTTCTTCGATGACGTCGGTAAGTGGGCACCCCGCTGAGGTAAGCGTCATGCTGATGATGAGAGCGTCTTCTTCGTCGTCCCAAGAAAGGTCATAGATGAGGCCGAGGTCGACAATATTGACACCCAATTCGGGGTCGATAACGTTCTTCAGACCCTCCTGGACCACGTCAAACTTTTCGTCACTCAGTGCAACGGTCGACATGTCTACTCCTCTCCCGGGTTAGCCGGCTTTCTGTGTGTAGCGGTCGTAGCCCTCTGCTTCGAGGCGCTCAGCCAGTTCAGGCCCGCCACTCTCAGCAATCTTGCCCGCAACGACCACATGAACGAAATCAGGGGTGATGTAGTTCAAAATTCGGGTGTAGTGAGTGATCAGGAGAACCCCGACACCTGTTGCATCTTTGGCTCTGTTGACACCCTCCGCCACAATCTTCAGTGCGTCCACGTCGAGCCCGGAGTCAGTTTCATCCAGAACTGCGAATTTGGGCTTCAGCAGCTCCAGCTGCATGATTTCGTGACGCTTTTTCTCTCCCCCCGAAAAGCCTTCGTTCACGTTGCGCTCGGCGAACCCGGGTTCCATTTTGAGCGAATCCATGGCACCGCGTAGATCCTTGACCCACTCGCGCAGAGCAGGCGCCTTGCCGTCGAGTGCAGTCTTCGCCGAGCGAAGGAAGTTTGTCACGCTTACACCGGGTACCTCCACGGGGTACTGCATCGCGAGGAAAAGACCGGCCTTTGCGCGCTCGTCCACCGTCATCTCGAGGACGTTCTCTCCATCGAGGTCAATGGAGCCTTCGGTTACCTCGTATCGGGGGTGACCAGCGATCGTGTAGGCGAGGGTCGACTTCCCGGAACCGTTGGGCCCCATGATGGCGTGGGTGTGGCCCTGCTCCAGAACGAGGTCTACACCTTTGAGAATTTCAACGGGACCCGCTTCGGTCTCGATGGAAACATGGAGATTGGAAATGGTGAGAGTACTCATAGTTGTCCTTACGCGTCTTCGTCAATGGTCATGGGGGTGGGGTCAACGTAAACCTCACCATCGGTAATGGTCACGGGGTACACCGGGACGGGCTCAAAGGCTGGAAAGTTCTGAGGTTTACCTGTTGCCAGGGCAAATTTTGAGCCATGGGCCCAACATTCGAGTGTGTCGTCCTCGACGAAACCCTCGGAGAGGGAGATTTCGCCGTGACTACAGGTGTCCCCGATGGCGTGGATATCCCCCGCCGAATCCTTTACCAGGGCTATCGGCACTCCATCAATGGTGACCTTGACGGCGCTAGAGACACTGAGGTCATCAACTCCGCACACCTTTACTGCCGCCATCTATCCCTCCACTGTGATCGAAAGCTTCTGCTGGAACTTCTCGGTCAGTTCCGCGACGAGCGTTGAGTCGTTGATCTTCGACACAACATCTACGAGAAAACCCATCACCACGAGTCTCCGGGCATCGAGCTCTTCTATACCTCGGGACTGTAGGTAAAACAGTTGCTCGTCATCAAAACGTCCCGTGGCGCTCGCGTGACCAGCCCCTGCGATGTCGCCCGTCTTAATTTCGAGGTTAGGGATGGAGTCAGCTCTGGTTCCATCGCTGAGAACAAGGTTGCGATTCTGCTCATAGGAGTCGGTGCCGACTGCGTCAGCACCGATCAGCACATCCCCCACCCACACGGTCCTGGCGCCCTTGCCGTGCAGAGCCCCCTTGTAGGTCACCCGCGACACTGTCTGCGGGCCCTGGTGGTGAACGTAAACTCGGTGTTCCAGATGCTGAGTCGCGTCAGCGAAGTACGCTCCCCACAGGTGTCCGGCGGCTCCGGAGCCGACAAGCTGGGTGGAAGGATTAACGATTACCACGTCGCCACCCAGGCTGACCACGATGTGGGTGAAGCTGGCGTCCTTGGCCACCGTAGCGAAGTGCGCACTGTACTGAATAGCCCCTGGCGCCCAGTCTTGGACGCAGACAACCTGGATAGATGCGCCATCCTGTATGTCAAACTCAACATTCTCGGCCAGAAGTGCATCGCCCGTTGATTCCATAATCAGCGTCGCATGGGAGTTGGGCCGAGCACGGACAATCGTATGTGCCGCTCGGGGACCGTTTCCTAGCGAGGAGCGTCCCACACGGAGAGGCTCTGGGTGCTCACCCGAGATCTCGACTACTAAGACTTCGTCCGTGCTTGACCACGCATTTGCGGCCGCGCGGTCCTCAGGAAGCCCCGCCACGCCTCGAGCGGCTTGGTCTGGAGCCACCCAGGAAATAGAGAACCCTTCGGCGCTTGTGGATGAGATTTCGTACCGCCCACCCTCTAGCTCTCCTGCAAGAAGTGGCGAGAGTTTCGCTACTGGACTGAGCTTCCACTCGGGTTCTCGACCAGTGACGAGGGCGAAATCATCGACCTTGTCCGATGAAAAACGCTCCGACCTGGTCTGGACAGGTACATCATTGCCCACGCGAGTGTCATGCGGTGCAAGCGTTGCTTGTCCGCTGGTGTTCTGTGTGCTCATTTAGCCGACTGAGCCTTCCATATTCATTTCGATGAGCTTGTTCAACTCGAGGGCATATTCCATAGGCAGCTCTCGAGCAATGGGTTCAATAAATCCACGTACGATCATGGCCATAGCTTCATCTTCGGCCAGACCTCTGCTCTGAAGGTAGAAGAGTTGCTCCTCGCTGACTTTCGAGACTGTTGCTTCGTGACCCAGCTGCACATCATCCACTCGAATGTCGATCGCCGGATATGTGTCACTGCGCGAAATAGTGTCGACCAGCAGCGCGTCACAACGCACGGTGTTCGCTGAGTGGTGGGCGTTTTCATCCACACGGACTTCCCCGCGATACCCAGCGCGACCGCCACCTCGAGCGATGGACTTTGACACAATCGATGACGTGGTGTGCGGGGCCATGTGAATCATCTTGGCTCCGGCATCCTGGTGCTGACCAGGGCCCGCAAACGCTACCGAGAGTGTCTCA
Organism: uncultured Microbacteriaceae bacterium; assembly: GCA_964350865.1. Classification (GTDB taxonomy): domain Bacteria; phylum Actinomycetota; class Actinomycetes; order Actinomycetales; family Microbacteriaceae; genus Pontimonas. Next base: position 12,292 of record CAYGLJ010000009.1, read on the forward strand.
CCCTTGGCGCGCTCCCCCACCAGGAAGACTGACGGGTACTTCATAGTGACTTTGGAGCCTAGGTTCCCATCGATCCACTCCATGGTTGCACCCTCGTGGGCGATAGCCCGCTTGGTAACCAAGTTGTAGACGTTGTTCGACCAGTTCTGGATGGTCGTATAGCGAACGCGAGCGTTCTTCTTGACGATGATTTCCACGACAGCCGAGTGAAGCGAGTCTGACGAGTAGATGGGCGCAGTACAGCCTTCGATGTAATGGACGTAGCTTCCCTCGTCGGCGATAATCAGCGTTCTTTCGAACTGACCCATGTTCTCCGTGTTGATCCGGAAGTAGGCCTGTAGCGGGATTTCGACATGCACACCGGGGGGAACATATACAAAGGACCCGCCAGACCACACTGCGGTGTTCAAAGCCGCAAACTTGTTGTCGCCGGAGGGAATCACTGTCCCGAAGTACTCAGTGAAGAATTCGGGGTGTTCCCTCAGCGCGGTGTCCGTGTCGAGAAATAACACGCCCTGTTCTTCCAGATCTTCACGGATCTGGTGGTACACAACCTCCGACTCGTATTGAGCGGCAACTCCAGCGACGAGCCGAGACCGCTCGGCCTCCGGGATTCCGAGCCGTTCGTAAGTGTTCTTAATTTCCTCGGGGAGCTCTTCCCAGGTTGTTGCCTGGCGCTCAGTCGAGCGCACGAAGTATTTGATGTTGTCGAAGTCGATGCCCGACAAATCAGCGCCAAAGTTAGGCATGGGCTTCTTGCCGAAAAGCTGCAGTCCCTTAAGACGAGTTTTCAGCATCCACTCCGGCTCATTTTTCAGAGCGGAAATCTCACGAACAACTTCCTCGGAGAGGCCGCGTTTAGCGATCGCACCAGCAGAGTCGGCATCGTGCCAACCGAATTCATAATTTCCCAGGCTTTCGAGCTCTGGACGGTCGAGAAGTACATCGGACATTCGTGCTTCCTCCTCATTCTTCGACGGGTGGGGACTCGTACTCCAAGGAGCTCATCAGGATGAGCCACGTAGACTTAGCGATACATCGTTACAGAGCCGTAACCCCACCAGATAAGCATCAGCGCTTGTGTGTGGATGACCAGTGTATCTGTTTGTATCTCTCTCGTGAAGGGGTGAGCCCGTGAAAACGCTGTGGAAGTGGCTGCCGAGCGTCACCGATCGTCGTGTGCGCGTTGCTGCGTGGGCTTCTCTCATCAGCCAGATCCTCATCATCGGGACGGGTGGCGCCGTTCGCCTCACCGGCTCGGGTCTGGGATGTCCCACCTGGCCCCGTTGCACCGAGGATTCCTTCGTCACAACGGCTGAAATGGGTTTTCACGGAGTCATTGAGTTCGGCAACCGGCTTCTCACGTTTCTCCTCATCATCATTGCTCTGGTGATGTTCGCCTTTGTCATTCGGATGCGCAAAGAGCGTCCCGAGCTTTTCCGTCTGTCCTTGGGTCTCGGCTTGGGAATTCCTGGCCAGGCTGTGATCGGTGGGGTCACAGTTCTCACCGACCTGAACCCCTATGTGGTGGGTTTGCACTACCTTCTGTCGGCGATTCTTGTGGGCTTTGCCGCCGTGCTCCTGTACCGGGTTCGCAAAGGACCCCGCCGATATGGATGGGGAACTCCGGCCCCTGTGCGCGCACTGAGCGCCACTCTCCTTGGGGTTCTCGGACTATCGGTGGTGATGGGAATCCTGACCACCGGGTCTGGGCCCCACGCTGGGGACGCGGGTGCAGCGAGAAACGGCCTTGATTCCTGGCTGCTGCAGCATTTCCACGCTTGGCCCTCCTATGTGGTCCTGGGCCTCGTAGTGACTCTGACAGCACTCGCGTGGTTTGCCGGAGTGGGGTCGAAGAGCTTCCGGAGGGCAATCACAGGTTCGTTGGTCGTGACGGCCATTCAGATTGGCGTCGGCCTTTACCAAGCCAATTACGGTCTTCCTGTCCTAGCGGTGGGAGTCCACATGGTTCTCGCCGCGGTTCTTGTAGCCTTCGTGGTTACTGCCCTTCTCACTCAGCGCGAACCGGTTACAGAGGAAGAAGCGGATCAATCCCAACTGCGAGGAACAGTAGCGTCAAGTAACTGATGCTCGAGTGAAACACCCTCATGGGTGTCAGCTCGCCACCGCGGAGCGATTGTTGATACAGGCGGTGGGATTCGAACACGAACCATGCTCCTGATCCCAGTGCGACGAGTGTGTACAGCACTCCCATCGGCGCTACCGGAATGAGCAGTAGCGATGCCGCTACGGTGGCCCACGCATACAGGATGACTTGGAGGCCCACGACAGGCGCTTCGCGAACAACCGCAAGCATAGGAACGTCGACCCTCGCGTAGTCTTCGCGATACTTCATCGACAAAGGCCAGTAGTGAGGTGGCGTCCACAAGAAGACCACGAGGAACAGAATCCAAGCCTCAAGGCTCAATGACCCCGTGACAGCAGCCCATCCGATGAGAACGGGGAAGCATCCTGCGATTCCACCCCAGATAATGTTTTGTTCGCTGCGCCTCTTGAGCCATAACGTGTAGACGAAGACGTAGAACAGAATTGCCCCCACTGATAGCAGTGCAGCGAGAGCAGTGGTGAAGACCCACAGCCACACCACAGACGACAGCCCCAACACGGTGGCAAAAACAAGAGCCGATCGCCCGGAAATCTCTCCCGTGACCAAAGGTCTCGCACTCGTGCGGCCCATGTGGACGTCGATATCGCGATCGATGAACATGTTGTAGGCATTGGCGCTGCCCGCGCTGAGAGCTCCTCCAACAACGGTTGCCACCACCAGCCATAAGCTCGGTATGCCGCGTTCTGCCAACACCATGACCGGCACTGTGGTGACGAGGAGAAGTTCAATAACCCTCGGCTTGGTCAGCGCGATATAGGCACGAATTAGGCTGCCAATACTCCGTGGCCGCGCGGGAGCATCGAGAGAAGTGGTCATGACGGGGAGAATCCTTTAGCTAACGCGACACCGTCAGTCTAGAGAGAAAAGCCTCTAAAGAGCTGAGTGCGTTACGACCCAAGCCGAGAATTACCTCTCGATATACTGAGTCGTGATGGGCCTCAATCGGCGCCCGAGTTAGCCCAAAATCCAAAGGATGGCCCTCCCGCATGGGATCAGTGTTTAGCCAAGTTGATAGAGAAGCAGTAGATGTCGCGCGAGTGTTGGCCGCTGATGCCGTGGAGAAAGCTGGCCATGGGCACCCTGGGACCGCGATTAGCCTCGCTCCAGTCGCGTACCTGCTGTACCAGAAGGTCATGAAGCTTGACCCGTCGGACCCTCACTGGATCGGCCGCGACCGCTTCATTCTCTCCGCGGGGCACTCGTCTTTGACGCAATATGTTCAGCTGTTTTTGGGAGGCATGGGGCTCGAACTCGATGACATCAAGGCGCTTCGGACGTGGGGGTCTCTGACTCCTGGCCACCCCGAGTTTGGCCATACCGACCACGTTGAAATCACGACAGGTCCCTTAGGTCAGGGAATTGCCTCGGCGACCGGATTTGCGTACGCACAACGCTTCGAGCGTGGGCTGTTTGACCCCGATGCGGCCCTCGGAGAGTCCCCGTTTGATCATCATGTATTTGTCATTGCCGGTGACGGTGACCTGCAGGAGGGTGTCTCTGCCGAAGCGGCATCCCTGGCTGGGCATCAGGAGTTGGGAAATTTGGTTGTGCTGTATGACGCCAACCAAATTTCTATCGAGGACGACGTTGACATTGCGTTTAGTGAGGACGTGGCATCGCGCTACGAGTCCTATGGGTGGCATGTGCAGACTGTCGACTTCGGTCCCGCTGATGCATATACCGAAGACGTAGACGCCCTCACCGCAGCCATTTCTTCTGCCAAAGCCGAGACCTCTCGACCATCCTTGATTGTGATGAAAACCATCATCGGGTGGCCCTCCCCCACCAAACAGAACACCGGCAAGATTCACGGCTCTGCTTTGGGCGCGGATGAATTGCGGGCGCTCAAGACAGAGTTGGGGATGAATCCGGAAGCGACCTTCGTAGTCCCGCCTCATGTTCTGGAGCACACACGAGCATTGCGCGAACGGGCTCACCGTGAGCGGCAATCCTGGGACGAGAAGTTCGACCGGTGGGGCGCCGATAATCCTGATAAGAAGGCGCTCTTGGATCGACTCTTGAGCGGGTCCTTGCCCGACCTGGAGGGGTTACTCCCCTCTTTCGAGGGCGCAGACTCGATGGCGACGAGAGCAGCCTCAGGGCAGGTCCTTAACGCTCTGGCCAGCGCACTTCCAGAGCTCTGGGGAGGTTCGGCTGACCTCGCGGATTCAAACCTCACGACCATTAAAGGGCGACCCTCTTTTGCGCCGGAGCGCCGTTCGACCAAAGAATGGTCGGCGCACCCCTACGGCTCTGTCTTGCACTTTGGGATCCGGGAGCATGCGATGGGGGCAATCCTCAATGGAATCGCGCTTCATGGCCCGACTCGCCCTTTCGGCGGCACCTTCCTCATTTTCAGTGACTACATGCGCCCTGCAGTGCGTCTTGCCGCCCTCATGGGTGTGCCCGTCATTTATGTCTGGACACACGACTCGATTGGTTTGGGTGAGGATGGCCCGACTCACCAACCCGTCGAGCAGTTGGCAACGCTGCGAGCAATCCCCGGTCTGGATCTCGTCAGGCCTGCGGATGCTCACGAGACGGCGTGGGCATGGAAGACCATGCTTGAGCGCTCTAGCAATCCTGCAGGTATCGCCCTCACCCGCCAAGGCATCCCCGTTCTTGCCCGTGGGGAAGATACGGCGGCCGGTTCAACACTTGCCCATGCTCGCCACACAGCCCTTGGCGGTTACGTCCTTGCCGAAGCAGAAGGAGAGCTCTCGGTAATCCTCATAGCCACCGGCTCTGAAGTAGCAATCGCACTGGAGGCCCGCGAGTCGCTCCAGGAGGAGGGTGTCGGCACCCGGGTTGTTTCTATGCCCTGCGTTGAATGGTTTGACGAGCAAAACCAGGCCTATCGAGAGAGCGTGTTGCCTCCATCAGTCCGCGCCCGTGTCTCGATCGAAGCCGGAATTGCTCAGTGTTGGCATCGCTTCGTTGGAGAGGCAGGGCGCACAGTCTCGCTCGAGCATTTTGGGGCGTCTGCTGATTACCAAAAGCTTTACGAAGAGTTCGGTTTGACAGCGAACGCCGTCGTGTCAGCCGCCAAAGAATCACTCGCAGTCAACGGAAAGTAGTGCCATGACAAACTCACCTAGTGCCCGACTCAGTGAAGTGGGAGTGAGCATCTGGCTCGATGATTTGTCCAAAGACCGGCTAACGTCAGGGTCTCTACGGAGTCTCATCGATAACCACAATGTTGTGGGAGTGACGAGCAACCCCACCATCTTCGCGGGAGCTGTAGCCGGCAGCGACTCCTACACTGAGGACTTAATTCGTATGGCACACGCTGGTGCCACCCCGGAAGAAGCCGTCTTCGAGGTAATGATCGCCGACATTCAGGGGGCATGTGACGTACTCCGCCCGGTCTACGAGTCAACGTCGGGACAGGATGGGCGGGTTTCCCTCGAGGTCTCGCCATTGCTTGCACATGACACAGAGGGGACCATCGCGCAGGCGCGGGAGCTTTGGGCACGTGTTGACCGACCCAACCTAATGATTAAGATTCCTGCCACCAAAGCGGGTCTTCCGGCAATCACAGAAGTTATTGGTCATGGGATTTCGGTAAATGTGACCCTTATCTTCAGCCTTGAGCGTTACGCGGAGGTCATCGACGCCTACTTCTCCGGTGTCGAAAGAGCGGCAAAAGACGGCATCGATATTTCCACCATTCGGTCGGTAGCCTCATTCTTTGTGTCCCGCGTCGATAGCGCTGTGGATGCACGTCTTGATGCCGAAGGCGGAGAGACCGCTAGTGCCCTGCGGTCTCTTGCTGCTGTGGCCAACGCCAGGCTTGCCTATGAACTTTTTCAGACTCAGCATGAGAGCGATCGCGCAAAGGCCCTCCTCGCGAAGGGGATGCGTCTTCAGCGACCGCTGTGGGCGTCAACGGGTGTCAAAGACCCCGCGCTCCCACCCGCTTACTATGTGACCGAACTTGCCGTAGCCAATGTCGTCAACACCATGCCGGAGAAGACACTTCTCGCGCTGGAGTCAGACGGTGCGGTTGACGGAGATCGCGTCACCGGTCACGTCGATGCCGCTAGAGAGACTCTGAGTGCTCTGGAAGGACTGGGGATTTCGCTTTCCGAGGTCACGGATGACCTGGAAGCGGATGGAGTGGCAAAGTTTGTCCAGTCTTGGCGCGAGTTGCTCGACACGGTCGCGACTGCCATGGGTTCCGCTCAGTGACCCTTTCGCTCACAGTAGGTGACCCCCTGCACCACGCAACACTGGAGCGTAGGAGTGCTCTCGCGGACTCGGGTTTCATCGCTGCCTTGGTGAATCGTGATGCGACGCTGTGGGGACCGGCTGCCCAGGCCGAAGCTTCGATACGACTGGGGTGGACCGCTCCCCCTGATTCGTGGCTACCTGTTGCGCAGGAGATCATGGACCTTCGAGAGGAGCTCAGCAGGAAGGGTATTTCTCGAGTAGTCCTGTGCGGGATGGGAGGGTCCTCGCTGGGTCCAGAAGTTATGGCGGCCTCAGCGTCCGTCGCGTTGACCGTGGTCGACTCGACTCATCCAGATGAAATAGGACCGGAAGTGGCCAAGGACCTCTCAAGCACCGTGGTGGTGGTGTCCTCGAAATCGGGCGGAACTGTCGAGACTGATTCCCAAAAACGAGCCTTCGAGGCGGCATTCGCAGGGCAGGGGCTCAACCCTGTGGACCACATAGTTATTGTGACCGACCCGGGATCGCCGTTGCATCAGGCATCACGCGAAGCTGGGTATCGAGTTTTTGAGGGTGATCCGACGATTGGTGGCAGGTTTTCCGCGATTTCACCCTTCGGTCTCGTCCCCATGGGACTGGCGGGCCTCGATCTTATGGACTTCCTCAAGGACGCCAGCGCGGGTTACGAAGCTTGCATCCAGGGCGGGAAAGACAACCCTGCACTGCGTCTGGGCGTAGCGCTGGCGCATGGTCATCCCGAGGTAAACAAGATCCTCTATAGAGAAGATCCTGCCCATCCGCGATTCGGTGATTGGGTGGAGCAATTAGTTGCAGAGTCAACCGGCAAGGACGGCAAGGGCATTTTGCCCGTTGTGGGCTCAAGCCTTGACAGCCTCTCTGACTCACTCTCAGTGGGATCTGCGGGTTCGGGTTCCGATATCGAGATTTCTGGATCTCTAGCGGAGCACATGATCCTCTGGGAGTTTGCGACTGCCGTGGCGTGCGCAGAGATAGGCGTTAATCCCTTTGACCAGCCGAATGTCGAGAGCGCCAAGGTAGCAGCCCGCGAACTGCTCGAGTCGACAAGTGCGGGCGTCCGTGAAGAGCAGGACCTGGACGATTTCTCGGTCTTCTCCCGTCCCCCACTTCCCCCACACCAGAAGCTTTCTGAGCTTCCTCAGGTTCTGGGCCAGCTCGCAGGGACGCGGGGCTACATCGCGCTCTGCATATTCGCCCCGAGGACGTTAGAGCCACTGTGGCGTGAGGTTGGTCACAGCATTGAACACGCTACGGGTCGTCCGGTGACCGTTGGTTTTGGTCCTCGATTCCTCCACTCCACCGGCCAGCTGCACAAGGGTGGGGCACCTGAAGGGGTCTTCCTACAGATCATCGCGACGTCCACTAGAGCCGTTGAGATTCCAGGACGGGATTTTGATTTTGCAGAGCTACTGCTCTCACAAGCCCATGGTGACGCGCGCGTTCTGGTCGACACGGGTCAACCCGTCATTAGTGTGACCGGCTCTTTGGAGCAGGTCACCCGGTTGGTCGACGAGCTGAGAGCTTAGAGCCGACCCTTTTTCTGGCGCAGACGAGTCAGAGCGTCTTCGAGAATTTGCTTGGCTTCTTTGTCCGTCCTGCGCTCTTTCACGTAGGCAAGGTGAGTCTTGTAGGGCTCATTGACCGGGAGCTCTGGTGGATTATCTTTGTCACGACCAGCGGGCAAACCCGTTGTGGGTGAGTCGATAATCTCGGGAATTTCTTCCGGCTCGATGTGTGCGGAGAAGTACCTGACCGTCTCGTTCCCCATCGCATCCCAGTAAGAGACGGCGATTCGGTCAGCCTGGATGCCACGATCCTGCTCACCCATGGGCCCAGACCCCACACGGGTACCTCTAATTGCGCTGCCTCCAGATGCCACGTAAAACCCCTCTTAGATATCGAATCGCGTAAAAAGACCCAGGACAATAATGCTCGATACCCACACCAGAGCAACCACGACCGTGATCCGGTTCAGGTTGCGCTCTGCGACCCCCGAGGATCCGAGATTGGAGGTTACTCCCCCACCAAACATGTCCGAAAGCCCTCCGCCGCGTCCACGGTGGAGAAGAATCATCAAGGTTAAGAGGATGCTCGTCAGCGCTAACAGAACCAAAAACACTACGCGCAGAATTTCCACACTAACCTCCCAAAGCCCTCACCACTATAGACGGTACGAGCCATTTCCTAATCAACACTCACATGGTGTGGGAACCTCGCGATGGCAACAAATTCGTCAACATCCAGGCTTGCCCCTCCCACAAGCGCTCCGTCAATATTCTCGCGCTTCATGAAACCGGCGATGTTGCCAGATTTGACCGAGCCGCCATAGAGGATGCGAGTGCTCTGTGCCGCCTCATCGCCATGGAGTGAGCGAACTGTATCCCTCAGGGTTGCACATACCTCTTCGGCTTGGTCAGCGGTCGCAGCTTGGCCACTGCCGATTGCCCAGACTGGTTCGTAGGCGATGACAATTTCGGAACCTTTTTTCACCGAGGAGAGAACGACGGTCAACTGATCGACAGGGACCTTGCTAGCTCCAAACTTTTCAAGATCTTCGGCCGTCTCGCCCACACAGAGGATTGGAACCAAGTTGTTCCTAAGTGCAGCTTGGACCTTCGCAGCGCACGTATCGTCATCTTCTCTGTGGTCTGCGCGACGTTCCGAGTGCCCCACAATGACGTACCGACAGTCGAGACCCTTGAGGAAGACACCCGAGACGTCTCCGGTGTGGGCACCCTCGTCATGCATGGATAGATCCTGGGCGCCGAGTTGCAAGGGTAGATCATCGGCGTTAATCAGGGTCTGTACAGAGCGAAGGTCCGTGAACGGTGGGAATACCGCTACCTCAACCTCTTGCTCGTTGAACTTCTTGTCCTTGAGAGCCCAGGCGAGCTTTTGGACGAACGCAATCGACTGGAGATGATCCAGGTTCATCTTCCAGTTACCAGCAATTAGGGGGCGACGTGTGGTTGCCATCCGAGTATCTCCAATCCAGGCAGGTGTTTTCCTTCGAGGAACTCGAGACTTGCTCCCCCTCCGGTTGAAATGTGGCCAAACTGTTCGTCGGCGAAACCCAGAGCTCTCACAGCAGCCGCTGAATCTCCTCCGCCCACTACGGAAAGCCCAGAAACCTCGGTGAGGGCCTCTGCGACGGCCTTCGTGCCATGGGAGAAAGCTTCGAACTCGAAGACTCCCATCGGTCCGTTCCAGAACACCGTGTGAGACTGTGCAATCGCATTGTGAAATGTGCTTGCAGAGTCTGGACCGATATCGAGCCCCAACGCATTGGCGCCAGAAGGACCACTCTCCAACTGGTCGACAGGCAAGGTCACGTGAGACGCGTCAGGGCTAAAGGTGTCGGCCATCACGATGTCGCTGGGAAGCACAATCTCTACGCCAAGCTCTCTTGCGAGATCAAGGAAACCCTTGACCACATCAATCTGCTCAGACTCCAGAAGGCTTTTCCCGACCGAATAGCCCTGCGCAGCCAGGACAGTGAACACCATTCCACCGCCAATCACCAGTCGATCAATACGGGGAAGCAGAGACTCAATGACGCCGAGCTTGTCGGACACCTTCGATCCGCCGAGGACGACCGTGTAGGGGCGCTCAGCCCGCGCAGTCAAACGCTCGAGAACTTCCACCTCTTTCTCGACCAGGAATCCGGCGTAGGCGTTAGTGAGGTGAGGGAGCTCGTAAACGCTCGCTTGCTTGCGGTGGACGACCCCGAAACCATCTACAACTGTTGCATCAATATGGGATGCCCATTCCATCGCCAACTCGAGTCTGGCGGGAGCATCCTTGGAGGTCTCGCGAGGGTCAAAACGCAGGTTCTCGAGGAAACACACCTCTCCCGGGACTAGAGCGTCCAGGGCATTCCAGACAACCTCGCCGCACACAGCCGGCACAAGGGGCACGGGCAGGCCTGCCAGTTCGGCGGTACGGGCTGCTACCGGCGCCATGCTCAGGTGTGTGTCGCTTGGCCCTTCGGGGCGCCCCAGGTGGCTCGCCAAGGCCACGGAAGCTCCTTGTTGGACGAGCCACTTCAGCGTGGGCAAGAACGCCTTGATGCGACCGTCATCAGTAATTACGCCGTGATCAAGGGGAACGTTGGCGTCAACGCGCAACAAGACGACACGACCTCTGAGGTCGAGACCTTCGCCGAGTGTTGTGAGCGCCACTACTTAGAGTTTGGAGGCCATGTAGGACGCAAGGTCAACCAGCCGGTTGGAATAACCCCACTCGTTGTCATACCAGGAGCTGATTTTGACCTGGTTACCGATGACCCGAATCAATCCTCCATCGACGATAGAGGAGTAGGGGTCGCCCACAATGTCGCTGGAGACAATGGGTTCTTCGGTGTAGCGCAGGACTCCCTTGTACGCTCCCTTGTCTGACGCGTCCTGGAAGACTTTTTGCACCTGTTCGAGTGTTACGTCCTGAGAGGTTTCGACGGTTAGGTCCGTGATGGAGCCAGTAGGAACCGGGACGCGGAGTGCAAATCCGTCCAGTTTGCCCTTCAGCTCAGGGAGAACGAGCCCAATCGCCTTCGCGGCGCCGGTGGAAGTGGGGACGATGTTGATGCCCGCGGCACGTGCCCTGCGGAGGTCACTGTGGGGCCCATCCTGGAGGTTTTGATCGGCCGTATATGCATGCACGGTAGTCATCAAACCCTTTTCGATGCCGAAGGCATCGTGGAAAATCTTCGCCATGGGAGCGAGGCAGTTCGTTGTACACGACGCATTAGACACGATGTGGTGAGCCGCCGAGTCATAATCCTCATGGTTGACGCCCATGACGACGGTGATGTCCTCACCGCTCGCTGGCGCGGAAATAATGACCTTTTTCGCTCCTGCGTTCAGGTGAGCCTTGGCCTTTTCTGCATCGGTGAAGAATCCGGTTGATTCGATAACAATGTCAACATCGAGCTTCCCCCAGGGCAAGTTTCCTGGATCCCGCTCGGCATACACGGTAATGGCTTTGCCATCGACAACGATTGAGCCTTCTCCAGCCTCGACAGAAACCGGGAGGCGACCGCCAACGGAGTCATATTTCAGCAGGTGAGCAAGAGCCTTGGGGTCGGTCAGATCGTTCACCGCAACGATAGTGATGTCGTGCGAACTGGCTAGTGCTGCTCGGAAAAAGCTTCGTCCAATACGGCCAAAACCATTGATGGCTACGTTAACCACAGAAATGTCCCTTCATGACAAAGTGAAAAGGAAAAGGCCGGGAAAACCCCGGCCCAATCCAGAAGGTCTTACCCCATCAGACTAGCAGTGAAGCCCCAGCATTGGAGCGGGCTGCCTCGAAACGTTGTGCAACATTGTCCCAATTGACGATGTTCCAGAATGCGGTGACATAGTCTGCCTTCACATTCTGGTAATCGAGATAGAACGCGTGCTCCCACATGTCGAGCTGGAGGATGGGGATTGTTCCTTGGGCCGTGTTGCCTTGCTGGTCAAAGAGCTGCTGGATAACCAGGCGCGCCCCGATGGGATCCCAGGACAGAACCCCCCAGCCTGAGCCCTGGATGCCCAGTGAGGCCGCCTGAAAGTGGGCTTTGAAGGCTTCGAACGAACCAAAGAACTCGTCTAGTGCCGCAGCTACTTCACCCTCAGGTGTGCCTCCGGCGTTGGGCGCAAGATTAGTCCAGAAAATTGAGTGGTTGACGTGACCACCAAGGTGGAAAGCCAAATCCTTCTCCAGGCGGTTGATGTTGGCAAAATTGCCTGATTCTCGAGCTTCAGCCATCTGCGCTAGGGCATTATTCGCTCCATCAACGTATGCCTTGTGGTGCTTCGAGTGGTGAAGTTCCATGATGCGAGCGCTGATGTGAGGCTCAAGCGCGGCGTAATCGTAGGAAAGTTCTGGAAGAGAATAGGACATAACAACCTCCAAATAGCGTTCAGGACCGCCTTTAGTCTAGGGGGAAGCCCTGAAGGATCACCTGGGACTAATCGATCTCCGCAGGTACAGCGTCGAGAGTGCTCGGAATGCCGAGGTCCTCCGCACGCTTGTCTGCCATGGCGAGCAGACGGCGGATTCTCCCTGCCACCGCATCCTTCGTCAGGGGTGGGTCCGCATGATGACCCAACTCATCCAAGCTCGCATCGCGATGAGTGAGGCGGAGATTGCCGGCATAGAGCAGGTGGTCGGGAATCTCCGAACCCAGAATTTCTAGAGCACGCTCCACTCGAGCACACGCGGCAACAGCGGCCTGTGCGGAGCGCCTGAGATTGGCATCGTCGAAGTTCACCAATCGGTTCGCGGTCGCCCGAACTTCTCTGCGCTCGCGAAGCTTTTCCCACTCGGACACTGCGCCTGGTGCACCCATGAGCGTGAGCAGCTCCGAGATAGCCTCTCCATCGCGGACCATTACCCGGTGTGCCATGCGCACCTCCCGAGCTTTCGAAGCCACCCCTAGCCTCGCTCCAATACCCACCATCGCCATCGCTGCCTCACCTGTGGGGGCAACAATTTCTATTGCAGCGGACCGACCAGGTTCGCTAATGCTTCCACCGGCGAGAAACGCTCCCCTCCAGATAGCGGGAAGGTCCCCCACTGGGGACGTCGTGAGCTTGTTGGGCAGACCTCTCACAGGCCGTTTACGAGGGTCCAAGAGGCCCGTCTGGCGAGCCAAGGTCTCTCCCCCGGCTCGAACACGCACCACGTAAAGAGGGTGGGTTCGGTTTCCGGTCGGCTGCATGACAGCGGCGTCCGTTGCCATTCCAAAGATGTCGCGTATGTCCTTGCGAACGCGTTTCGCTGTTTCCAGGTGGTCGAGTTCTACTTCGACGGCGATATTGCCCCCTATGACGTGCAGGCCGCCCGCAAAGCGAAGAATCGTTGAGAGTTCTGCCACACGGTGGCTCGTGAGTTCGGAGTGCTGGGCAACCAGCTCGTCCTTCACAGCAACCGTCAGGGAATGCATTCTTATGGATACCTATTCACGTCCAAGGTCACGGTGTTTCACCGCAACCTGAACATCAGCTCGTGCAGTCAATCGTGCGCCTAATTCTTCGGCCATCGCAACAGAGCGATGCTTGCCACCGGTACACCCTATCGCAATGGTTGCGTACGTTTTATTCTCCGAAACGTAGCCGGAAAGGACCGTATGTAGCGTCTTCTCAAACTGCTCCAAGAAGTCAGTAGCCAGAGGATGGGAAAGGACGTAGTCACTCACCAGGACATCCTTTCCGGTGTTTTCCCGCAGAGATTCCTCCCAATAGGGATTCGGGAGAAAGCGCATGTCTGCGACCATATCCACGTCTGAGGGGAGGCCGTATTTGTATCCAAAACTCATGATGGTGAGTCGAGTCTTGGCCTCGCCTGGCGCCCCATACGCCGCAGCGACAGCTGTAGACAGCTGGTGAATGTTCATCTCTGACGTATCGATCACCAGATCACTTTGTTCCCGAATCGGATGCATCAATGATCGTTCGCGGGATATTCCATCGAGGAGTGTTCCGTCTTCTTGCAGAGGGTGTGGCCTACGTACCTGCTCAAAACGACGCACGAGAGCATCGTCCGTCGAGTCGAGGAAGAGAACCTGAACGGATGCGTGTTCACTCAGCGATTCAATGACCTCACTGGCGTGCTCAAAAAGTGAACCGCCGCGGACATCCATCACCGCAGCCAGCTTGGCCATATGACTCTCTGGCTCGTGAGCAAGGTCCACCAGCGGTTGCAGCATTTGGGGTGGCAGATTATCTACGACATACCATCCCTGGTCCTCGAGAGAATTGGCCGCTGTGGAGCGTCCAGCTCCCGACATGCCCGTGACAATGAGCACGCTGGGGCCCTCATGCTTCAGCGGCGCCATGGCTCCCCCATCTGTTGGTCAAATCGTACCTCCCTCGCCCTAGCTCTCACTGAAGAAGGAGAAAATGGTGTCGGCTAGTTTGGGCCCGACACCCTCAACCTCGCGAAGCTGTAACGGTGTTGCTTTCTTCAGTTGGGCAACCGACTTGAAATGTTTCAAAAGTGCCTGGGCTGTAGACGTCCCCACACCTGGAATATCAGTGAGCTCCGTTGCAAGAGTCCGTTTTCGTGTGCCGCGTTGATAGGTGATGGCCACCCGGTGGGCCTCATCGCGAACGCGCTGGACAAGGAACAGTGCTTCCGATGATCTCGGCAGAATGATGGGGAAATCCGCCCCAGGGACCCAGATTTCCTCCAACTTCTTGGCCACCCCACAGACCGGTAAGAACATTCCCGCTTCGTTCAGCGCGCGCGCTGCGGCGTTGACCTGCGGCAGACCACCATCGACAATGAGCAACCCTGGTGGATAGCGAAACCCAGAGTTACTTTCCCCGGAAGAGTTGTCTGATGGCTGAAGCCTGGCAAGCCTGCGGGAGATGACCTGGTGGATTGCCTCTGTGTCATCACGGACGCCCTCGAGGGCGAACTTTCGATAGTGCTCTCGCCGAGGCAGACCGTCCTCAAACACGACCATTGAAGCAACGGGGTTCTCGCCCCCTAAGTGCGAGACATCGAAGCACTCAATGCGCAAGGGCGCCTCGTCCAGGCCAAGAGCGTCACGTAGCTCCGCCAGAGCGTGTGAGCGAGCGACAGGGTCACTCGTGCGATGAGAGAGGTGGCTCTGCAGAGTGTGACGGGCGTTGAGCCCGACAGATGCTCCGAGCTCTGCGAGCTCGCCCCGTTTGGCAGTCTTGAGGGTGACTGACCCCTCCTCTCCTCCTGCTCGTCGAGCCTGGGTGAGTTGGCTCTCCCACCACTCAGAATTTTCGGGGAGATCGGGAACAACTACCACCCGGGCGGGAGGTTGATCATCAAATCCGTCGCGGAGGATCATTTCCACGAGAGTCTCGCCCGATTCTGTGGCGGGGGTCTCGACAATAAAGCCCTTGGCGCCTCGGATTCTCCCGCTCCGGACCCGGAACACGTGTGCCGCAGCAACGAGGCCATCGGCAGCTACTCCGAACACGTCGGCGTCTACCCGCTCGTCGAGCACCATGGTGTTCTTCATCAAGATTGTCTCGATAGCCTCGATGCGGTCTCGTGTCTTTGCGGCGCGTTCAAACTCCAAACTGGCAGCCGCATTGTTCATTGTGGTGGTGAGGTCTTCCACCACTCCCTTATCGTTACCCGCCATGAAGCTGGCGAGCGAGAGCGCTAACGCTTTGTGATCAGGCTGGCTCACTCGTCCCACGCAGGGCGCAGCGCACTTACCGATATCGCCCAACAGGCAGGGTCTGTTGTCGCGCTGTGCTTTGGCGTAGGTAGTCTGCGAGCAGGACCGAACGGGGAACGCTTTCAGAATGGTCGACAAGGTGTCGCGTAGTGCCCCAGTGGTGGGAAAGGGGCCAAAGTACTTAGCTCCTTTGATGCCTTTCTTTCGAGCCAGAAAAACTCTCGGGATGTCCTCCGACACCGTGACAACGAGGTAGGGGTATGACTTGTCGTCACGGAAACGCACGTTGAATTCTGGCTGAAACTCTTTGATCCAGAGGTATTCAAGTTGGAGCGCTTGTCTCTCCGTGGGGACCAGCGTCCAGTCCACGGATGACGCGGATTGGACCATCCTGCGAGTGCGTTCATGCAGCGTGACCGGTTCTGCAAAATAGCTTTGGAGACGACTCCGCAGGTTCTTGGCTTTTCCGACGTAAATGACGCGACTCCTGGAGTCGAGAAACCGGTAAACGCCCGGGGAGGTGGGGATATCTCCCGAGGATGGCTGCCAGTCGTAGCGGGTCGCCACGATCTAGCCCAGTGATTCCTTGAGGAAAGCCCCGGTGTGAGACAAAGTGCTGGTGGCAACCTGCTCTGGTGTGCCTTCAGCGATCACGGTTCCTCCACCCGCACCACCCTCGGGACCAAGGTCGATAACCCAGTCCGAGGCGCTAATGACATCAAGGTTGTGCTCAATCACCATCACTGTGTTGCCCTTGTCAGCGAGCCCCTGCAAAACATCCAACAGTTTCTTCACATCATGAAAATGAAGTCCGGTGGTGGGTTCGTCAAGAACATAGATTGTCCGACCGGTGGAGCGCTTTTGAAGCTCTGTGGCGAGCTTCACCCGCTGGGCCTCTCCTCCGGACAGCGTGGTGGCGGATTGACCAAGTCGGACATAACCCAATCCGACGTCCACCAGAGTCTTCAGGTAGCGGTGGATAGCACTGATCGGTTCGAAAAACTCGGCGGCCTCCGTGATGGGCATGTTCAGGACGTCCGCAATGGTTTTCCCTTTGTAGTGAACTTGCAGGGTCTCCCGGTTGTAGCGTGCGCCGTGACAGACCTCGCAATCCACGTAAACATCGGGAAGGAAGTTCATCTCGATGGTGATAGTTCCATCACCGGAACAGTTCTCACACCGGCCACCCTTGACGTTGAAGCTAAACCGACCCGGTTGATAGCCGCGCATCTTGGCTTCCTGCGTCTCCGCGAAAAGGGCTCTGATCTTGTCAAAAACTCCGGTGTAGGTCGCGGGGTTGCTCCGTGGTGTGCGCCCAATTGGCGCTTGATCGACGTGAACAATCTTGTCAAGATGCTCAACGCCTACGATGCGGGTGTGGAGCCCTGGAACATGACGTGCTCCATTGAGAGTGTTAGCCAGAGACCGATACACAATGTCGTTGACCAGCGTTGACTTGCCGGAACCGCTGACGCCGGTAATGGCCACCATGACGCCGAGTGGGATTTCGACGGTGATGTCCTGGAGATTATTCGCTCGAGCACCTTCGACTCGCAGTACTCGTGCTGGATCGACGAGGCGCCGATCGCGTGAGGAGAAGACCCTTTCGCGCCCAGCGAGGTAGTCGGCGGTAATGGAGCGCTTCTCCTTGAGCAGGCTGGCTAAGGACCCCTGGTGGACAACCTCACCACCGAATTCGCCAGCTCCTGGCCCAATATCCACAATCCAGTCAGCTGTTTGAATTGTTTCTTCGTCGTGTTCGACGACGATGAGGGTATTACCGAGGTCTCTCAACTTCAGGAGTGTGTCAATCAGACGGCGGTTATCTCTTTGGTGGAGTCCAATGCTCGGCTCATCGAGGACGTACAGGACACCGGTCAGACCTGAGCCAATTTGGGTGGCGAGTCGAATACGTTGCGCCTCTCCCCCGGAGAGTGACCCAGCATTGCGAGACATGCTGAGGTAATTGAGACCCACCTCGAGGAGAAATTCGAGACGAGCTTGAATTTCTCGCAGGATAGGCACGGCGATTGATTCGTCGCGGTCAGACAGGACGAGCGAATTCATGAAGCCGTGAGCTTCCGTCAGGCTCATATCTGCAACGTCAGAGATTGACAGCCCTCCCACGAGAACAGCCAGGATTTCAGGCCTCAGTCGCTTCCCTTTGCAGGCTCCACACTGAACCTCGCGAAGGTAGTCGGCAAAGCGCTGTTTGCTCCATTCACTGTCTGTCTCGTGGTACTTCCGCTCGATGTAGGGAATAACTCCCTCGAAGCCGGAGGAGTACTTCACGTCACGACCGAATCTATTGCGGTACCGGACCACCAATTCGAAGTTGTTGCCGTGCAGGACAGCTTGTTGGATTCCCTCAGGCAGTTGTGACCACGGGGTGTCGAGTGAAAAATCCAATTCATCGGCCAGGCTCCGCAAGAGGTTTCGAAAGTAGCCATAGAGGCCCTTCCCTGCTTGGGTCCAGGGCCTAATCGCGCCACCCTCGATGCTCAGCTCAGGATCTCCGATAACCATTTGGGAGTCGACCGCTTGAGTGAAACCTAGGCCCGAACACGCGGGACAAGCTCCAAAGGGTGAGTTGAACGAGAAAGTGCGAGGCTCCACCTCGGTGAGGCCTACCGTGCAGCCGTTGCGGCAACTGAGTTTCTCGCTATAGGTCTGTTCAGTGTCATCGTCGACACCGTGGATGATGACGACCCCGTCGGCTAATTTGAGACCGGTCTCCAGGGAATCCGTGAGGCGCCCCACAATGTCATCACCGAGGACAAGTCGATCCACCACGACGTCGATGTCGTGCTTCTTCGTCTTTGCAAGCTTGGGCGGCTCCCCCAGGTTGATTACCTCTCCATCAACACGGGCGCGGGCAAAGCCTTGAGAGTTGAGTGAGCGTAGAAGATCGACGAACTCGCCTTTTCGTCCAGCCACCACAGGAGCCAGAATCTGGAAACGCCACCCCGCTTCACCCTTCAGGATCCCGTCGGCGATGTCCTGGACGCTCTGCCGTCGAATGGGCTCCCCGCACTCGACACAGTGCGGGACTCCGGTACGTGCCCAGAGCAATCTCAGGTAGTCGTAAATCTCAGTAATTGTCCCCACGGTGGAGCGTGGGTTCCGGTTCGTGGATTTTTGGTCGATCGAGACAGCCGGGCTGAGACCCTCGATGACGTCAACGTCTGGCCTGTCGACCTGACCCAGGAATTGTCTCGCGTAAGCGGACAGCGACTCTACGTAGCGCCGTTGACCTTCCGCAAAGATGGTGTCGAACGCGAGAGACGATTTGCCTGACCCTGAGAGCCCTGTGAAGACAACCAGCGAGTCCCTCGGGATAGTGACATCGACATTCTTGAGGTTATGAACTCGCGCCCCTTTGACCTGAACGACAGAAGCGGAGCGCGGGATCTCGATGGGCACGCCCTCCAGTGTAGGCAGTGGGCGCTGGGTGCAGGGTCAGGCTTTGGCCCCAATAATTTCACGGAGCTCTCTCTTTAGCTCGAGGAGCTCATCCCTTATCTTCGCGGCTAACTCGAATTTGAGTTCCGCAGATGCCTGCATCATTTGGTCGGTCAGGGTTGCGATCAGACCGGAGAGCTCGTCAGGCCCACTCTTGATGATTTCCCGGCGTGTGAATCCTTCTCCGGCGCTGCCAGGAGCCTGTGAGACCAATTCTTCCGTGTCAGCCTTTTCCCGAGCGAGAACGGCGGTGATATCCGCAATCTTCTTACGCAGTGGTGTGGGGTCAATTCCGTGTTCTGTGTTGTAGGCAATCTGCTTCTCGCGCCTTCTCTCTGTCTCCCCTATCGCCTGAGCCATCGAACGGGTCACCTTTGAGGCGTACATGTGCACCTCGCCAGACACGTTCCGAGCCGCTCGACCAATGGTCTGGATGAGGGAGGTGCTAGACCGTAGGAAGCCTTCCTTGTCAGCATCCAAGATCGCCACCAGAGACACTTCGGGCAGGTCAAGACCTTCGCGCAGAAGGTTGATACCGACGAGAACGTCATAGACACCGGCTCGCAACTCTGTCAGTAACTCAACACGCCGCAGGGTATCTACGTCCGAATGTAAATACCGTACTTTCACCCCAGCATCGTCCAGATAATCGGTGAGGTCCTCGGACATTTTCTTTGTCAACGTTGTGACCAGGACTCGTTCGTTTCGCTCCACACGAACCCTTATGGACTCGAGGAGGTCATCGATTTGCCCGTCCACCGGTTTGACCACAATCTTGGGATCAACCAGACCCGTCGGGCGGATGATCTGCTCCACGACGCCGTCGGCGAGACCTAACTCATACGGGCCCGGGGTGGCAGAGAGATAGAGCTTTTGACCGGTGCGGCCCAGGAACTCATCGAAACGCAAGGGCCGGTTATCCATTGCGCTGGGCAGACGAAAGCCATGCTCCACCAGCGTCCGCTTCCGCGAGGCATCCCCCTCATACATACCGCCGATTTGCGGGACAGTCACGTGGGATTCATCAATAACTGTCAAGAAATCGTCCGGGAAGTAGTCGAGCAGACAGTTGGGAGCCTCACCAGGCTGACGCCCGTCAATGTGGCGCGAGTAGTTTTCGATACCCGAGCAGAAGCCCAGCTGCTCCATCATCTCCAGGTCGTAGGTAGTGCGCATGCGCAAGCGTTGCGCCTCGAGGAGTTTGCCCTGTCCCTCCAATTCGGTCACGCGTTCTTCGAGTTCCGCGCGGATGGTCCCCACTGCCCGCTTCATGGTCTCGGGAGAGGCGGCATAGTGCGTGGCGGGAAAGACGCTAATGGTCTCTTCGGTGGAAAGTGTGTCACCAGTGATCGGGTGCAGGTAGCTCAACGTTTCAATCTCGTCGCCGAACATTTCGATCCGGATGGCGAGTTCCTCGTAAACAGGGATGATCTCGATGGTGTCACCGCGAACCCTGAAGGTGCCTCTCTCAAAGGCGATGTCATTACGTTCATACTGCATCTGCACAAAAGCCTTGACGAGTTGTTCCCGCGAAATCTTCTGACCCACCTGGAGGGCGACCATTGCCTCGAAATAGTCCTCGGGAGCCCCCAAACCATAGATACACGACACGGTCGACACAACGACGACGTCCCGTCTGCTCAGAAGTGAGTTGGTAGTGGAGTGGCGCAGTCGCTCCACCTCGGCGTTGACGGAGCTGTCCTTCTCGATGAACGTGTCAGTCTGAGGAACGTAGGCCTCAGGCTGGTAGTAGTCGTAATAGGACACAAAGTACTCGACAGCATTGTGCGGAAGCATGTCGCGCAATTCATTCGCGAGTTGAGCGGCCAGGGTCTTGTTGTGGGCGAGAACGAGCGCGGGGCGCTGCAAACGCTCAATCAACCAGGCAGTGGTCGCCGACTTTCCTGTTCCGGTTGCCCCCAGGAGCACAACATCTGATTCCCCGGCGAGAATCTTGCCCTCCAGCTGGTCCAGAGCTTTGGGCTGGTCACCACTGGGCGTGTACTCGGAGACAACCTCGAAGGGACGAAAAGCGCGGGTGGGCTCCATAGGGGAAGTTTATGAGGCGTCTCGAGGAAAACGCCGGGAGAGCTCGTTCAGATGATCAGGCCACAATGCCACCAGCTCTTCGTAGAGCTCTCTGGCTGCACTGGCAGTGCGATCGAGATCCCCAGACGCGTCGACAATAGCGTCAGCAATAGCTAGCCGCTCCTCATCGCTGACCTGAGCATCTACTCGCGCTTGCGCTTGGTCTTCGGTCAATCCTCTGTGCTCAATGAGCCGTGCGACACGTGTCTTTGCCGGGGCATCCACGACGACAACCGCATCGAACTCATCGCGGGAGCGAGCCTCAGCCAACAGGGGCACTGCATAGATGATGACGCGACCCGGGTCAGCCTGGGCTCTCTCCACCGCTTGTTCATACAGTCTCTTGACCTCCGGGTGAACTATCGCGTTGAGAGCTTCCCGCGCTTGAGGGTCGCGGAAGACGATATCCCCCAGAGCACCCCTGTCGAGCGCTCCGGAGTTATCCAGAACGGTGGTGCCAAATCGTGCCACGATCTCTTGCAGGGCCGGCGTTCCTGACTGGACCGCCTCACGAGCCAGAACATCCGCATCGATGATGTGTGCCCCCAAAGAACTCAGGAGCTCCGTCACGGTGCTTTTTCCCGCACCGACACCACCGGTCAGCGCAACGATAGTCATACGAAACCTCGAGCTGAAAAGAATGAGCGCGGACCTACCCGAGGCAGGTCCGCGCTCATGACTCCTACTTAGTCTTCGTTGCCGACGAGCTTGTCGCGAAGCGCTGTGAGCGCTTCATCGTCTGCCAGTGTGCCAGCCTGCTCTTCAACGGGCGCTGGAGCAGACTCAGACTCACCGGACTCCCCTGCGGGGCGCTCGACGGGCTCAATAACGATGGACGCCATGTGAGCCACCTGGGCTTTGTGAGACTCCCAGCGAGCCTGGGCGTCAGCGTACTGCTGCTCCCACACCTTGCGCTGGTCGTCAAACCCTTCGAGCCATTCTCCGGTCTCGACGTTGAATCCCTCGGGATAGGCGTAGTTGCCCTTGTCGTCGTACTCGGTGGGCATGCCATAGAGGGCTGGATCGAATTCCGAACCTTCAGGATCGACACCTTCATTGGCCTGCTTGATCGAAAGCGAGATTCGACGACGCTCGAGGTCGATGTCAATGATTTTGACGAAGACCTGGTCGCTCGTAGACACAACCTGCTCCGCAAGTTCAATGTGCTTATCTGAGAGCTCTGAGATGTGGACGAGACCTTCGATCCCATCTGCCACGCGAACAAAAGCTCCAAACGGAACCAGTTTGGTTACAGCTCCAGGTGCGATCTGGCCGATGGCGTGGGTCCGAGCGAACACCTGCCACGGGTCTTCCTGCGTTGCCTTGAGCGAAAGCGATACGCGCTCGCGGTCCATGTCGACCTCGAGCACCTCGACGGTGACCTCTTGTCCCACTTCGACAACTTCACTGGCGTGCTCAATGTGCTTCCAGCTCAGTTCAGACACGTGCACGAGACCATCGACACCGCCCAGGTCGACGAACGCTCCAAAGTTGACGATCGAGGACACGACACCCTTGCGAACCTGGCCCTTGGCCAAGTTCTCGAGGAAGGAGGAGCGGTTCTCACTTTGGCTCGCCTCGAGGAGTGCGCGGCGGGAGAGGACCACGTTGTTGCGGTTCTTGTCGAGCTCCAGAATCTTGGCTTCGACCTCCTGGCCCAAGTAGGGGGTGAGATCGCGCACGCGGCGGAGCTCGATCAGTGAAGCCGGCAGGAACCCACGCAGCCCAATATCGACAATCAGACCACCCTTGACGACCTCGATGACCATGCCGGTGACCACACCATCGGTCTCTTTAATCTTCTCCACATCGCCCCACGCACGCTCGTACTGCGCACGCTTCTTAGAGAGGATTAGGCGACCTTCTTTGTCTTCCTTCTGGAGGACTAGAGCCTCAATCGCATCTCCCACGGAGACGACCTCGGAAGGGTCAACATCGTGCTTGATAGAAAGTTCACGGGAGGGAATAACGCCCTCGGTCTTGTACCCCACGTCGAGGAGAACCTCGTCGCGATCGATTTTTACAACGGTTCCTTCGATGAGGTCTCCGTCGTTGAAGAATTTGAGAGTTTTCTCGACCTCTGCCAAGAAGTCATCGGCGCTGCCGATGTCGTTGATTGCGATTTGCTTTGGACCGGCGGTCGTCTTAGAAGTCATAAATTTACGGACAATGGTTTTCTACTCGGGCTTCCCACTGGCGTGGGTCGCATACGGACACAACAAAACGCCCGGATGGGCGACCCCCCAGTGTATCGGGGGGCCCGGTGATTCCACAAACCCTAGTGAGCAGCTTCGTCCCAGTTGGCTCCCCACCCCACTTGGACATCAAGGGGCACTAGCAAATCAGCAGCGCCGCCCATCCTGCGCACAACAATCTCTTCGAGCTTCTCTTTCTCGCCGCTGAAGACCTCAAACACCAGTTCGTCATGAACCTGTAACACCATGCGTGAATGGAGTCCCTCGCGCTGAATGTCTCTGGAGATATCGCGCATCGCAATCTTGATGATGTCTGCTGCTGTTCCCTGAATGGGCGCATTCAGCGCTTGACGCTCAGCTGCTTCTCGGACAATACGGTTGGGAGAGGACAGATCAGGGAAGGGACGCCGTCGCCCGAAGAGGGTCTCGGTGAAACCGTCCTGTTTGGCCTTCTCGACAACGGTTCTGAGGTAGTCCCGCACGTTGCCAAATCGCCGGAAATACTCAGACATCAACTCTTTGGCTTCACTCGGCGTGATGGCCAGCTGCTGAGCGAGTCCGTAGGCAGAGAGCCCATAGGCCAATCCGTAGCTCATGGCCTTGACTTTGGTGCGCATCAGGGGCGTGACCTCGCTCGGCGCGACATCGAAGATTCGGGCCCCCACAAAGCGGTGGAGGTCCTCTCCTCCTTGGAACGCCTCGATGAGTCCCGCATCCTCTGAGAGGTGCGCCATGATGCGCATTTCGATCTGGGAATAGTCAGCAGTCAGAAGACCATCAGCCTCACCCGAGGCCACAAATGTTGAGCGGATCTGGTGGCCAACTTCGGTTCTCACTGGGATGTTCTGCAAATTGGGGTCCGAGGATGACAGTCGGCCTGTACTGGTGCCAGTCTGATCGAATGTCGTATGGATGCGCGCATCTGGAGCGATTGAGCCAATCAAACCTTCGACAATCTGGTGAAGTTTCGTGGAGTCTCGATGAGCCAATAGCGCATCAAGGAACGGGTGAGGGTGGGAAAGCTGAAGTTCCTGAAGGGCCTTGGCGTCAGTGGTGTACCCGGTCTTCGTGGCACGCGTTTTTGGCATTTCTAAGTCCTCGAAGAGCACCGATTGGAGCTGCTTCGGGGATCCCAGGTTTACCTCGCGTCCGATGGCCGCATAAGCATCGGCTTGATGAGCTGCGCTTTGCGCAGCGAGCTCGGTGCTGATTTGCTCGAGTGCCGCGCGATTACTGGCGATTCCCAGGGCCTCCATGTCCGCCAACACGGGAATCAGCGGTAACTCGATGTCGCTCAACACCGAAACAGAGGACTGGGTGAGGTCCTCGACGATTCGAAGCCACAGCGATCGAACGAGCCATGCATCGACCCCCACAGGGATAGCTCCCTCCTCTGGCACCAACTGGTTAGGGTCTGGCTGCGGGATATCAATACCGAGAACCTCGCCGACCAAACTTGCGAAAGAGGGAGCCTTTGCTGAGGGGTTTCCGATCCAAAAACCCACACGGACATCGCCAGCGAGTGGGAATGCGCCCACTGTCGGGGCAAGAAGGGAGATCGTCTCCTTGCCATCGAAACAGACCCATCTCGCGTCGTGTTCACCTAACCTCCTGACCAGAGGCTTGTGATCATCACTGCCGGGAATCCACGGCACGCGAATAGCGTCGGATGGTGACGCGAGTCCAACTTCCTCGACCACACCGGCGCTCGTGCGCACGCTGAGACCGAGCGTCTCAGTGGAGTGCCGCTCCAGCCACGCCTGCAACTCCTCGTCAACCAGGGTTCTTTCAGACGGAAGTTCTCGTCGGGCCGACTCTGCTTGTGATGGAGTGGATTGTGGCACCTCGGTTACCCCGGCAAGATCAAGGACTCGTGTCTTGAGCGTCTTGAAACCCAAGCTCGTGAAGACCTTGGTGACCGCGTCGGCATTGATATCTCCACGCTCTAGGTCATCCAGGGTGACATCGAGTGAGATATCGGTCAGTAGCCTATTGAGCTCACGGTTGCGAATCGCGCGATCACGTTGATCCCGAAGGTTTTGGCCAACAACACCGGTGATGTCCTCGGCGTGGTCAAGCACACCATCAAGGGAACCGTACTGCGTGATCCACTTGACGGCTGTCTTCTCACCGACCTTGTCGATGCCCACGAGGTTGTCGCTGGTCTCTCCGACCAACGCAGCAATATCTGGATATTTGTGAGGTGGGACGCCGTATCTCTCCTCGACGGCTGCAGGCGTGTAGCGCTTCAGCTCGGATACTCCCCTGGCGCTCGGATACAACACCGTCACTCGATCGTTCACGAGTTGGAATGTGTCGCGATCCCCTGACACCACAAGCACGTCAAACCCTTGTTCCCCGGCCTGATGGGCCAGGGTTGCAAGAATGTCGTCGGCTTCATAATCCTCTTTGGTGAGTGTGACCACACCCATGGCGTCCAGCGCCTCCTGGAGCAGGGGCACCTGTCCGATGAATTCTGAGGGAGTTTCTCCTCTGGTCGCCTTGTACTCGGGGTAGATACGGGTTCTAAACGAAAATCGGGATATGTCGAAAGCAACGGCAACGTGGGTGGGGTTTTCTTTCTTGAGAAGCCCCAAGAACATGGAGATGAAACCGTGGATGGCGTTGGTGTGTTGGCCTTCTGGAGAGATGAAGCTGTCGACAGGAAGGGCGTAGAAGGCACGAAAGGCAAGAGAGTGGCCGTCAATAACCATCAAGGTAGGCTTGTCACTCACAGCCACAGCCTACAAGTCGCACGCCTGGCCAAGGAGAGACGATGATCCAATTCCCCGAGGGTATGGACCCAGCGCTGATCGAGCGGCTCGTCGCCACCCAGGGCGGGGAGCTTGCCAGAAAAATGGGGATAGAGCTGGTGACCTTGGGTGCAGAGCTGTCGATTGCCCGTATGCCGGTGGAGGGAAACCGGCAAGTGGTGGGCCTACTCCATGGAGGAGCCCATGTCGTGCTTGCAGAGTCGCTGGGATCGATGTCCTCCGCCATTCACGCTGGACCTGACAAAATCGCCGTGGGGATTGAGATCAACGCGACTCATTCGAGGTCAGTGACCGAGGGAATCGTCGAAGCTACGTGTGAAGCACTTGTCTTGGGTCGAACCTTGGCGACTCATCAAATTACGATTCGCGATGACGCGGGTAACCGACTGTCGACAGTCCGCATGACGAACTTCATCAAGGACAGAAAAGCCTAGATTTCGGGATTGTCTGATTTTTCCGCAAGCTGATCGATGACTGTCTGGGCAACCTCTTTCATGGTGAGGCGACGGTCCATAGACGCCTTCTGAATCCACCGAAAAGCTTCTGGTTCGGTGAGGCCCATGGTGTTGTTCAAGATGCCTTTTGCTCGATCAAGGACTTTCCGGGTCTCGAGGCGCTCGGCCATGTCGGCCACCTCGTCCTCAAGGGCTTGAATCTGGGCATAACGGCCGAGCGCAATGTCGATGGCGGGAATGAGGTCATTGGGAGTGAAAGGCTTGACGACATACGCCAGTGCCCCGGCTTCGCTGGCCCGCTCGACAAGCTCCCTTTGGGAAAAGGCGGTCAACAGCACGACGGGAGCAATCTTTTTCTTTGTGAGGATTTCGGCTGCGGAAATTCCATCCATCAAGGGCATTTTCACATCCATCACGACAAGGTCGGGTCGTAATTCCTCTGCCAACGCCACAGCCTTTTCGCCATCAGACGCCTCTGCCACCACCTCGAAACCGTGATCGCGCAATGTTTCGACGATGTCGATACGAATCAAGGACTCATCTTCCGCCACTATGACTCTCTTGGCACCGCCAGAATCAGGAGACTTTTCACTCACAAGTCGAGCCTACGGTATGGTCATATCGCACACTGAAGTGCGACAGGCCGGATTGGCGGAATGGCAGACGCGGAGCACTCAAAATGCTTTGTCCGAAAGGGCGTGTGGGTTCAAATCCCACATCCGGCACAGAGCCCTAGCTCAGGGCGATTGACTCGACTTGTCCGATGACGTGGACGCGAAGGTCATTGGTGGTCCCCACGGTTCCGGGAGGAGACCCCGAGATCACGACGACTTTGTCCCCTACTTCTGCAAGTCCGTTCTCGAGAAGAGCCTTGTCGACCTGCGGATACATCTCATCCGTGTGCTTGACTCGCGGCGTAGCGAAGGACTCGATACCCCAGGTCAGTGCGATACGCCGTCTCGCGTCCTCCGAGGGAGTGAAAGCCAGCATGGGAATCCTGGACCGGAGCCTGGACATACGCCGCGCTGAGTCTCCAGATTCGGTGAAGACGCAGAGGAATTTTGCCTCCACAAACTCCGCAACTTCAGCTGCAGCAAGCGTTATGGCGCCACCCTGAGTCCGGGGCTTCGTTCCCAGTGGTGGGATGCGGCTGAGTCCGTGCTCCTCCGAGGAGGCAAGAATACGCGCCATCGTGGCGACAGTAATGGCGGGATACTTCCCAACACTTG
>CAYGLJ010000010.1:0-39301 GCA_964350865.1 uncultured Microbacteriaceae bacterium
CTCGAGAGCGTGAGTGCTCGCAACATACTCTCGACGGGCGGCAGGTTCGGGGAGTCCCCCTGGGAAGGTGTCATCGGTTGTAGTTTAGAGAACACCATGGGACATATCTTCACTCTCACTCCTGATGCAGCCCGCCAAGACCTCATCACGTTTCTTGAGCGCGCTGCTCGGGTCAATAACGGAGCAGCTCGCCTTGTTGCGGGGGGTGGACATCTCCAGGTCTATGTCGGCATTCTTTTTCCTCGGGGTCTCCTGGATCAGACCCCAACGGTCCTCGGGCTCAGAGTTTTTGCCATGGAAGAGAGCGAGGAGTTTGATGTCGTTGTCCCCATTGACGCTCTGATCGCACGGGCGAAAGCCGCCCTCGAGCGTGATGAGAAGACTCTGGGCACGCCGGCTGAGGTTGCCTCTCTTGCCTGGGCAGCCATCACCCCACCCCGTGAAGGCTGGCGCCGAAGGCTTGGTGTTGCAAGCCCTGTCCTCGCCACAGCCGCTGCCGAAGGGATTGCTCGAGTAGCAGAAGCTGTGCCGGGCTCTATCGGCGAGTCCGTTCTTCAGAAAGTTCGTGCAGAGGTCTGGGGGTCGCCGATTGCTCACAACAAGAAAATCCCTGCGGGAGCAGCTTTCGCTGCTGATGCTCTTGGTTTCCTGGGCGATAAGAACCTCCAGGTCCACACTCTCGACAACTGGTTGCGACTCTCCAGCAAGTCCGGCTATGTGATGGTCAAGTTCCCTGGAGGGCACGATTTTGGTTCGGACGACGAGGACTAGTCCTCGAAGGTGTTGACCATCGAGAGCGCTGCGCGCTCGAAGTAATCCCACATCTCACCATCATCGAGCGGAGAGAGCTGGAGGCTGTCGAGGGCCCGCCTCATATGAGTGAGCCACCGCTCCCTCGCCTCCGGATTCACTTTGAACGGAGAGTGACGCATCCGTAAGCGTGGATGACCGCGCTGTTCCGAATAGGTCTGTGGCCCACCAAAATATTGTTGGAGGAACGCCGAGAGCCTCCAGATTGCTCCCTCGAGATCTTCTGCGGGATACATCGGCAACAACACGTCATCCTCGCGGATGCCGTCATAGAAGGCTCGGACAAGCTGATCAAAAGTGTCGGAGCCACCGATGCGCTCATAGAGCGTGGAGTGGGCGTCGACCATGGGGCTAGGCGTCATCCTGAGAGTCGTCACGAACGATGGGTGCTTCGGCGCTGCGACGCGAGGCACCTCTGGACCCTTCAAAGGTGTCCACCACCATACGATTCAATGCAGGAATGTCGACCTGACGTTTGTCGAGCGCATCCTTCAAAGCTCGGTATAGCGCTCGCTCTGCGGCCCACTGCTCACCAGCACGCACTTTCACCACCAGCCTGAGGGTGACCGCTTCAGCGCTCAGAGACTGGACGCCCCAGACTTCGGGGTCCTCCATGATTTTGCGTCGCCATTCGGGACTCTGAGCGAATTCTTTGGCAGATTCCAGCAGAAGGTTTTGAATCTCGTCGATGTTGGAGTTGTACGGAACGGGAAGATCCAGAATCACTCGGGACCAATCCTGGGTTTTGTTGCCCACGCGAAGAATTTCCCCGTTACGAACAAACCACAGTGTTCCCGAGACATCGCGGATTTCGGTAATGCGGATACCGACGCGCTCCACAACGCCTTCGGCCACACCCAGATCGACAACGTCTCCCACACCGAGTTGATCCTCAAACACCATGAAGAGACCGTTCAGCACATCCTTGATGAGTGACTGAGCCCCAAATCCGAGCGCTGCGCCCAAGATTCCCGCGCTCGCGACGAGCGCCGTGACCGAGAAGCCCAGCTCGGTAAGGGCAAGGATTGCCACAACCGTGACGATGACCCAGGTAGAAGTGTTGTTGAGAACGGAGCCGAGAGTTCTGGTCCGCTGGACCGAACGCATGGCAGCGAGAGGGCTGGAGGTGAGTTCACGGGTGTCATCGACTTTGTGGGCACGCTTCACCCCACGCACGACCTGGTTCACAATGCGCCGAATGACGACCCGCAGAATCAAGCTCGTGGCGATGCCCGCCAGGACAAGCCCGATAATGCGCACTGCGGGGCCGTATCCACCGAGAGCCTCGGTGACGGAGTCCCAGAAATCAGCTAGATCCATAGCCTCATGCTAGAGCGTGGGGCTATGAGCTGGCATGTTCGGCATCGAGGGCTTGGACTCGCAGTGCCCGCTCGACGCCGGCAAGATTCTCTTCCACGATTCTGCGCAGCGCGGGGATTCCCGGGTGTGAGTCCAGCCAGGCGCGGGACTTGTCGACGAGCCCCTGAGAGACCAACGACCCGGGATAGAGGCCTTCGGCAAGGTATTCCGCAATCTTGTAGGTTCTCTCATTCCACATTGGCTCAATCATCGCGAAGTAGTCATCGACGAGAGGCTCCAGCGCGCTCTGGTCATTGACCAGGTCATAGCCCAGGGTGAGAGACCTGACAATGGCGTTAGGTGTCTCATCGGAAGACACCAACTGATCGAACACGGCCTTCTTGTCCGCTGTAGTGGGGAGCAAGGATCGCGCCCGAGCAGCCGCTTGCTGGCCATTTGACGTGTTATCCGCAGCGAGTGCTTCGTCAATATGGCTCGAGTCTGCGCGACCACACAAAGCGAGTCCGGCCAGGAGCTCCCAAGACAGGTCGGTGTCGATAGTGAGACCCTCCAGCGTGATTGTTCCATCCCGCAACGCCTGGAGGGTGTCTGCGTGCTCGGCGGTGGACGCCAGGTTTGCAAACGCCTTGACCAATTGGAACTGAGCGTCGCTTCCGCCAGTGGCGTTGAGCGCTAGACCCCATACTCTGGTCGCCACGTCCTCCAGCACTGCTTGGCGACGCGAGGACGCCACGTAGTTCCTCGCCACAAGCGAGAGCTGACCCAGCGCGGTTCGAATCGTGGTGCTTTCGGTTTCGTGAGCAATATTTCCCAGGACCAGCTCGAGGAAATCAGCGGGTGGTGTTTCAGCATCACGAGTCGAGTCCCACAGGCTTCCCCAGATGAGCGCTCGAGCAAGCGGGCTCGCGACCCGGGAGAGATCCCGCACTGCCGTGGCACGGGAGTGCTCATCCAGACGGATTTTGGCGTAGGCGAGATCGTCATCGTTGATCAGGATGAGCTCTGGTCGGGTCTGGCCTAGGGCCTCAGTGACCTGGGTCAGCTCACCGTCAATGTCGAGCTCAGTGCGCCAAATCCTCTGCAGGAGACCATCTTCACCCGGGTTATAGAAACCGACAGCGAGGCGATGGGGGCGGAGAGTGGGCCACTCGTCGGGAGCCGTTTGTCGAATGTGGAACTCCGTGATGACTCCGGAATCATTCACCGACACTTCGGGGTAAAGGGTATTCACTCCAGCGGTCTCCAGCCACAGTTCGCTCCAGGATCTGAGGGCGCGACCACTGGTGTCCTCGAGTTCCTCAAGGAGGTCTGCGAGCGTCGCGTTACTCCACTGGTGTTTGACGAAGTAGTTGTGGACGCCCTTGAAGAAGGCTTCTTCTCCCACCCAGGCCACCAGTTGTTTGAGAACGGAGCCACCTTTGGCGTAGGTGATGCCATCGAAATTGACCTGGACATCCTCAATGTCGCGAATATTTGCGACGATCGGGTGGGTGGAGGGCAACTGGTCTTGACGGTAGGCCCAAGACTTTTCCATCGCTTGGAATGTGGTCCACGCTTCCGTCCACTCGGTCGCTTCCGCAGTGGCAATGGTCGATGCCCACTCCGCGAAGGATTCGTTGAGCCACAGGTCATTCCACCAGCGCATCGTGACAAGGTCCCCAAACCACATGTGGGCAAGCTCATGCAAAATTGTGACGACTCGACGCTCCCGGACTGCATCGGAGACCTGCGACCGGAAAACATAGCTTTCAGTGAAGGTGACAGCGCCGGCATTCTCCATTGCCCCAGCGTTGAACTCGGGAACAAAAAGTTGGTCGTACTTCTCAAACGGGTAGGGAACACCGAATTTTGACTCGAAGTATTCAAACCCTTTGCGGGTGATGTCGATGATGTAGTCGGGGTCGAGATATTGCGACAAGGATTTCCGGGAGAACACACCCAGGGGAATTGTCCTCCCGCTAGAGCTCACCAACTCATCGCGAACAACTTCGTAGGGTCCAGCGATCAGCGCCGTGATGTAGGAAGAAATTCGGGGCGTTGCGCCAAAGGACCAGGTTGACCCGTTCTCGGAGGGTGTTGCCTCGGGTGTCGGCTGGTTGCTCACCACCTCCCAATGGGAGGGTGCATGGATGGTGAAGCGGAACGTCCCCTTGAGGTCGGGTTGCTCGAACACCGGGAATACTCGCCTCGAGTCCGGAACCTCAAATTGTGTGTAGAGGTAGATCTCGTCATCGACAGGGTCAACGAACCGGTGTAAACCTTCTCCCGAGTTTGTATAGGAAAAGTCCGCCTCTATCTCAAGAGTGTTGTCTGCAGCCAGGGTCGGAAGAGCGATGCGTGAATCTGCAAACACCTCCGCGGGGTCGAGATCCTTCCCGTTGAGCGTGATGCGGTGAACCGTGTGGGCGATCGCATCGATGAAGCTTGACTCCCCGGGCTCTCCAAGGAACGTGATGGTGGCTCGGGTGCGAAAAGTGGGGGACGAGGCAACGTCTCGCAGGTCAATCTCAATGTCGTAGCCCTTGACGGTGACGATGCGCGAGCGCGTGAGGGCTTCTACTTTGGTGAGATTTTCGCCGGGCACACCGTCTCCTAAACGCTTCGTTGAGGCGGAGAATCGCTCCGCCGCCCACTCAAGGGCACCAAGAAACTAGCCTACGACGTCGGTGCGAAGAGTGAGAACGAGGCTACTTCTGGTCCGACTCGATGTCGATGGTGACGGGCACAGCTTCGGGCATGGGCTGCTCTGCACCCGGCCCACCGGTCAAGAACTTTGAATCAGAAGCCAGTTTTGGTGGCTGAATGTTGGTGATTTCCATATCGACCTCAGTGGCTGCCTGGCGCATGCGTTGGAGGTAGTCATTGAGGTAGGACTGCTGACGACGAATGTCCGAGAGCTGGCTTTCGGTATCCGAGAGCATGGTGTTGACCAGTTCTTCAGTGTCGCGAGCAATCGCGCGGGAGCGCTGAACCGTCTCTGAGATCAAGCGCTCCGCATAACCGCGGGCTTCTTTGGTGAGTTCGTCGGCGCGACGCTGTGCAGTCTCCAAAACCTGGTCGGCCTCTTGGCCCAAATCCTGAGCTCGCTTGGCTGCAGTCTGGACGTGCTCATCGGCCTGCTGGTAAGCCTTCTGGGCGTAGTTGTCAGCTTCCTCGTGAATAGCGGCGCGGGCACGCTCTGCCTCATCGATTTGCTGACGAATGCTGGCATCGGTGGCCACCGCACGCTCCTGAGCAGCATGCAAAAGCTCGGAAGCTTCACGTTTAACCTGCTCAACCTGGCGAGAGGCTTCCGCTTTGATTTCGGAGACCTGTTTTTCGGCCTGGCTGACCATCGTCGCGGCAGCGCGTTCTGCGCGGGTGCGCGTGTTGGTGGCCTTGGCGATTTCGTCAGCAGCCTGCTGGCGCAGCTGTGCGGCCTCGCGCTCGCTGTCTAAGCGTAGGTCTTCAGCTGCGCGCTGGGCGTCGGAGAGAATCTTGCGTGACTCTTTGGCGGCGGTCTCACGAACGCGGGTAGCTTCGCTCCTGGCATTTCCCAGAACTTCGGTCGCTTCTGCAGCGGCTTCTTCTGTGATCTTGCGGGATTGCTCTTCGGCCAGGCGAAGGGTCTCCTCGAAAGCAGAACCCAGTTCGGCAAAACTTGGTTTCGCACGTGAGGCACGTTCGTTGGCGTCTTGGATGTCGCGCGTGAGGCGTTGAATTGTGCGAGCGTTCTCGGCGCGCTCGTTTTCCAGGCGTTCCAAACGTTCCGAGAGCTCGCGAACAAAACGTTCGACGTCATCGGTGTCGTAACCGCGGACAGCACGACGGAAATCAGGAATGCTCACAACAAGGCTCCTTGCCACAGACCTCCCCAGGATAGGGGAAAACCCCAGGTTGCGCATCGCCGAAACTAAATCGCTATCGATTTGTGACACGCGCCTCCTTTATAGACTGAAGCAATGCGCATCCATATCGCCACCGATCACGCGGGTTTGGAATTCAGTAAGGACCTGGCGGAACACCTTGAGCTCAGCGGACATGAGGTTATTGACCACGGTCCCGATTCCTATGACCCGTTGGATGATTACCCCAGCTTCTGTATTCGAGCGGCAAAAGCTGTGGTCGCTGACCTCGAAGCGGGGGTAGACGCGCTCGGTGTTGTTTTTGGCGGCTCGGGAAACGGCGAACAGATGGCCGCGAATAAAGTTGCCGGAGCGCGCGCTGCCTTGGTCTGGAATGTAGACACCGCCGTGCTTGCTCGAGAACACAACAATGCCAATGTTTGCGCGATTGGCGCGAGGCAACACAGTATCGATGAGGCCTTGCTCTTTATTGACACCTTCATCAGAACCCCTTTTCCCGGTGATGAGCGCCATGTGCGGCGCATCAACCAAATGGCGGAGTTTGAGGCCACAGGGGCAATTGCCGGTTTCGCTCTCGAGAACTAGGGCCGCCAGTGCCCGAGGGTCATACCGTTCATCGCATCGCTGCGCTGTTTCGAGAGGTTTTCCTCCAGCAGAGCATCCTCGCGTCCTCGCCACAAGGTCGGTTTAGAGACGGTGCCGCGCTGATATCAGGCTCCGTCCTCGAGCGCGCAGAAGCCAGAGGTAAGCAACTCTTTCTCCATTTCGAGAGAGAGCGCATCGTCCGCGTTCATCTCGGAATATATGGGGCCTGGGATGTCATGACACTCCAGGGTGACAGCGTGCGAGCGGGCTCTGCCCAAACGCTGTCTCTGGGTGCCCCACGGGCATCACGGCGACGTCTGGGAGAGCGTGAAGAGTCTTTCGATGCGGATGAACCGTTTCCTCCGGCTCCTCGGGGTGCGGTGCGCTTGCGCCTCGAAACCTCTGAGGTTGTGGCGGATCTTCGGGGGCCGACGGCCTGCGAGGTTCATACTCCGGAGGAAGCAGCTGCCGTTCTCGCCCGGCTCGGTCCAGATCCCCTTCTCGACAAGGGAATTCGTGGACAGCGCGAGTTTGTGAAACGGGTGTCTTCGACGTCACGCCCGATTGGCGTGGTGTTGATGGATCAAGCTGTGGTCAGCGGGATCGGCAATGTTTATCGTGCAGAAATCCTCTTTCGACATGGCCTCGATCCTTTCCTGCCAGCATCCAAGCTGCCCGAGGAAGTGCTGGTGGAGCTCTGGAAGGACTGGTCTGGGCTGTTGGCAGATGGCGTCAAGACTGGAGTCATGATGACTCGACATGACCTGGATGCCGCCGGTCGAAAGAGAGCATTGCGGGTGGCGAAGGATCGCTACTTTGTGTACAAGCGCGAAGGACTTTCCTGTCGAGTCTGTGGGACGCACGTCCAGATGGCGCTCATGGCGACTCGTAAGCTGTATTTCTGTCCGCGGTGCCAACTTTCTGGAAAGGCCACTTCGTGATTCTTACCCGTGCGAGGCGATGGGGTTCATCCTCTGGAGAGCTCGTAGACATTGTCGTCGAGGGTGAGGTCATCTCGCAGATTGTTCCTTCGGGAACGGCGGCATGGGGAGACCACGAGGTCATCGACCTCGAAGAGCGAGTGGTCATTCCCGGACTCTGGGACGAGCACGTCCACTTCACGCTCTGGGCTCAACATCGCCGTCGAGTCTCCCTTCACGGAGCGTCCTCTGCCAAGGACGCTGCCACGATCATGGGCGCTGCGGTCGCGACAAATGCTGCGAATCCTTCACCGGACCCCATCGTCGTGGGTGCTGGATATAGGGATGGACTATGGAATGACCGCAAGACCACGGCTCTGCTCGACGAGGTGACCGGTGATACCCCGGTCATCCTGATTTCGGTGGATGTCCACTCTGCCTGGGTGAACACGGCGACGCTTCGACACTTCGGTATCTCGGGCCATGACGAAGACGGTGTCATCACCGAGCGCGAATGGTTTGACTTGGCCCGGCGAGCCAACGACTTTGACAATGTGACCCTGGACGAGTGGGCCATGGATGCGGCCAAGCATGCGGCCAGTCGTGGAGTTGTCGGGATTGTCGACCTGGAGATGCGCTACAACGCACCCGATTGGATCAGACGTTCCGAGGCTGCTGGAGGTCGCTACCCGCTTCGAGTCGAAGCGGGTGTTTACCCGGATGATCTCGATCGCGCTATCGCGGAGGGGCTCCGCAGCGGCCAGGAGCTCGCTCCGGGAATTACGGTCGGGCCTTTCAAAATCATCACCGATGGATCTCTCAACACCCGAACAGCCCACTGTGTTGAGCCCTACCTCACGGTCTCGCCACCGGAATATGGCGCGATGAATTTTCCTCCCGGAGAGATCGCGACGATTCTCACGAAGGCTCAGACAGCAGGTTTTTGGCTTGCTGTCCATGCCATAGGTGACGAGGCGAACCGGATAATCCTGGACATTTTCCAGGAGAACGGTCTTCGCGGGCGTATCGAGCACGCCCAGCTTGTTCGGGAGGAAGATTTTCCCCGGTTTAGTGAGCTCGGGATAGCAGCGAGTGTGCAGCCCGAGCACGCTGTCGATGATCGTGACGTCACCGACGTGTACTGGGCTGATCGTTCGACTCGAGCGTTTGCGCTGCGCAGGCTGGTGGATTCTGGGGCGACATTGGTGCTGGGCTCTGATGCTCCGGTGTCTCCTCTTGATCCCTGGGTGAGCATTGCCGCTGCCGTAACGAGGACTAGGGATGGACGAGACCCCTGGCATCACGAGCAGTCATTGACCTTGGAGGAAGCGCTGGGCTTTTCCCACCGCAGCACACTCGAGGTCTCTCAGCCCGCGGACATTGCGGTGTTGGACGCGGACCCAGCCTGGCTGATGGACGCCCTCGGCGCTGACATGGCAAAGGCCAGCGATGCCTTGCGCGCGATGCCTGTTGCCCTTACGGTCTGCGCCGGAGCGGTGACTCACCGCGAGCTGTAGGGATTCTTGGAGGGGATGACGGGAATCGAACCCGCACCATCAGTTTGGAAGACTGAGGCTCTACCATTGAGCTACATCCCCGAAGGTGGTGTTACCAATCCTCGATGCTACTGCATCGTGGCCTCACGCGACTTCCTTTCGTTCACATTCCAGCTAGACTTCCTAAGGTTGTTCGCCGGGTCACCTCACAGACACTGTGCCACGATGGTGAATCGCTGTGGACCATCGGGGCGTAGCTCAGCTTGGTAGAGCACCCGCTTTGGGAGCGGGAAGTCGCAGGTTCAAATCCTGTCGCCCCGACGGAAAGAAAAAACACAAGTTAGTTGGAGAAAAGCTGTGCCCACCACCACAAAAGAGTCGTTGAGTCCCACCCGTGTTCGCTTGAGCATCACGGTTACGCCGGAGGAACTCAAGCCCAGTCTTGACCACGCCTACCAGCACATCGCCCAGGAGATTCAGATTCCTGGTTTCCGCAAGGGCAAGGTGCCACCTCCCATCATTGATCAGCGCGTCGGTCGCGGCGAGGTGTTGAACCACGCCGTGAGTGAAGGTCTTGATCGCTTCTTCCAGCTCGCAGTTGCCGAGGAGAAAGTCCGCACTCTAGGACGTCCCGAGGCGGATGTTACCCAGTGGCCCAGCGACAAAGACTTCTCCGGTGACCTCGTGGTTACCGTCGAGGTGGACGTCCGCCCAGACTTTGATCTGCCCAAGTTTGAGAAATACACCCTTGAGGTGGAGCCGGTCATGGTGACCCAGGGCAACGTGGATGACGAGTTGGATGCACTGCGCTCCCGCTTTGGCAACCTTGTCACGGTGGATCGCCCCGCGAAGACTGGTGACTTTGTGCAGATTGATTTGGTGGCCAAGATTGGTGATTCCACCATTGACTCGGCTTCTTCAATCAGCTACGAGATTGGTTCAGGTCAGCTCATCGACGGCATCGATGACGCCCTGGACACTCTGACCGCAGGTGAGACCACCACTTTCGAATCGAAGCTGCTCGGTGGGGACCGCGAGGGCGAAACCGCCTTGATCGAGGTCACTGTCTTGAGCGTGAAAGAACGTGAGCTTCCTGAAGCTGATGACGATTTCGCTCAGATTGCCAGCCAGTTCGACACCATCAAGGAACTGCGGGAAGACCTCAAGAAGCAGGCTGAGCGCAAAGGAATGTTTGCTCAGGCTCAAGAGGCAAGGGACAAGCTCGTCGAGAAAATGATCGCCGAGGTCACCATGCCCTTGCCCCAGGGCGTTGTGGATGCTGAAGTTCACCGCCACCTGGAGCAGGAGGGTCGGCTCGAGGATGACAAGCACCGGGCCGAGGTCGTCGAATCCACTGAGAAGAGCCTGCGCACCCAGCTGCTCCTTGACGCGCTTGTCGAAGCGCTAGAGGTTCAGGTGTCCCAGGACGAGCTAACTCAGTACCTGATTCAGTCAGCCGGGCAGTACGGCATGGAGCCCAGCGAATTTATTCAGTCACTTGATCAGAACGGCCAGATTCCCTCCATGGTCGGTGAGGTTGCCCGCTCTAAGTCGCTGTCTGTCGCGCTCGCAAAGGTGAGCGTGAAGGACACTAAGGGCAAAAAGGTTGACCTGAGTGAGTTCACCAGCCAGGCCACTGACCCGGTGGAGGACGCTGTGGCACAAGCTGTTGCGGATAACCACGACGGTCACGACCACGATCACGAGCACTAAGCCACGCCACTCTGCCGAGGGCGAACACCCCCGGTTGGCGCCCAGTGCGCTGTGTACGCTCGGGGTACCAAGGCTTTGAATCCGTAGAGGAGAACACCACCGTGACCATGGCAGAAACCATGATGCAACCCAATGTCTTTGATCGGTTGCTGAAGGATCGCATCATTTGGCTGGGCTCTGAGGTTCGTGATGACAACGCGAACGAGATTGCCGCGAAGCTTCTCTTGCTGGCGGCGGAAGACCCCGAGAGTGACATCTACCTCTACATCAACTCACCCGGTGGTTCCATCACCGCCGGTATGGCGATTTATGACACGATGCAGTTCGTCCCCAACGACATCGTGACCGTGGGAATCGGAATGGCTGCCTCGATGGGGCAGCTGCTGCTGACTGCGGGAACGAAGGGTAAGCGCTACATCACCCCAAACGCTCGAGTGCTGTTGCACCAGCCTCACGGTGGGTTCGGTGGAACAGCCAGTGACATCCAGACTCAGGCTCACCTGATCAATGACATGAAGAAGCGTCTCGCGCAGATCACCGCCGAGGCAACGGGTAAGACCGTGGACCAGATTATGGCTGACGGTGACCGCGACCGCTGGTTCTCGGCAGATGAAGCACTCGAGTATGGATTTGTAGACCACATCCGCGCCTCTGCCAGCGACGTTGTCGGTGGCGGCGGAACTGACCAGGGCAAGAAGAAGTAGGCGAAACCATGGAGATGATTACCCCCCAGTCAGGCGTGACGGCGTCGGCTCCCGAGAGTCGCTACATTTTGCCGAGCTTTGAAGAGCGCACCAGCTACGGCTTCAAGCGCCAAGACCCTTACGCAAAGTTGTTCGAAGACCGCATTGTGTTTCTCGGGGTTCAGGTTGATGACGCTTCGGCTGATGACGTGATGGCGCAGCTCCTCGTTCTGGAGAGTCAGGACCCCGACCGCGACATCGTGATGTACATCAACTCACCCGGTGGTTCGTTCACCGCGATGACGGCGATCTACGACACCATGCAGTACGTTCGCCCCCAAATTCAGACCGTGGTGTTGGGTCAGGCAGCCTCTGCTGCTGCGGTGATTCTCGCCGGTGGTGAGCCCGGGAAGCGCTTGGCTCTGCCAAACTCTCGCATCCTGATTCACCAGCCGATGATGGGTGAAGCTGGTCGCGGACAGGCTTCGGACATTGAGATTCAGGCCAAGGAAATAGCTCGGCTTCGCGAGTGGCTGGAAGAGACTCTTTCTCGCCACTCCAAGAAGAGTGTGGAAGAGGTCAACCGCGATATCGACCGTGACAAGATTCTCACGGCTCCGGAAGCGCTCGAGTACGGCCTGATCGACCAGGTTCTCTCGACGCGTAAGTCTGCGGGAACCCCGACTCCAGCTAAGGGCCCGGAAGCCGTCGCTGCGAGCTAGTCGCCGTTATGTTTCTGGCGGACTCGCCAGACAATCCACACGACCACGGCGATGCTGACGATGCTCAAAAACCCGACAATCAGAATCGGGTCTCGGGGGGCTTCGTCCGTGGTGATCTCTTCCGCGGCAATGGGGGTGGCAGTGACCACTGTTTCTGCTTCCTCCGCCGGAGTGTCCCGTGACACCCCGCACTCGGCCGGAGTGTCATAACCCAGAGCTGGTGAGTGGGAAGCGCTGGGGGCGAAATCGAACTCGTAGCTCTCCGACAAGCTGTGGCCATCTGCTGACACGAACTGGTACGTAATCTCATAGGTGCCGGCCACGCCGAGGTCGGCGCTCGCGCTCATCGTTCTTTCGATGACGGAGACGCAACCATCGCCGTAGTAGAGGCCTGCGCTATCGCGGACCACGACTCCAAACCCGCTGGCGTCACCACCCAGATCGAGAAATATGTCATTGGTGGTGAGGGAAATAGCGACAGGACTCTCGGTCACGGTGGAGCCAGGTGCGGGCGTGCGGTCCTCGACGACATTGTGAGCCATGGCCGGGGAAGCACCAAGAAGCAGCGCACCGAGGAGAGCTGCACCCATAAGAGGAAGGCGACGTAAAGCGCTGGATGTCAGGGTCATGAGAACCACAGTCTAATCTCGCCACACCGGGTTGGCCTGTGGAATGTCCGCCGGGGTGAAAGCTTCAAAAGGTAAGCTCCAAGAAGTTGCTGACCAATGTTCTAGCGGAGGTTTTCCCATGGCGCGCACCGGAGAATCAGGCGAGCTTCTCAAATGCTCGTTCTGCGGTAAGAGCCAGAAGCAGGTTCAGCAGCTGATTGCTGGGCCGGGCGTTTACATCTGCGACGAGTGTGTGGAGCTGTGCAACGAGATCATCGACGAGCGCCAGTCTGAGGGTCGCGAGACCGCCAGCGCTGACTTTGAATTGCCCAAGCCCAAGGAAATCTATGACTTCCTCGAGGAATATGTCATCGGGCAAGAGGACGCCAAGAAGTCGCTCTCGGTGGCTGTCTACAACCACTACAAGCGGGTCCGTGCGGCGTCATCTCCGCACGCGGTGGATTCCTCCGACGATATCGACATCCAGAAGAGCAACATTCTTCTGATTGGTCCGACCGGGTGTGGAAAGACCTACCTCGCTCAAACCCTGGCGAAGCGCCTCAACGTTCCCTTTGCTGTGGCTGATGCGACCGCTCTGACTGAAGCTGGGTATGTCGGTGAAGATGTGGAAAACATCTTGCTCAAGCTCATCCAAGCTGCTGATTACGACGTCAAGCGGGCCGAAATGGGCATCATCTACATTGACGAGGTCGACAAGATTGCTCGCAAAGCGGAGAACCCGTCGATCACTCGTGACGTCTCCGGTGAGGGTGTTCAGCAGGCTCTCCTCAAGATTTTGGAAGGCACTGTCGCCGCTGTCCCGCCCCAGGGAGGGCGCAAGCACCCCCAGCAGGAATTTATTCAGATTGACACCACCAACGTTCTCTTCATCGTGGCGGGTGCTTTTGCCGGGTTGGAGGACATCATTTCCCAGCGCGTGGGTCGCCACGGTATTGGGTTCGGAGCCCCCCTGCACAGCAAGAACGCTCAGGAGAATCTGTTCAGCCAGGTTCTCCCCGAGGACCTCCACAGGTTCGGCCTGATTCCAGAGTTCATCGGTCGCCTCCCTGTGGTCACCACGGTGGCGCCTCTGGACCAGTCAGCGTTGATTGACATCCTGACGGGGCCCAAGAACGCTCTGGTCAAGCAGTATCAGCGCATGTTCGTCTTAGATGGCGTCCAGCTTGAGTTCGAAAAGGAAGCTCTCGAAGAGATTGCCGACCTCGCCTCCGAGCGGCAAACCGGAGCCCGCGGACTGCGAGCTATTTTGGAAGAGGTACTCGGACCCGTCATGTTCGACATTCCCTCGAATGAATCCATCGAGCGTGTGGTCATCACGCGCGATGCCGTGCTGCGCAAAGCTCCGCCCGTAGTGGTGCAGAAGCCGGCTGCCAGGCGAGAAAAGTCCGCTTAACCGCGGAGAATCACGCCGTTATCAAGTTCCACGACGGGGCGATTCTCCAGCCACGTCAACGTCCAACGGAGGCTTGATCTCTCGTCATCGGTGAGGGAGTCCTCGACTTGTTGAATGCGCTCGGCTAATTCACTCGGGATGGAGCGAGGGATTTGCCCTACGGAAAATCGACTTCCCAATTGCATTACTGACCCACCTCTCGCTCGTAGGTGACCCAGGTGGTAGCGGTCGCCAGAGTGTCATAGAGGCGCCTGGCGCGATCGTTGTGTGAGGCGGTAATCCAGCGCAGTGTTCCTCCTCCGTGGGCGGTGGCGTAGTCATCTAGTGCTGATATCAACGCGGTGGCCACCCCTCCACCTCGTGCCTCGGGATCAGTGAAGAGATCATCCAAAAACCAACCAGCACCGGCAGTGAAAGTGTCGTGCTGGAATCGCAGATGAGCGAAGCCCTGGACCTGCCCGTCCACTTCTGCCACAAAACACCGAACTGGATGGTTCTCCTCCATGAGCCAAGCCCAAACCCCCTCCACAACCTCAGGCGGGAATTCCTCTTCATAGAAGACCCCGTATGCGAGGAAGAGCTCTTGCCAGCGCTCGCGATCTCCCGCTGTCACGAGCCTCACGACTGGCGCTGTCTTCTCAGTCATCGAGGGAGCCCCACTCGATGTCGCTAATTCCCACGGTGTCGGAGTCGATCCACGTGGCGGTTTGAATCTTTCCAACCGCCCTCACGTCAGTTTCTGCATGACGAAGGAGGGATGGGGCACTCAGTGTTGCCCGAAGAATCGGCATTTTCTGGGCTACCTGCTGGTCAGTCTTGGATCGTCTGATGGTGATCAGCGCCTCGCTGGCAAGCGCGAGCAGTCCTCGGTGGGACTCATCTGACGTATCAGGGAGCTCCTGGGTGGTGGGCCAGGGGGCTTGGTGAACACTGCCCTCATGGGTCCACGACCACACTTCTTCGGTGGCGAAGGGAATGACGGGAGCGAACAGTCGGACTAGAGCGTCAATGGCAAGCTGCAAAGCGGTCACAGCGCTGCCGCGATCCGCCGGCTCTCCGGTGTACGCGCGGTCCTTGACCAACTCGAGGTAGTCATCGGTGAAGGTCCAGAAGAATGACTCGGCGACCTCCAGCGCTCGCGCGTGGTCAAAGTTGTCGTAGGCCGTGGTTGCCTCGGTGATGACTCGACCTAGTTCGTTCACCATGTCGAGGTCCAACGGGTGGGTGATCTCACCGGTCGCGCCCTCAAAGCTGTAGACAAACTTGGCGGCGTTGAGAACCTTGATCGCTAGCCTGCGACCGATTTTGATTTGCTTCGGGTTTTGAGGGTCAAAAGCGGCATCGGTGCCGAGCCGGGAGGATGCCGCCCAGTAGCGGACCGCATCAGACCCGTGCTCATCCAGCATGGATTGTGGGGTGACGACGTTTCCTTTGGATTTCGACATCTTCTTGCGGTCTGGGTCCACAATGAAGCCCGAAATACCGGCATTTTTCCAGGGGATACTGCCGTGTTCGAGCTCGGCACGAAGCATGGTGGAGAACAACCAGGTGCGAATAATGTCTTGTCCCTGTGAGCGCAGGTCATAGGGGAATACCAGGGAGAACAGTTCCTCGTCGTGGCCCCACCCTCCAGCGAGTTGAGGGGTGAGGCTAGAGGTTGCCCAAGTGTCCATAATGTCGAGCTCGCCAATAAATCCGCCCGGGACTCCTCGCTGGTCTTCACTAAACCCGGGAGGAGTATCACTGGAGGGGTCGACGGGGAGCTGATCGGGTGAGGGTGTGATTACTTCGCCCTCCACCGGGTTGCCCTGATCATCCAGCGGGTACCACACGGGAATCGGGACCCCGAAGAATCGTTGACGCGAGATGAGCCAGTCACCCGAGAGGCCATTGACCCAGTTCTCGTAGCGAACCCTCATGAAATCAGGGTGGAAGGCAACCTCTGCCCCACGCTGAAGCAAACGCTGTTTCAGATCTTCGTCCCGAGCGCCATTTCGGATATACCACTGGCGAGTGGTCACAATTTCAAGAGGCTTGTCACCCTTCTCGAAGAACTTGACCGGGTGCACCATCGGGTCAGGATCTCCCTGGAGGTCGCCAGAGTCGCGGAGCATCTCGACCATTGCTGCTTTTGCGCTGAAGACAGTTTTGCCCGCGAGCTGCTCATATGCTTCCAAACCGTCAGGAGAGCTAATCCATGATGGCGCCTCGGCGATGATGCGTCCGTCTTTACCGAGGATGGGGCGAGTGTCCAGGGAGAGCTCCCGCCACCAAATGACGTCGGTGACGTCACCAAAAGTACAGACCATCGCGATGCCGGTGCCCTTGTCCTGTTGGGCGAGGTGGTGCGCAACAATCGGCACCTCAACTCCAAAGAGTGGAGAGGTGACGGTGGTCCCAAAAAGAGGCTGATAGCGCTCATCATCGGGGTGAGCCACTAGCGCCACACAGGCGGGGATGAGCTCGGGCCTTGTGGTGACGATGGTGACATCGTCACTGCCTACGCCGTGGAAAGTTACCTTGTGATACGCGGAGGGTTGTTCCCGGTCCTCTAACTCCGCCTGCGCCACCGCGGTGCGAAAGGTGATGTCCCAGAGGGTGGGGGCGTCTGCCCGATAGGCCTCACCCCTCTCTAAGTTCTTCAGGAAAGCGCTCTGAGCGACCGACTGAGAGTTGTCGTCGATGGTGCGATAGGTAAGCGACCAGTCAACACTCAATCCCAGTGTCCGCCATAAGTCCTCAAACTGTTTCTCGTCCTCCACCGTGAGCTTCTCGCAGAGCTCGATGAAGTTTCGTCGACTAATCGGAATCTGATCGCCGGGCTTGGAACCATCCTGAGTGGCACCAGCCTCCAACGGGGGAACAAAGCCTGTTTCGTAGGGAAGCGAGGGATCGCATCGGACGCCGTAATAGTTCTGAACCCGGCGCTCGGTGGGGAGACCGTTGTCATCCCAGCCCATCGGATAGAAGATCTCTTTGCCCCGCATGCGTTGGTAACGCGCTTGCAGATCCATGTGGGTGTAACTAAAG
The DNA here is from genome assembly GCA_964350865.1 of uncultured Microbacteriaceae bacterium. Taxonomy (GTDB): domain Bacteria; phylum Actinomycetota; class Actinomycetes; order Actinomycetales; family Microbacteriaceae; genus Pontimonas. Next base: position 17,147 of record CAYGLJ010000010.1, read on the forward strand.
ACGTGACCAATATGGAGACTTCCCGATGCCGTCGGGGGAGGGGTGTCCACAGCAAAAAGGTGGTCTTTCCCGCGGGCAAGCGCTGACTCGCGGTTGAAGCGATACGTGCCCTGAGAGTCCCAGCGGGTGCCCCAGACTTCTTCGAGTCCCTCGAGAGCCGGTTTGTCAGGAATTGATCCGCTCATGGGCAACCTTCTTCGCTATAGGCGGCACCGCGTCCACTGTGCCTTGTTGGGTGCTCCCATGCTACAAAACAAAAGGGGGTCTGGGTTCCCTGAAGGAACCCAGACCCCCTGTGAGTCAGTGCTTAGTTGCCTGTTCTCGCATAGGCGGGCTCTTGATTGCTGCGAGCCATCCGCCCCGCCTGCAGGGTTGCGAGCAAGGTAATAAGTGAGAGCCCTGCGAGGACGATGGCAGGGTGCCACCATACGTTCCCCGTTGCTTCTCCAATCGTGAGGGTCACCGCGGGTACGAAGCCCGAGACAACTGCCGCGATTGAGTAGGCGAAACCGAGAGCCGAATAGCGGTAGCGCTCGTCGAAGAGGTCGCTATAGACCCCTCCGAGTGCCGCCCAGCTCATGGTGGGAAGAATTCCACCGATCAACATCATGGCGACCAGCACACCAAAGTTGGCGAACTGGAGGAAGTAGTAAATCGGGAAGGCGACCAGCAAGGTCCCCAGAGCTCCCCACGCGACCACACTGGAGGAGCCGATCCGCATAGCCCATGCCCCAAACAGCGGAATTGTAATCAGCTGTAGGAGACCGCCGATGGTGGTGGCAATAAGCAGTTCGTAGTATTCGAAGCCCAACTGCACGACGCCGTAGTTGATCGTGTAGGTGTTCATCAGCGAATATGACCCGATTCCAAGTAACGCCACACCGACGGCGATGAAAATCGCCAGGGGCTGCTCCTTCAGCAGGGTGAAGAAGGGAACCCGTGGGCGACGCTCTCGCTTGACAACATCTTCGAACACGGGAGTTTCGGTGATAGCGAGCCGCAGATACAGCGAGACCAGCAACAGGGGAATTGCGGTCAGGAACGGCAATCTCCAGGCCCACTCCACAATTTCTTCGTTCGTGAGTGCGAGGGTCAACCAGATGAAGGCGGTCGCCGAAAGGATGGAGCCAATCGGTGAACCCAACTGGGGCATTGCTGCAGCAAAGGCACGCTTAGCGCCCGATTCGTGCTCGGTAGCAACGAGAACAGCTCCACCCCATTCCCCACCGAGTGAGATTCCCTGGAGGAGCCGAAGGACCACGAGCACCGCGCCACCGAACCAGCCAGCTTGTTCGTAGGTGGGAAGAACCCCGATGAGTCCTGTGGCAACACCCATCAGGGTCACCGTGGCAATTAGGGTCTTGCGGCGACCGATACGGTCACCGATGTGCCCAAAAAGGATCGCGCCGACTGGACGGATGATGAAGGCTAAGGCGATTGAGAGGAACGCTGCGAGCGTTCCACCGAAGCCGCCGAGTGGGTCGAAAAACAGCGGTCCAACGAAAAACGCTGCGAAGTAGGCGTAGATGTAGAAGTCGTAGGACTCCAGAGACGTCCCGACGAGGGACGCCCATCTGGCCTTTCGGGCCATTACCGGATCGGTCTGAATCATGGGGTTCCTCCTGGAGCTCCGCTAGAGTTGATAATTATTAGACTCAGTACAAATAAAGCGCACTACTTCAACTATAGGGGACACGATGTCAACCAGAGATCGCGGTCGACCCAAAACGTCATCCTTGGCTGCACTGGAAGATGCTGCCCATGAGCTTTTCCTCGAACAGGGCTATGAGCACGCCAGTATCGACGACATTGCCCGGCGCGCAGGAATCTCCAGGGCGACGTTCTTCAACTATTTCCTCAGCAAATCAGATGTCTTGTGGGTCGATGTCGACCACGCGCTAGCGCGTCTTGAGCACCAGCTCCGCCAGGCTGACCACCTGGGCGATGCACTGCGAGCGGTTGCCACAGAACATCCTCGGGAGCGGATTCCCCTGGTCGTGACCCAAAGCGAAGCGATGGGACTGGGGGTGGACCTCGCTGCCAGTGCGGGAATTCGGCTCGAGCGACTGCGCCGAATCCTCGAGGGGTCAAGAGTTGAGGCCTCTGACGTGTGGATTGTGCTGGGCGCCCTGGTCGGGGCTCTCCACCAGTGGGCTACCCACCAGGCACCCCGGGTTGATCTCGGCGATGCTCTCGAGGTCGGCCTTGGTCGGATTCGTGAGGTGCTCGACTCCCGCAGCGTGGCAACCCTGTTCTAGACTGTTCGCAACAGCACTGATCCGGCCATCACCGGTGAGCTGCCGGAAGAACAGAATCACTGATTCCCAGTAGAACCGGTCGGGTTGGCCCGTCATCGCCTGACAGTGAGTGGCTTAGAGAGTTTCTAAGCAAGCGAGGTGGTACCGCGCGTGACAAGTCATGCGTCCTCGCAGACCTAACCCACCCGTGTCAGAGAGATAACCCCATGGCTTTCCCCCGTCACCTTCCTGGTTCCTCTGTGGAGCCCAGTCCTTCGTTCCCCGAGATAGAGCATCGGGTTCTGGCGGACTGGAAAGCAGGAAACACGTTCCAGAAGTCCATTGACCAGCGTGAGGGTTGTGACGAGTGGGTCTTCTATGACGGACCGCCCTTTGCCAACGGCTTGCCCCACTACGGCCACCTCCTGACCGGTTACGCCAAGGATGTTTTCCCGCGCTTTCACACCATGCGTGGCAAGCAAGTTCATCGACGTTTTGGCTGGGACACCCATGGTTTGCCAGCCGAGCTCGAAGCGGAGCGCCAACTCGGCATCACCGACAAGAGCCAAATCGAGGAGATGGGGATTGCTGCCTTCAACCAGGCCGCCAAAGACTCCGTCTTGCGCTACACCAAGGAGTGGCAGGAATACGTGACCCGCCAAGCCCGATGGGTTGACTTCGAGAACGACTACAAGACTCTCGACATCACCTTCATGGAGAGCGTCATTTGGGCCTTCAAGCAGCTCTACGACAAAGGTCTGGCTTATGAGGGATACCGGGTGTTGCCCTATTGCTGGAGAGATCAAACTCCGCTGAGCAACCACGAGTTGCGGATGGATGATGACGTCTACAAACCGCGGCAAGACCAATCGGTGACCGTCACATTCCCGCTTCGCGGTGAGAAGGCCCAGGCTGCTGGCTTGGAAGGTGTCCTGGCTCTCGCTTGGACAACGACACCGTGGACTCTTCCCACGAACGCTGCTCTCGCGGTGGGGCCAGAGATCACCTATGCCCTCGTCCCCGCCGGGCCAGACGCCATCCACCCCGGCACCACCTACCTCTTGGCAGAGGACACGATTGCGAACTATCGCAAAGAGCTCGGCTACGCCGAGGTGTCAGACGCAACAGCGGCCATCTCCCGACGTATCCCAGGCTCTGAGCTGGGCGGGATCCACTACGACAGAATCTTCGACTATTACGCGGACCGGGAAGCCTGGGGCCTCGAGAACGCGTGGCAGATTCTCGTGGCTGAGTATGTTGCGACCGGAGAGGGAACCGGAATTGTCCACCAGGCTCCTGCCTACGGTGAAGATGACCAGGTGACCTGTGCGCAGGCGGGAATCCCGGTGGTGATCTCCGTCGATGACGCTGGTCGATTCTTGGAGCAGGTCACCGATGTGGCGGGTTTGCAAGTATTCGAAGCCAACAAGACGCTCACCGGTTTGTTGCGCTCGAGCGGTCGACTCTTTGCCGAGCGCTCCTATGACCACTCCTATCCGCACTGCTGGCGCTGTCGCACCCCCCTGATTTATAAGGCGGTGTCCAGTTGGTTCGTTCGAGTCACCGAGATTCGTGACCGCATGCTCGAGTTGAACGAAGAAATTACCTGGGTTCCCGCCAACGTCAAAGATGGCCAGTTCGGGAAGTGGCTCTCCAACGCCAGGGACTGGTCAATCTCTCGCAATAGATACTGGGGTTCCCCGATTCCGGTCTGGAAGAGCGACAACCCGGACTTCCCCCGTATTGATGTGTATGGGTCACTCGAAGAACTCGAGCGTGATTTCGGAGTGAAGCCTCATGATCTCCACCGGCCTGCCATTGACGATTTGGTGCGACCCAACCCCGATGACCCGAGCGGGGCCTCCATGATGCGCCGCATTCCTGATGTCCTGGATGTTTGGTTTGATTCCGGGTCGATGCCGTTTGCGCAGGTGCACTACCCGTTTGAGAACCACGATTGGTTTGATTCCCACAACCCCTCGGACTTCATCGTGGAGTACATCGGTCAAACCCGCGGTTGGTTCTACACGATGCACATTTTGGCCACAGCCCTGTTCGATCGGCCCGCGTTCAAGCAGGTAATTTCGCATGGCATCGTGCTGGGTTCCGACGGTCAGAAGATGTCCAAGAGTCTTCGGAACTATCCCGACGTGTCAGAGGTCTTCGAGCGCGATGGCGCAGACGCTATGCGCTGGTTCTTGATGTCAAGCTCGGTCATCCGAGGTGGAAACCTCGTCGTCACCGAGGAGGGTATTCGAGAAGCGGTCCGCCAATTCCTTCTGCCCTACTGGAGCACCTACTACTTCCTCAGTTTGTATATCGGCGATCACACACCGGCATGGCGCACGGATTCCCCCCACGTCCTTGATCGCTACATCCTGGCAAAAACGAAGAACCTGATTGAGGTGACCACCCGGGAGTTTGAGGCGTTGGATTCGCCGATGGCTGCCGCTGCTCTTCGAGACTTCGCGGATGTTCTCACGAATTGGTATGTCCGACGTTCCCGGGAGAGATTCTGGGATGGAACAGACAAGGATGCGCTGGACACCCTTTACACGGTGTTGGAAACCATCTCCAGGCTCGCTGCCCCGTTGGCACCCCTCGTCACCGAAGAGGTGTGGCGCGGACTTACCGGAGGGGAGAGTGTCCACCTCACCGATTGGCCGGACCATGCGCAGTTCCCCGGCAATGATGATCTGGTGTCCGCCATGGACACGGTCCGCGAGGTTGCCTCAGCTGGATTAGCGCTGCGAAAAGCGCACGGGCTTCGGGTGCGCTTGCCGCTGAACAACCTGACGATTGTGACGGAGGGAGTTGCCGGTGTCGAGGAATTCCTGGACATTCTGGCGGATGAGCTCAATGTGAGAGAGGTGACCACGAGAGAGCTCGATGATGAGGTTGCCACAGAGCTGGGTATTGGTAAAAAGCTCCTCCCGCAATCGAGAGTTCTCGGTCCTCGTGTGGGATCCCAGGTGCAAAGCATCATTCAGGCAGCTAAAGCTGGTGATTGGTCTCTCGAGGGCGGTGTCGTCACGGTCGCCGGTATTGCGTTAGAGGAGGGCGAGTACGTTCTCGAATTTACGTCCGAGGGCGAGGACACAGCAGTTCAGTTCCTCGGCAGCGGTGGTTTTGTGCTCTTAGACACCACGGTGACACCGGAGCTTGCCGCCGAAGGGCTTGCTCGTGATGTGATCCGGGCTATCCAACAGGAGCGAAAGAATGCTGGCTTGGATGTGTCCGATCGGATTCAGACGGTTCTCGAGGTCGACCACGGTGCAGGAGACGCCATTCGCACCCACCGGGACCTCATTGCCTCGGAGACCCTGTCTCTGGGTATTGAGCTCACCGAGTTGGGTGACACCGAGGGCGCTTTAGCCGTGGGGGAGAACTCTAAGATTCGTGTGAAAGTGTCGCAGAGTGGCTGATCTCCCCTCCGACGACCGTCAGGCTGCCGCCGCAGTAGAGGAAGCCCTCTATGCCCGGATTGGCGAGGGAACTCCGAAGCGGAGACTCGAGGCGACCAGGCGCGCTGTCGAACTGTTGGGCGACCCTCAGCGCATGTATGGCGTGATTCATATCGCCGGAACAAACGGGAAAACCTCGACGGCGCGCATCACCGAGAGTCTTCTGCGATCCCACGGGCTCCGGGTGGGGTTGATGACCTCCCCCCACCTTCATCACTTGAACGAGCGCATCATGATTGATGGCGAAGCCATCACGGATCGGATGCTCGCCGATAACTGGGCTGATGTTGAGCCGGTCCTCCAGATGGTGGATGCGGAGCTTGTGGCTAACTCAGAACCTCCACTGACTTTTTACGAAGCTCTTACCGTCCTGACTTTCGCCAGTTTTGCTGATGCTCCTGTTGACGTGGCGGTCGTCGAGGTAGGCATGGGGGGCGAATGGGACGCGACCAATGTCGTGGTCGCCGATGTTGCAGTGCTCACCCCGATAGCGATGGACCACGCCGAATTCTTGGGCGACACAATTCGGGAGATTGCCCGCACCAAGGCAGGAATTGTGAAACCGGCATCACGGGTGGTGAGCGCCGTGCAAAGCGAGGACGCGATGGAGGAAATTCTTCGAGCGTGTGAACTTTCTGAAGCAACACTGCGCGTCATGGGGCGAGATTTTCATCTCACCAGCGTCGAGCAAGCTGTTGGTGGGCAAGTGTTAGGAGTCTCCGGTATCGCGGGTGAGTATCGAAACCTTGGTCTGCCACTGTTTGGCGAGCACCAAGCAGATAACGCCGCGCTGGCGATTGCAGCAGTCGAGTCTTTCCTCGGTAACGGGGAGACGCCTCTTGGAGCAGAGGTCGTCGAGGACGGCATCTTGCTCTCACGCAGCCCAGGGCGCTTGCAGGTCATTGACCATCACCCCACTGTGATCGTCGATGCCGCCCACAACCCTCACGGTGCTGAGGCGCTGTGTCGCGCACTGATGGGGTCGTTTAGTTTCCCCCGGCTCATCTGCGTCCTTGGAATCCTCCAGGAGAAAGATGTGATTGGCATTGTGGAAGCACTGGACCCGGTGGTCGACCACTTTGTGGTGACACAGTCCCAATCCGATCGGGCAATCTCGGTCGCTGATCTTGCCGACGCGGTGTCCGCTATCGCCGGGCCTGATCGGGTGGACTCGAGAGGTGATGTCGATTCTGCTCTGGAGCGCGCCAAAGAGCTCTCCGGTTTTGAGGGTGGCGTGATCGTTACGGGATCCATCACGCTGATTGGTGAAGTTCGAGGAGGACTGGCCGATGGCTAAGCGGGAGAAAACTGCGACAGAGTCTCTGCTCCAGATCGCTCTAGCGCTCGAAATAATTGTGGTGTTCTTTGGTGCGCTCGCGATCAACGGACTCCGTCTCTACAGTGGCCCGGTGGTGCTCGCGGGTGCCCTGCTGACAGTCCTGGTGCTGGTTCTCTTGTATGGCACCGTGCGGTATCGCCTGGCACAAATTGCCGGTCACGTAGTCCAAATCGTCCTGTTGGGGAGTTTTCTCTGGGATGTGGCGATTGGTTTGTCGTTTGCTGTCGTTGTTGCCTTCTGGATCTTTGGTGCGATTCGGGGTCCGATGCTCGATCGAAACAAGCCCGAGTCGAGCCAGTAGGCTCGACTTCACACGCCATACATAAGGAGCCTGCTGAATGTCTGCACCCCAGGAAACACTCGTTCTGATCAAGCCAGACGGTGTTGCGAGAAATCTCACCGGAGAGATCCTGTCCCGGATCGAATCCAAGGGGTACCAGCTGGTGGACATACGTATGGTTCAGCCAGATAGGGACCTGTTGCGCGAGCACTACGCCGAGCACGAGGGAAAGCCCTTTTATGAGCCGCTCGTGACGTTCATGGAGTCTGGTCCTGTCGTGGCGATCCGCGTGGCGGGTCACCGCGTCATCGAGGGCATCCGTTCGCTCTGTGGCGCGACTGACCCAACCCAGGCAGCTCCCGGCACCATCCGCGGCGATCTGGGACGCGACTGGGGCTTAGCGGTCCAGCAGAACCTCATCCATGCGAGTGATTCCCCCGAGACCGCTGAACGCGAGCTGGCTCTCTGGTTTAAGGCCTAAAGCGAGAAGAGAAGCGGGAACTGGATCAGAATCGACAATCCGATTACGGCGTAGTTGATGACGATCACGATCCAGCTGTAGGGAAGCCACTGGGCTCCCAGTTTCTTCAGTCGAGGCGATGAGCCGAGCATGCCCTGCTTCATTGCCCACGGGAGGAAAATCCACCACACAATCATGTGGATTGCCCACACCACCATGCAGTAAAGACACAAGAAGCCAATGACAAAGACAGCCTGATAGAACATCCACATCAACCAGCTGTAGGCGGCAAAGAGCCCCACCGTGGTGAGAACCCAAAAACCGCGCTTGAAGGTCGATCCGGTGAGCATGGCCGCGCCAATGACGGCCACCACCGCATACCCACCAATTCCATAGAGCTGGTTGGGGGTGTCGAAAAAGAGTGTGGCCTGCCAGCTCTGCATGACATTCCCGCAGGAGAAGAAGGGGTTGATGTCGCAGCTCGGTTTTTCACCGGTCAGAGCGAGCTTGTAGCCCTCACTGGCCAAGATGAGTGCTGCCAGCCAACCGCCGAGACCGCCCAGCATAAGAAAGAGGCCCATGCCGCTTGCTCGTCTCGTGGGGTAATTCACGAGCTGATTATGACAGCACCCCGTGAGAATTAGGTGACGGTATGCGATACTGGAGCCAGCGCAATCGCCAGAGAAGACGAAGCGCCACCACAAGATTTCTCGGATGACCATCCGAATACAGGGAAAAACCCCTACAACCTAGTTTTTTCAATGTGCGTTTGCGCGCATTGCCAAAGCGCAATGAGTTCCCAGCCAGTGGTGCCAGGGAATGTGTGAGGAGTACACCAGCGATGGTGACACGAAAAAAAGAAGACGACACTAAGCCTGACAAGAAGGCCCCGGTAGCGAAAAAGGTCGCCGCGGAGAAGCCCGTGAAGAAGGCTCCAGCTGCCAAAAAAGAGCCGAAGATCGCTAAGCCTGCCGCAGTCAAGGCAGAGAAGCCGGTCGCCCAGACCACCACGTCCCTGGTGTTCCAGGCCCCAGACCCCGGATTGTTCCCCACCTGGACTCCAGGCCCCGAGACCTCCGAGGGTGACAAAGTTGTCCGGCGCCGCTCGCGGGCTAACCGCAAGCCTCTCGTCGAGGACAAGAAGACTTCTGAGTCCGCGGAGTCTGGTCAACCCCAAAAAGTTCGGGGGTCGACTCGGCTGGAAGCGAAGCGCCAGCGTCGCCGTGATGGACGCGAAGGAAGCCGTCGCCGTGGCACTGTCACAGAAACCGAGTTCCTCGCCCGTCGCGAGAGTGTTGACCGCGTAATGGTGGTGCGCGAGACCACAGATCGCACCCAGATTGCCGTCCTTGAAGACAACGTCGTGGTGGAGCACTACGTGGCTCGATCCGAAGAATCTAGCCTTATCGGGAACGTGTACCTCGGGCGTGTGCAAAACGTTTTGCCCAGCATGGAAGCTGCCTTCGTCGATATTGGACGCGGTCGAAACGCTGTGCTGTATTCCGGTGAAGTGGACTGGGAAGCTGCCGCTGAAGGGGGAGCTACCGGACCTCGACGTATCGAACTAGCTCTGAAGACTGGCGACACCGTCCTGGTGCAGGTCACCAAAGACCCGGTCGGGCACAAGGGGGCCAGGCTCACCAGCCAAATCAGTCTCCCGGGCCGCTACCTGGTCTATGTGCCCGGTGGGGCTATGAACGGAATTTCGCGCAAACTCCCCGACAAGGAGCGCTCGCGCCTCAAGGCCATCTTGAAGCAGGTTCTTCCCGAGAGCGCGGGTGTCATTGTGCGCACCGCCGCGGAGGGTGCCACTGAAGAGCAGCTCACGAGTGATGTGGAGCGCTTGCAGAAGCAATGGCAGGAGCTTTCCGCTCAGGCAGAAAAGGCGCAAGCCCCTGCCCTGTTGCATTCAGAGCCTGATTTGCTCGTCAAGATTATTCGCGACGTGTTCAACGAGGATTTCCAAAAGATTGTGATTTCTGGTTCTCACGCGGCGAAGACTATTGAGAACTACCTCACACAGGTGGCTCCCGATTTGATTTCCCGGATGGAGGAGTACACGGCCGACGCTGATCCCTTCGTCGAGTACCGCGTGAACGAAGGCATCGCCAAAGCACTGGATCGTAAGGTCTGGTTGCCGAGCGGCGGTTCTCTGGTTATCGACCGCACGGAGGCGATGACGGTTGTTGACGTCAACACCGGAAAGTTCGTGGGCTCTGGGGGAAACCTTGAGGAGACAGTCACGAAAAACAACCTGGAAGCTGCGGAGGAAATCGTTCGCCAGCTTCGCTTGCGCGATATCGGCGGAATCATCGTTGTCGACTTCATCGACATGGTGCTGGAGTCGAATCGTGATCTTGTGTTGCAGAGGCTGATGGAGTGCTTGGGTCGCGATCGCACGAAGCATCAGGTCGCAGAGGTCACCAGCTTGGGTCTTGTTCAAATGACCCGAAAGAAACTGGGTCTTGGGCTCTTGGAGACCTTCAGCGAAACCTGCGAGGTGTGTCAGGGCAGAGGATTGATTGTCCACCACGAGCCGGTCTCAAAGTCGCGCTCAGACAGCGCCCCTTCGAAGAAACGCAAATCGTCCGCATCGTCCCAGCCCGCTGTGGCGCCGCACCAGATCACCGATGATGCGAGAAACGCGATCGCTCAGATTGCCAAGAGCACGGTCGGGCACGCCTCTGGCGCTTCTGCGGACGAGCCGGAACCCGAGGCGAAGGCACCCCGTGGAACGAAGAAAACGGTGACGGAGAAGCCAGCAATCTTGGACTCTGTGTTAGCCGCGCTACCGGAGCCACCAGCGCCTGGAACGTCTAAGCGTCGTCGCCGAGCAACCAGCGGGTAACGAGCTTTTTCGGAGCTCTGGAAGATACCCTTCAGCCATGAGACGCCTGGTCCCTCTCGCTGTACTTCTGGGACTTCTGGGTGTGATTGGTGTTCGTTCGTGGACAAGTGACAATCTGGCGCCTTTCCGGGGTCAACTCCAAGACGTCATCACGCTCGCGCTGTCGCTGCTGATTGAGTCGTTACCCTTCATCGTCCTGGGAATTGCCCTTTCCATCGTCGTGCAGGTCTTTGTCCCAGCCTCATGGCTGGAGAGTTGGCTACCCAAAAATCCCTTTGCGCGACGAGCCATTGTGTCGTTGTTCGGAATGTTTCTCCCGGTGTGCGAGTGCGGGAATGTGCCACTCGCTCGCGGCCTGATGGGTCGCGGGTATGGGGTAGGGGACTCTGTCACATTCTTGTTCGCCGCACCTATTGTGAACCCCGTCACGATTATTACGACCCATCAAGCTTTTGGCTTCGACGACGGAATTTTGGTGGCCCGACTCTTGGCCGGTTACCTGATCGCCAACCTTCTCGGGTGGCTCTTTTCTCTTCACCCCAGTCCCGAAAGTCTTCTCACCACAAAGTTCGTGAGGGAATGTGCGCTACCTGCCTCTGAGCGGGGAGGCACGAAGCTTGAGCGCGTCGGGTCATTGTTTGTGTCCGAATCCACCGCATTGATGCCAGCCCTCACACTGGGTGCGTTTATCGCAGGTGCCATTCAGGTCGGGGTATCTCGCGAGGTTCTCTTAGCTTTGGGAACCGACCCCATTATCAGCGTGGTCGCGCTCATCCTCCTTGCGTTCGTTATTTCAGTCTGCGCCAACGTGGATGCATTTTTCATTTTGCCGTTTGCGCAAACCTTTTTGCCCGGCTCCATTGTGGCGTTCCTCGTTTTTGGTCCGCTGATTGACATCAAGATGGTGGCCCTTCTCCGCACTACTTTCGCAGCGCGAACGATTGTCCTCATGGCCACGGTGGTGGGGTTGTGCTCACTTGCTCTCGGGATGGTGATGAACAGTGCTGGATAAGGTCATGGCGTGGCGGGGAGTGTTCGCCATCGGAGTGCTCACGGTGGTCACCGTGTGGTTGGGCTTTCAGGGCATGCTGGGCTTTTACATCCACCCTCGATACAACGTGTTCACCCTTGTCATGGCGGCGATAGGCGTGCTCCTGATGGCCATCGCTCTGATCGTGCCTCACACAGCGCACTCGCATGCAGGGCACCGCCATGCGAGAGGTCATTCACTGATGGAATGGATGTCTCTCAGCCTTGTTGGCGCTGTTGTGGTGATTGCGGTGGTTCTTCCCCCGACGACGTTGTCGAGCTACACAGCGGAGAATCGCAGTTTTGGGACTGTGGCAACGTCGCCGGCCGCTGACGCGATCGACATTGACTCCACCACCGCGGGTTTTGAGAATCTGACCGTTCGAGACTGGGCGAGCCTGTTGATACAAACCCAGGACCCCACGTTTTTCCGGGGTAAACCCTTTAGTGCGCTCGGGACCGTCACCGAAAGTGGCAACCCTGATGTGTTCCTCTTGACTCGTTTTGTCGTGACCTGTTGCGCAGTGGATGCCCAGCCCGTGAATGTCCCCGTGTATTTCCCGGGTTGGCAAGACGAGTTTGCACTCGACACGTGGGTGACGGTTGATGGTGGCTTCCAGGTTCTTCCCGGGCTCGAGGTGCCCGGAAATCTTGCGGTCGTCTCGTCTGAGATTGTTCTCGAGGAGGTGCCTCGTGAGCCTTACCTTTTCTGATCGCGGGGTATCACCGGGCAAGACGAGTTTCCGCACTCTCGTCATCGCACTCATCTCGCTCCTGTCGGTGGTCATCGTGGGGGTGGGGGCATGGAGCATGCTCCAGGGTCCTCAGTTGCGCGATGTTCAGAGCGATGAGCAATCCCTCCATCAACGAGCAGGTGCGTTTGTTGCCTTGCGCTCGGACCGAGCGATTGAGCCCGTTGGGATCGACCAGGTCCGTATTACGCCTGACGCCCCGTTCGACTTGGAAGATGACGGTCTGAGTATTCGCTTGACATTTGAGCAACCTCTACTCGCGAACACCAACTATGTCGTTGAGGTGACCGGCGTGCGTCCAACCGGGATCGGCCAAGAGAGCTCATGGTCCACGTCGTTCACGACCGGAGGTTTTGACTTTGTCTTTCTCCGTGAAGTGGGGGATATACGCGAGGTGCACCGCGCGGTGCCCGGCGCTCCCGGCACCGAGGTTGTGTACCGGGCACCGGGAATCGTCTCGGTTACCCCGGTTGCCTCCGTGCTCGCGGTTCTTCGTGAGGTTGGCGAGGAAACCTGGCTGGAACTTGTGGACCCCGCGACGGGAGTAGCGGAGCGGATTGTTATGCCGCCCGGCTTTCAGGTCGTTGATCTGGCAAATGCTTCGTGGGGAACCACGCTGGTCACGATTGCGAATGTAACCGAGCGACCCGGTGGATCGGTGTTTGGAGCCCTGGTGCTCATTGATGTTCTCAGTGATCGCACCCCGGTCATCGTCGAGGGAATCGCAGGGGATCCGCTCTCTGTCCGCACGGTTGCGGTATCCCCACAGAGTGGTGAGATTCTGGTCTGGCAAAAGAATCAGGAGCTGGTTCGATTCAATCCGCTGACTTCTGTGGTGTTGCCGGTGGGCACAGCAAGTGAGCTGTGGGGCTTTGACGCCTTGGGTACCCAGGCCCTCTATGTCGATGGTTTGGGAACCCTGTCTCAAGACCTCTCTACGGGCGAACTCACCCGCGTTCCGCGGGGCGAGTTCGAGGGTATTTCGCTTCGACACCAGAAGTTTGCTCTCGCTCCGAGCGGGCTTCGCCTGCATCGTGCCCAATTGCCGGGTCTGGGCGATGGGGATCCGTATTCGATCGTCACGAGAGAAGACTCGGAAGGAATCCATACTCTGGTCACGGGATCGCTCGACACCCCGGGCAGTATCGGCAACATTGCGCTGTCTCCCAATGGACAGTTTCTCCTGGTGGAGGTAAACCCGGATAGTAGCCCCCTGGGATATCAGGGCTTGACGGCCGAACAAATCGCTGTCGGAACCGTTATTCGCGTCGTGGATCTCCGGGATAACACCGTAGTCGGCGAGTTTCCGGGGTATGGATTCGTGTGGTGACTCTTCTGGTTGCCCAGGGCTCTGCAATGGTCTATTCTTGACCCTCGGTGCTGTTTTCGAAATTCTTGTGGCACCCTCACTCTCTAGGTAACAAGGCAGGTTTTCATCGTGGTTTACGCGGTTGTGCGCGCAGGTGGGCGCCAGGAAAAGGTAGAAGTTGGTTCCATCATCACGGTGGACCGACTTTCCGCTGAAGCAAAGAAGTCGGTGACGCTTGCCCCGGTTCTCTATGTCGATGGTGACACTGTCACTCACGACAAAAAGGAACTCGCCAAGATCACCGTGAGCGCTGAGGTTATTGAAGACCTCCGCGGTCCCAAGATTGTTATCCAGAAATACAAGAACAAGACTGGTTACAAAGCCCGTCAGGGATTCCGTGCGGATCTGACGAAGCTCAAAGTCACCGGCATCACGAAGAAGTAAAGGGTTAGCTCATGGCACATAAAAAAGGTGCGTCCTCGACTCGGAACGGTCGCGACTCCAACCCCCAGTATCTGGGAGTGAAGCGCTTCGGTGGTCAGGTCGTCAAAGCCGGTGAAATCATCGTGCGTCAGCGCGGAACCCACTTCCACCCCGGTGCCAACGTGGGCCGTGGCAACGATGACACCCTGTTTGCCCTCGCAGCAGGCGAAGTGAAGTTTGGAACCAAGGGCGGACGCAAAGTCGTCGCCGTGGTTGACTCCGCCACCTAAGATTTTCCACACTGTAGTGCGAGGGCGAGCTTCGGCTCGCCCTTTGCGCTTAGTGGCCATATGACAGGAAGGTGATTCGATGACAACGTTCGTTGACCGCGTCACCTTGCACTTGTCTGCGGGGCATGGAGGTCACGGTTGCGTCTCGGTACACCGCGAAAAGTTCAAGCCACTCGGTGGTCCAGACGGGGGAAATGGCGGGCATGGTGGAGACATCATCCTGCTTGCTGACCCCCAGGTCACCACGCTGTTGGATTATCACCACCGCCCACATCGCACGAGCGGTAATGGCTCTCCCGGTCAGGGTGATTCCAAGCATGGCAAGAGTGCACCGGATGTGATTCTCCCGGTCCCCGTGGGGACGGTCGTGAGAGACCAGGCGGGGGAGCTGTTGGTCGATCTGGATCGCCCCGGGATGAGCATTGTGGTGGCCTCCGGCGGTCGGGGCGGATTGGGCAATGAGTCACTGGCCAGTAACGCACGGAAAGCACCTGGTTTTGCGCTCTTAGGGACCCACGGATTCGAGGGTGATATTCACCTGGAACTCAAAGTGGTGGCCGATGTGGCTCTCGTGGGGTTCCCCAGTGCTGGCAAATCCAGCGTTATTGCAGCGGTATCGAAAGCTACTCCCAAGATTGCCGACTACCCCTTCACTACCCTCCACCCCAACCTTGGTGTTGTCGATGCGGGCGGGGTTCGCTTCACCATGGCGGATGTACCGGGACTTATTCCCGGCGCCAGCGAGGGCAAAGGGCTCGGTCTCGAATTCCTTCGCCACGTGGAGCGATGCAGTGTTCTCGTGCATGTCCTCGACTGCGCCACCCTGGACCCCGGTCGTGATCCGCTCACGGATCTGGACCTCATCCTCCAAGAGCTCGAGAACTACCCTTTGGGGGACGACCAGGTGCCTCTCACCCAACGTCCGCAGCTGATTGCGCTGAACAAAATAGACGTGCCAGAGGGCAAAGATCTCGCTGACCTTGTGAAGGCGGACCTGGAAGACCGTGGCTACAGGGTGTTCCCGATCAGCACGGTCTCGAAGGCTGGTCTCGACGAGTTCCTCTACGCACTCGGTGAGCTTGTCACCGAGCATCGACGGAAAATGGTGGAGGCGGCGGCAAATCCTCCCCGGATAGTTGTCAGACCGCGGGCAGTCAACGAAGCGCCGTTCACGGTGGTGGTCGAGGGCGGAACGGAAGGTCCTCTGTATCGCATTCTGGGCGAGAAGCCTCAGCGGTGGGTTGAGCAGACTGACTTTGCTAATGACGAAGCAGTCGGGTTTTTGGCGGATCGTCTGATGAAAATCGGTATCGACGAGGAATTATTCAAAGCGGGTGCCACCCCGGGCGCTGCCGTCATGATTGGGCCCGGTAAGGGCCAGATTTTTGATTGGGAGCCTACGCTCTCGAGCGCGGCGGAGCTTATGGCTGCGCCTCGAGGAACAGACCCCAGGTTGGAGGAGAACACTCGCGCAACTCGTGCGCAGCGCAAGCTGAGCTATCACGAGAGGATGGACGCGAAAGCCCGTGCGCGGGCAGAGTTAGAGGAAGAAAAGAAGGCAGGATTTTTCTCTGATGATGACTAGAGATTCAGCTCATCAAGCCTCCCGTGTTGTGGTCAAAGTTGGGTCTTCCTCCATTAGTGGCGAGCGCGAACACCAGGTTCCTGGGCTCGTCGACGCTCTTGCGGCTTGGCACAACGCCGGTTCCAACGTCGTCTTGGTGTCCTCTGGAGCAATCGCGGTGGGTGCGCCGTTTCTGAAGCTGACTGATCGCCCCCAAGATCTTGCGACCCAGCAGGCAGCTGCTGCGGTGGGCCAGAACCTCCTGATGGCGAGGTACCAGGCGCTTTTCGAGAAGTACTCCATCATTACCGGACAGGTCTTGTTGACTGTGGGGGACTTAGAGAATGGAACCCACCGCACCAACGCGCTACGCACTATTGAACGTTTGTTGGGGCTCGGCATTATTCCGATTGTGAACGAGAACGACACAGTGGCGACTCAGGAAATTCGCTTTGGCGACAATGACCGTTTAGCTGCCCTGGTCAGCGAGCTGGTGGGAGCCGATTTGCTTGTGCTCCTCAGTGACGTTGATGCGCTGTATTCGCACCCGCCCACGGACCCTCGAGCACAAAGGATTGACACCGTGGCTTGGGACGATTCGCTGGACGGCGTGGAGCTAGGGGAAGCGCTCGTGAACAGTGTGGGGACAGGGGGCGCCGTGACCAAAGTGAGTGCCGCCAAACTGGCGCGAGCAGCCGGGATTCCGACCATCTTGAGCTCCACTGACTCATTGGGCGCCCTCGTCGCGGGCGAGGCCAGGGGTACCTGGTTTGAGCCAGTCGACCTACACTAAACGTCATGACCAGCCCCTCACCCGCCATCGCTCCTCAGCTTCGTGAGCGACTAGAGCTCTCGAAAAGCGCTGCTAACGCCCTCATGAGTGCGTCGTCCTCGGCGCGTGACGCGGGTCTGGGTGCCATTCAGGAATCCCTTCGCTCTCATGTCTCCCAGATTGTTGACGCCAACGCAGCAGACCTACAGAGGGGCGTGGCAGAGGGCATGGACGTGAGCCTCCAGGACCGCCTCAGGCTCACGCCAGAGCGTGTTCAGGGGCTGGTCGACTCTGTGGGAGTGATTCGGTCCCTGCCAGACCCTGTCGGGGATGTGATCCGCGGGATGACCCTTCCCAATGGATTGCAAGTTTCCCAAGTGCGTGTTCCGTTTGGAGTAGTGGGCGCAATCTATGAGGCGAGACCCAATGTCACCGTAGACATTGCCGCACTTGCCTTGAAGAGTGGCAACGCGGTGGTGTTGCGGGGTGGATCGGCCGCTCTCGAGAGCAACAAGCTCCTGGTGTCTGTGATGCGCGATGCACTGGCCTCCGTGGGCTTGCCTGCGGATGCGATCGCGACCGTGGATGACTTTGGTCGAGAAGGTGCGGATGCCCTGATGAAGGGTCGGGGATTGATTGATGTCCTCATTCCCCGGGGATCTGCGTCCCTTATTGAGACCGTCGTCACCGAGTCCACCGTCCCTGTGATTGAGACGGGCTCGGGTATCGTGCACATTTTCGTGGACGCGAGTGCCTCAGCCGATGATGCCACGGAAATTATCCACAACGCCAAGGTCCAACGCCCGAGTGTGTGTAACGCGGTCGAGACGGTCTTGGTGCATCAGGATGCGTTGGGGCTCGTACCCGCAATTGCCAAGCGCTTGCTGGCCTCCGGTGTCACTCTGCACGCCGACGAGGCTATTCGGGCGGTTGTCCCCGAGGCTCTCGTCGCCACAGACGAAGACTGGGCTACCGAGTATTTGTCCCTTGACCTCTCGTTGAAAACAGTGGCGAGTTTGGACGAGGCATTGGACCACATTCGGCGCTATTCCACACACCACACAGAGTCCATCCTCACCGCCGATATGGCCAACGCGGAGCGTTTCCTCAACGAGGTGGACTCTGCCGCAGTCATGGTGAACGCTTCGACCCGCTTCACCGACGGTGGCGAGTTTGGTTTCGGTGCAGAGGTGGGTATCTCTACTCAGAAACTGCACGCCAGAGGCCCGATGGGTTTGCCTGAATTGACGAGTACTAAGTGGATTGTTCGTGGTCAGGGACAGGTCAGAGAGTAGATGAAAGGTTCCTGGCAGGTTCTACCGGTAGATTAGAGCCAGTCAATCACTTCAGTAAGGAGCGCAGGACATCCCATGACCGACACCATCATTGCCGCAGGCGAAATTGTCAATGAGTTGCCTTTTCCGGCAGAGGTTTTTGGAATTGCTTTCCTGGTGAGTTTCTTCGCTCTCGGGTGGTTGACATACAGCTATCGCAACGTCGCGAACCGTCACCGCCACAAGACTCAGGGCACCAGCAGCGCCTCTGCCCACCACTAGGACGTAATGTCTTCTACGCGCCGCCCCCGTATTGGAATCATGGGTGGCACGTTCGACCCTATTCACCACGGCCACCTTGTGGCGGCCAGTGAAGCTCAGGTGTCTCTAGACCTCGACGAAGTCATCTTCGTGCCGACTGGCAAGCCAGCAGACAAACCCCACGTGTCGGAGGCAGAGCACAGGTATCTCATGACGGTGATTGCCACCGCGTCGAATCCGCGGTTCCGCGTCAGCCGAGTGGATATTGACCGCCCCGGCTTCACCTACACCGTGGACACCCTTCGTGATGTGCGGAAGCAGTTTGAGAACGCGGATCTTTTCTTCATCACCGGTGCGGATGCCATCGCAGCAGTTCTCTCCTGGAAGGAGGGCCCTGAGCTGACTTCCCTGGCCCACTTTGTCGGGGTTTCGAGACCTGGCCATGATCTCAGGGTCGATTCCCTCCCGAGCGAGCATGTGACAGTCTTGGAGGTGCCGGCTTTGGCGATTTCGTCCTCGGATTGTCGCGCTCGAGTCGCCGAAGGCAACTCTGTGTGGTACCTCGTGCCAGATGGGGTTGTTCAATACATTGCCAAACATCGTCTTTATCGGGATCTCACGTGACAGACACTCCTTCGGTTCAGCCCATGACCAGACGGGAAAGGCGCCAGCTCGAAGAGCAGGGCCTTCTCCCCGTGGTGCCACCCAGCCCGACCGGGGATGCTGGCCCGCCAACCCCCGCTCCGGAACAGAACACCCCTGCCCTGCAGGAACCTGTCGCCCCTGTCGTTTCACAGGGTCCCCCCGCTCCGATGTCTCGCCGGGAGCGGAAGATGCTGGAGGAAACGGGCGTTATTCCGATTCCCGCGGAGTATCAGCAGCCCGCAGAAGCTCCATCATTGGAGAACACATCTCTCGTCGAAGTGACGCAGTCTGTTCCTTCGCAGGAGAAGCCTGCTCCGTCCGAGCCCCTACCACCGGTGTTTGGGCCTCCCTCGACGAGCCCAGCGCTTGACGTGCCTGCACCCCCCTCACCCTCAACAGAGGTCCCCGTGGTTGCGCCGACCTTTCCCAGCCGGGTGGTGGGGGATGTCACCATGGCGACCAGCTCACTGATTCTCCCGACCACACCCACTATCGATATGTCGGGGCCCATTGGCGACACCGGTGAGGTCATTGTGACCGGCCAGATTACGTTGCCCAACCAGCTGTCAGAAACCGGCACGATTCCCTCATTGGGTGAAGACAGGGACGACGACGAGCGGTTTGACGCCTATGTCACGGGGGAACTTGCTGCCATGTCCCAACCTATTCGGGCTTCAAAAGCGGTCTCTGGGCAAGGTGATGACACCGACATCTTGTTGGTTCGCCGAGTTCGGTGGGGCACCGCGGCGATCCTTACCGCAACCGGAGCTGCTGTCTTAGGCATTGGGGCCGTGGTGTTGCTCGTCGTGGCTCTACTCACTGACACACTGGTCTAGATGACTGGGGTAAGGAATTCATGACCGCGAGCGACACCGCTTCGCACCGCACCGTCCTTGCGGCGACCGCAGCAAGTGACAAGCTAGCGACCGATCTGGTGGCGCTTGATGTCTCTGACCACATCGCCCTCACCGACGTCTTTCTCATTTGCAGTGGGCGCAATGAGCGGATGGTTCAGGCCATCGCCGATGAGGTCGAAGAACGACTGCTAGTCGATGGCGCCAAGCGCATTCGCCAGGAGGGTCGGAGTGAAGGTCGATGGATTCTGCTCGATTTTGGTGACATCGTCGTCCACGTTTTTCACGAGGAAGAGCGCCTCTACTATCAGCTCGAGCGACTGTGGCGGGATTGTCCGCTCGTCCCTCTTCCCGCTGGGCTGGGCCTCGAGGCCAACTCGAATACCCAGGAAGGCCTGTAGTAGGCTTTCCCTTGCTTTCGACACAGGGGCCTGTGGCGCAGCTGGTAGCGCACCTGCATGGCATGCAGGGGGTCAGGGGTTCGAGTCCCCTCAGGTCCACAACAATGATGGAGGTTCTCGGTGACGACAGATCCTCTCGCCAAGCGCCAAGATTATGGCTCTCTCTCCCTGGAGGAGGGTTCTCTCCTTCCCGACCCGATTGAGCAGCTTCGTCTCTGGGTGAAAGAAGCGGACGAAGCAGAGATTTACGAGCCGAACGCGATGGTCCTCTCCACCATCGATCCTGATGGCGAACCATCCTCTCGGACGGTGCTTCTGCGCGGTATCGATGAGCACGGGCTCTACTTCTACACCGACTACGGCTCCCGTAAGGGCCTCGCTCTTCTGGCCAATCCCTCTGTCTCAGTGGTGTTTCCCTGGTATCGCCAGCACCGCCAGGTTCTCCTCTACGGTCACGCGACGCCGACCGACCCTGACGTGTCTGACGCGTATTTTCACACCCGCCCCCGGGGTTCACAAATCGGAGCTTGGTCCAGCGAACAGTCCCGCCCTGTCGACTCCAGAGCGGTCCTGGAGGCGAAAGTCCGCGAGATGGAAGCCCGATTTGACGGCGAGGACTCGATTCCTCGCCCAGAATCTTGGGGCGGTTTCCTGATTGAACCCCAGAGGGTGGAGTTCTGGGCCGGTCGAACCTCCCGATTGCACGATCGGATCAGTTACAGTCGGGAAGCCGAAGGCTGGTCGACCACTCGGTTGCAGCCTTAGGGAATATTTCTTCCATCGATATCGTTACTCCTGGCATTCGACCAGTGTGACCTGATACTTTCAGCGCACGCAGTGATGGAGGAGAAGAGCTCATGAGTGATGTCCAATTCGGCCTTGGCACCTTTGGCGATGTCACACACGGCCCCGGTGGGGTTCCCCTTCCCTTTGCTGATGTGATTCGCAACGTGGTGGCGGAAGCTGTCCGCGCCGACGAGGTCGGCGTCGATGCCATCATCTTGGGCGAGCATCACCGCGACGACTTTGCAATCTCGACTCCCGAAACAATCCTTGCCGGTATCGCGACGACCACGTCACGCATCCTGTTGAGCTCCGGTGTGACCGTGTTGTCCTCGGATGATCCCATCCGAGTGTTCCAGCGATTTGCTACCGTCGACGCTCTCTCTCGGGGACGCGCTGAGATCATCGTGGGTCGCGGTTCGTTCACCGAATCTTTCCCGCTCTTTGGCTACAAGCTGGAGGACTACCAGGTCTTGTTTGAGGAGAAACTCAATCTCTTTGCCGAGTTGTTGAAGGAGACTCCTGTGACCTGGAACGGAAGCATTAGGCCTCCGCTGGCTAACCAGGAGGTCTATCCCAAATCGCACTCCGGCAACATGCGTACCTGGGTTGGCGTGGGGGGAAGTCCCGAGTCAGTGGTGCGAGCAGCGGGTTATGGATTCCCCTTGATGCTCGCCATTATCGGGGGAGCCCCGGAGCGTTTTGTGCCCTATGTGGAGCTTTATCACCGAGCTCTTGACCAGTTGGGAAAGCCTGTGCAACCCATTGGTGTTCACTCACCGGGCCACATTGCAAAGACCGATGAGCAGGCCATTGAAGAGCTGTGGCCGCACTACGAGGCATCTTTTGGCCGTATTGGTCGCGAGCGCGGATGGGCGCCGATGACTAAAGAGCACTATCTCAACGAGGTCCACCACGGCGCGCTGTTCGTAGGGTCACCTGACACGGTGGCGCGGAAGATCGCGCGCGCAGTGAGTGCGCTGGGGCTAACCCGCTTCGACCTGAAATACGCGACCGGACCCATGCCTCACGACACTCTCATGGAGGGAATCGAGCTCTATGGCACCACGGTTATCCCCATGGTGCGCGACATGCTCGCTAGCGGAGTACCCGCTAGCGAGGCAGCCGCACGCTAATTGATGACCGGTATTCCGCTGTAGTTGCTCGCCT
>CAYGLJ010000011.1:0-30337 GCA_964350865.1 uncultured Microbacteriaceae bacterium
CTGGCCAGCGCGGATCTTCTGGTCGCCGAAGACACCAGGGTGTTGCGCAAACTTATGGGCGCACTAGGGGTCAGCAATGATGCGCCGGTTCGATCTGCCAATGAACACACCGAAGGTGTTGTTGCAGAAGAGATCTGGACCCTGGCTATGACGGGTGATGTGCTCGTTGTCTCTGATGCAGGCATGCCAGCGATTAGTGACCCAGGATTCGTTCTTGCCCGCGGCGCGCGCCAGCGGGGCATCCCGATCAGTGTGATTCCAGGGCCGAGTGCGGGACTCTCAGCCCTCGCGGTGAGCGGGTTGCCCACCGATCGCTTCATCCACGAGGGTTTTGTGCCGAAGAAAGGCCGTGTCGGCTATTTCGAGTCTCTGCAGAGCGAGCCTCGCACCATGGTCTTTTTTGAGTCACCCCATCGACTGAGGGAGATGCTCGACGATGCCGCGTCCGTGTTCGGTGGTGATCGCGAAGCGTGTGTTGCCCGGGAAATAACCAAGATGTTCGAAGAGATTGCCAGGGGAACCCTGTCTGAGCTTGCCGAACATTTTTCCGGCACCACGAAAGGTGAAATCGTGGTGGTCATCGCTGGCGCCCCTGCAGGAGCAAAGGGCTTGCCGGAGGCGCTGGCCAGCGTGAAGGAGCTCGTGGACTCCGGTATGCGTCGCGCGGAGGCCTGCCAGGTGGTCGCGAAGGAGACCGGTATCCCGAAGAGCACTCTGTATAAGGAAAGTGTCGGGGACTCCGCGTAGGATTGAGCCTCGATGCCTACGAACACGTCCGATTCTTTCTTTATCGCGACACCGATTTTCTATGTGAATGACGTGCCGCATATTGGGCATGCTTACACCGAAGTCGCAGCCGATGCTCTCTCACGCTGGATGCGAAACTCTGGCATCGACACCTGGTTTTTGACCGGAACAGATGAGCACGGTCAGAAAATCATGCGAACAGCGCTGGCCAACGGGGTCGAGCCCAAGGAGTGGGCTGATCGCCTGGTGGAGCAGGCCTGGAAGCCCCTGCTCAACACTCTGAACCTTGCCAATGACGACTTCATCCGCACCACTGAGGAACGCCACGAGACCGCGGTCCAGAAATTCCTCACCCTTCTGCACGACAAGGGTTTTATCTACCAGGGCGAGTACGAGGGTTTCTATTGCGTGGGGTGTGAGGAATACAAGACTCCTGCGGACTTGGCGGAGGGAACTGACGAGTTTGAGGGCCAGAAGGTCTGCCAGATTCACGGTCGCCCGATTGAGGTCTTGAAAGAAGAGAACTACTTCTTCAAAATGAGTGACTTCCAGGAGCAGCTCCTGGAGCTGTATCGCGAGCGTCCCGATTTCATTCAACCGGCGAGCGTCAAGAACGAAATCGTCGCGTTCGTGAACAGAGGTCTGGAAGACCTCTCGATTTCTCGCTCCAACATTGACTGGGGTATCGAGCTGCCCTTCGACAAAAGCCACGTCACTTACGTGTGGTTCGAAGCGCTCCTGAACTACATCACCGCCACCGGCTGGGGCTCTCATGACGACGAGTTCGCACGGCGTTGGCCGGCCGTGCAGTTGGTTGGTAAGGACATCGCTCGCTTCCACGCGGTGATATGGCCTGCCATGTTGATGGCGGCAGGTCTTGAACCCCCGAAGAACGTCTTCGCTCATGGATGGTTGCTCGTGGGTGGCGAGAAGATGTCAAAGTCCAAGCTGACTGGTATCGCGCCCTCGGACATCACCGATGTGTTTGGCGCTGATGCTTTCCGGTACTACTTCTTGCGCGCCATCACGTTTGGCTCCGATGGGTCCTTTAGTTGGGAAGACCTCTCGGCTCGCTATGAAGCGGAGCTCGCTAACGGTCTGGGCAACCTCGCCTCCCGCGTGATCGCAATGCTCCACCGCTATCGCGGTGGAGTCATCCCCGACCCCAGTGCGGGTACTGGTGCACCGGAAGACGCACTCTCTGCGGTCATGACCGATGCAGTGTCGAAGGCCAACGAGGCGATGCACGGCTTTGCCATCCACGAGGCGCTCGGTCAGATTTGGCGAATCGTGGAGGACACCAACGGATACCTCACGGAGCAGGAGCCCTGGGCTCTTGCGAAAGATGACGCGAATGCAGATCGCCTCGACGCTGTGCTGTATCACGCCGCCGATGCTCTGAGAGTGCTCGCGCTAGTGCTGCACCCCTTCATGCCGCACTCTATGGGCGCTCTCTGGCGAGCTCTCGGTCAAGACGGTGAACCGAGCGACCAGGTGCTACTCGATGCTGCTGTTGCGGGCGGGCTGAAGCCTGGCACCGCTGTTCTGGAATTACCTCCCCTGTTCCCCAGGATCGAACAGGACTAGATCCCGTGAGCGCAGGACCTGGCGACCTCCCCGCGCACATTAGAGCGCGCGGAGATCTCGAGGCCGGTGACCGCAAGGTCTCCTACCCACCAGCTCCCCACCCTCTGCAGGTGGGGGTCTATGACAATCACGCTCACCTGGAATTCGCCGACGGGGATAACCCGATGGATTACACCGAGCACCTCGACCGGGCAGGATCGGTAGGGGTGATGGGTGTCATTCAGGTGGGAACTGATGTCGAGACATCTCGATGGTCTGCAGCGCTTGCTCACCGCGAGCCCCGAGTGCTGGCCGCTGTGGCCATTCACCCGAATGAGGCACCACTTCTGCATCAGTCGGGCGAGCTGGATGAGGCACTGGCGGTCATTGACGAGCTCGCCGCCATGCCACGCGTGGTGGCGGTGGGGGAGACCGGATTGGACTTCTTCCGAACCCCCGAAGAACTCCAGGGTGCTCAGAAAGATGCCTTTCGAGCCCACATCGAGATCGCGAAGAAGCACGGGATTGCCCTCCAGATTCATGACCGTGACGCGCACGAGCAGGTGGTGGAAGTCCTCCGCGAGGTGGGAGCTCCGGAGAAGACCGTGTTCCACTGCTTCAGTGGCGACGCCGAGCTGGCCGAAGTTCTCTCCGCCGAAGGTTGGTACGCCTCCTTTGCGGGAACGGTCACATTCAAGAACTCCGAAGGGTTGCGTGAAGCCCTGAGAGCCATGCCTCGTTCCCAGATTTTGGTCGAGACGGACACCCCTTTCTTGACGCCTGTTCCCTCGAGGGGCAAGCCCAACTCCCCCTACATGATTCCCTTCACGGTGAGATCGATGGCGGAAACCCTTGAGATGGACGAGAATCTTTTGGCCGCCCAGCTCACAGACAACACCATCGATGTTTACGGGCGCTTTGATGACCAACCTCTCGGCGAGTTGGGATCCGTGCTTCGTGGCCGATAAGTCGGGTGGTTTGCTGGGTGCCACCGAGATTCGTCGCCTTGCCGAGGAACTCGGTGTTACCCCGACGAAGAAGCTGGGCCAAAACTTTGTCCACGACGCCAACACCATTCGACGCATTGTCTCCATTGCCGGCGTGGGGGAGGGCGATCACGTTCTCGAAGTGGGACCGGGGCTGGGCTCACTCACTCTGGGGCTCGTGGAGGCAGGGGCGCGGGTGAGCGTCATCGAAATTGATCCGCGTCTGGCCGAAGCGCTACCGCGAACTCTGGAAAAGTACTTCCCCAACCAGCAGGTGTCGATCATCACCGCCGATGCGCTGGCTGTGACGGCGGTGGAAGGTGAGCCCACCGCACTGGTCGCGAACCTTCCGTACAACACCTCGGTGCCGATTACCTTGCACCTACTCTCTACTCTGCCCTCACTGCGTACCGTGCTCGTGATGGTGCAAGCCGAAGTGGCAGAGCGTCTTGCGGCGACACCCGGGTCCAAGGCGTATGGATCTCCGAGTGTTAAAGCACGCTGGTATGGCGCGTGGAGTATTGCGGGATCAGTGCCGAGACAGGTGTTTTGGCCAGTACCCAACGTTGATTCACTGCTCGTGAAAATGGAACACACCCCTCCTCCCGGGGATGAGGCCCTGCGACGTGTTGTCTTTGACCTGGTGGACCATGCCTTTGCGACCAGGCGAAAGATGGTGCGCGGTGCACTGGCGCAGTATGTGGGGCCCGAGCGCGTGAGCGACCTGATCACCACAGCTGGGCTCAGCCCGGAAGCCCGCGGCGAGCAGTGGACGCTGGAGGATTTTGTCGCACTTGCCAGGGTGGTGATGGCCTCATGAGGAAAGTACGGGGACCGTCAACCGCGTGGATTCTGCTCGGAGTACTCGGGGGAGGGTTGCTAGGGATCTATGCGCCCTGGGAGAGCGAGATTCTTGTGGGGCTGCAGTGGGTGGCTCTCGCCGTCATGGTGTTCTTGGTCGTCGTCTCTCTACCGTTGCTCTCGGTCGGTCGAGCGATCGCCAAGCCCAGAGTGCTCGTGGCCCTTTTTGCGGTGAACCTCCTGGTTGTTCCCCTCGTGGCTTTTGTACTGTCCCGAGTGGTGTTCCAAGTCCCTGAACTCCAGGTGGGGTTGCTCCTGGTGCTGCTTGCACCCGGTGTGGCTCTCTCGCTGACCACAGCCCACGAGGCCGGAGGCGATGTGGAGAGCGTTCTGGGAGCAAAGCCCCTCCTGTTTGCCGGGCAACTCGTCATCGTCCCGCTCTATACGGTGTTTCTCTCCGGAGGAGCACTCGGGTTTGCCGATTTGCCTCCCACATTTGCGGTCATTGGTGGCATCATTGTGGCCCCCTCGATCGGAGCGCTTGCCCTCCAGTGGGGCATGGCGCGATCGGCTCCGCTCGCGGGATCACGCACCGCACTCACCATGACTCGGGTTCCGGTGATTGCGCTGTCCGTGACGCTGGTTCTCTGGAATCAGGTTCCCTCCCATCTGGAGGAGCTCGAAGAGCTCTACCGGGTGGTGCCACTGTTCTTCTCGTTTCTGGTGCTCCTCGCGCCACTGGGACTCTTGGCGGGGATTTTGGCAAGCCTCACTATCCCGGAGAAGCGGGCGATCATGATTGTGGGAGCCGGGCGGGGTGGGGTCATCATGTTGCCGATCAGCCTTGCCCTTGACCAGGACGTGTGGGGGCTGGTTCCCCTGGTTGTCATTACCCAATTGACCCTCGAGGTCATCGGCATGATGGTGTATCGCACGATTGTTCCGGAACTCGTCCCCTCGGATGCTCGTTAGCCAGCTCCCGTTACAGCGCGATACGCTCACACCATGGCACGTGTGACCGTCAAGGCCCCCGGCAAAATCAATCTGGCCTTGCACGTGGGACCGCGCGAAGCTTCCGGGTATCACGACCTGTTGAGTGTTTTTCAAGCGGTCGACGTTTGGGAGACTCTCACCGCGGAAGACGCGTCCGAATTCTCTCTGACGGTCAGCGGCGATGTTGTCCTGGATGAGATTCCCCTCGATGAGAACAATTTGGTGATCAAAGCAGCCAGAGCTGTGCAGCGCGTCAGTGGATTCGAGGGCGCTGCAGCGTTCCACATCGACAAGAAGGTCCCGGTAGGCGGAGGAATGGCCGGAGGGTCTGCAGATGCCGCGGCGGCCTTGATTGCCGTCGATTCCCTCTGGGGCACGAAGTTGTCGCAGGCTCAGCTCCTGGAGCTTGCCGCAGAACTCGGGTCCGACGTGCCCTTCTCCCTCGAGGGCTACACCCAGATCGGGCGAGGGCGAGGACATCTCCTCGAGTCGATTCACTCGTTGCCGTTCTACTGGGTCATCGTCCCCCAGACCTTGCACCTCTCCACACCTTTGGTGTACTCGACTCTGGATGTCATGCGGGGCGATAGTGCTCCCGCAGTCCCCTCGGCCCCCTCGAGGGAGTTGCTTGCTGCTCTCTTTGCGGGAGATGCTCACGCGCTCGCGGGTGAACTCGTGAATGATTTGGCAGCTCCAGCCATCAGCCTCGCCCCGCAGATTCAGAGCGTGTTGGACACTGGAGCGAACCTCGGTGCACTGGCCGGAATGGTCTCGGGGTCAGGTCCTACCTGCGTGTTCCTGGCAGAAGATGCCGAGCATCAAGCCCGTCTGGCGGATGGTTTCGAGGCAGCAGGCCTCTATGCTCTCAGCGCTAGCTCTCCTGCGCGGGGAGCTCACCTTCGGGGGGACTAGGGTCCTTCTGGATCAGGCTCACCAGGACCAGATAGATCGCTCCAGCGACTAAGAAGATGTCGGCAACATTGCCGACGAAGAACCCGGCATAGTCGATGAAATCGACAATGTGACCCACGGCGAAGCCGGGCTCGCGGAACAGTCGATCACCCAGGTGGCTGATGGCCCCACCCAGGAGTGCGGCGACCCCAACACCCCACCAGACGTTCGGAACGCGAAGAGCAAAGATGGTCAACCCGATGACCGCTGCAGCGGCGAGAATCGTCAGAATCCAGGTGTAACCGGAGGCGAGACCGAACGCGGCACCCGGGTTATAGACAAGGCGCCAACCGAGAAGATCACCGATGACGGGGGTGTACTCACGAAACTCCAGTGTTGTCTCCGCCCACCATTTTGTGGCCTGGTCCAGCACCACAATCAGAATTGCAGAAATCCCGATCCACCAGCGAAGGGTGGGGTTTGGGGCAGTAGCAGTGCTCACAGTGTCTCCTGGCATTTGGCAACCCCAGCAGTATTCCATGAGGGGATGAGGGGGAGCTCTATCGGTTCTCCACGTTCAAGCTCAGCGAGCGAAGAGCACGGGCGACCGTGGCCTGTTCCGCAGGGGCCAGAGCGGTGATCAGGGAGTGCTCTGCCTCGATCAGAGTCGAAAAGGCCAAGTCGACGGCGTCTCGACCGGAGGGCATCAAACGCACCACCACACCCCGGCCATCTTCGGGATCAGACGAACGAGTGATGAAACCTCGAGCCTCGAGCTTTCGCAAGCGGTGGGTCATCGCGCCGGAACTGACGAGGGTCTCTGCCATCAAGCTTTTCGGGCTCAGTTGGTACGGGGCACCTGCCCGTCGAAGAGCAGCGAGGACATCGAATTCCCAGGACTCCAAGCGGGAGGCCTTGAATGCTTCCCTGCGGTATTTGTCCACTCGCTTCGCGATGCGCGTCACGCGGGAGAGAACCTCGAGAGGTGTGATGTCGAGGTCTGGTCGTTCTCTGGACCAGGCTTCGACGATGCGGTCAACATCATCAGCGGGCGTGGTCATCACACCATTATCTGTCCTCTGGCAGACTAGGGGAGGCCTTAGGGCCTCTTCCGCCTTGGTGTAACGGCAGCACGACAGCCTTTGGAGCTGTTAGGTCTAGGTTCGAATCCTGGGGGCGGAGCGAGCATTGCCCGCCAGTCTCAGCCCGAGAATCCTCCCAATGGGCTTAAATGAACGTATGAGCGATTCATCGCTGGCCGTTGTGGTCCTGGCCGCCGGTCAGGGAACACGTATGAAATCTTCCGTGGCGAAGGTGTTGCACGAGCTCTCTGGCGTTCCCCTCATCGGGCATGTTCTGGCCACAGCTCAGGCTCTCGAGCCCGACCACGTGGCCGTCGTGGTGCGCCACCAACGAGATGAGGTGGCCGAAGCTGTTGCAGGGTTCGCCCCCGAGGCATTGATTGTGGATCAGGACGAGGTCCCTGGAACCGGACGGGCTCTGGAGGTCGCCCTGGAAGCACTTCCCGCTGCTTTCACCGGTGACGTCGTGGTCATCAGTGGTGATGTTCCTCTGCTGGATTCAGACACTCTGCACGCAGTCATTGCGCACCACCGTGACCAGGATGCTGTGGCGACACTCATCACGACGGTGCTGGAGGACCCGACTGGATATGGTCGCGTTGTGCGCGATGATCGCGGGCTCGTCGAGAGAGTCGTCGAAGAGCGAGACGCAAGCTCTGCAGAAGCGGCGCTCCAGGAGGTCAACGCGGGCGCGTATGTTTTCCAGCGCGGTGCTGTGAGTGACGCACTGGGTGGCCTTGGCACCCACAACGCTCAGGGTGAGAAATACCTGACCGATGTGGTGGAGGCACTCTCTCGGGGCGGCTTAGCTGTGCAAGCGGTTCGGGTAGAGGATTCCTGGCTACTCGAGGGCATCAATGACAAGGCCCAGCTGGGAGATGTTCAGGCCCGCCTCAATTCCATGATCGTGCGGGGATGGCAACTGGCGGGCGTGACCATTGTGGACCCGGCAAGCTGCTTTATCGACGTGGGCGTGGAAGTTGCACCCGATGTCACCATTCTTCAGGGGGTCCAACTCCGCGGAGAGACCACGATTGAGTCGGGCGCGACGATTGGCCCCGAGACGACCTTGCTTGACACGTCCGTGGGCGAGGGCGCCACGGTGGTCCGCACTCACGCCGAGGGAGCACAGATCAAGGCGGGTGCCAGCGTGGGTCCCTTCTCGTATCTGCGCCCAGGAGCCAGCGTGGGAGAAGACGGCAAGGTCGGAGCGTTCGTGGAAATCAAGAACTCCACCCTTCACCGAGGGGCCAAAGTCCCACACCTGTCCTACATTGGCGATGCTGAGATTGGCGAAGGCACCAACATCGGTGCAGGAGCGATCACCGCCAACTACGACGGCGTTCACAAGCACCGCACCACCATCGGCGCTCACGTCAAGACTGGGTCCCACACCGTCTTTGTGGCACCTGTAGAGATTGGCGATGGCGCCTATGGCGCTGCGGGAGCCGTGATTCGGAGAAGCGTTCCACCGGGAGCATTGGCCATGAGTGTCTCCACACAGCGCAACGTTGAAGGCTGGGTTGAAGCGAACCGCCAGGGCACGCCGTCAGCCGACGCCGCGTCCCAGGCATCACACGGTAAGAAATAGCTAATGACGTCCCCATTTCCACCCCCCAGCGCGAAGAGGCGATAGATACCCGTGACCACGATTACCGCCACCACGAAGAAAAACCTTGTCCTGGTGAGCGGTCGTGCTCATCCCGCTCTCGCCGATGCGGTCGCGAAAGAGTTGGGAACCGAGCTCGTTCCTGCGGAAACGAGAACCTTTGCCAACGGGGAAATTTATGCCCGCTACGGCGACAGTGTTCGAGGGTGTGACGCGTTCGTGATGCAGTCACACTGCGCCCCTATCAACGAGTGGCTGATGGAGCAACTCATCATGGTCGATGCTCTCAAGCGTGCGAGCGCCAAGCGCATCACCGTGGTGGCACCGTTTTATCCCTACGCCCGGCAGGACAAGAAGGGCCGCGGTCGCGAGCCCATCTCGGCACGTTTGGTAGCCGATTTGTTCAAGGCAGCGGGAGCGGATCGCATCATGAGCGTCGATTTGCACGCCGCCCAAATTCAGGGGTTCTTCGACGGACCGGTGGACCATCTCTTTGCCATGCCAGTTCTCCTCGAGCACTTCCAGAAACAGCTCGACCCCACCACCTTGACCGTGGTGAGCCCCGACATGGGGCGCGTTCGGGTGGCAGATATTTGGAGCGACAAGCTGGGCGCACCGCTGGCCATCATCCACAAGCGTCGTGACCCTAAGGTTCCCAACCAGGTGTCCGTCCACGAAATCGTGGGTGAGGTGGAGGGTCGCGTCTGTTTGCTCGTCGATGACCTGATCGACACCGGGCGGACGATTGCCAAAGCAGCCGAAGCGCTGAAAGGCAACGGTGCCACCGGGGTGGTGGTCGCGGCCACCCACGCCGTGTTCTCGGACCCCGCTGTCGAGGTTCTGCAATCAGACTTCATCGACCAGGTCGTCGTCACCGATACTTTGCCGCTCAGTGCCGACAAGCACTGGGACCGCCTCACCGTTCTCCCGATTGCACCTCTGCTGGCCAGGGCGATTCGTGAGGTCTTCGAGGATGGCTCGGTGACCTCGATGTTTGACGGTGCCGCTTAGGTCCCTGTCAGCGGAATCAGGCGCGGTGCGCCTGGCACCACTCCCAAGTGGGCCACAAAGAACTCCTGGCCATCAAACATGACGGCGTGACAGTTCCACCCCAGGAGCTCAGTGGGGAAAAGATCAAAAGAGGCCCGTGAGGATGTCGCTCCGGGGGCGTAGTAATCGACAGCAATCTGGCAGGCGTAGTTCGCAGTGCGCAGTTGAGTGGTCCAGGTGACAATCACTCCGGGGAGGACAAGCGCACCAATCGCCAGCAGAACCACGAAACGCATCAGGTTTCGGCGTCGCCTCGAATACAGCGGTCTGTCGATCTCGTCGTCCAAGCTCATGTTCACCTTCTAGTCTCCCACGCCCCCTACAGTGTCGGTCGTGAGTGCAGTGAGGCGAACGCTTGGCCCCTTCGGGGCAGCGGGTATCGGGGTTGCTTCCATGGTGGGGGCCGGAGCGTTCTATGTCTGGGCCCCGGCCGCAGCGCTTGCGGGATCCCTGATGTGGGTGTCTCTGATCCTCGCGGGAACCATCGCTCTGCTGAACGCTGTGGTGATGGCGCAGCTGACCATCCGCAATGCGGTCTCCGGTGGCGCCTATCGGTATGGGCAGAAATACATTGGCCCCCAAGCAGGTTTCCTGGCTGGCTGGTTTTTTCTGGTGGGGAAGACCGCGTCAGCGGCTGCCATTTCGGCTGTTGCCGGGCGATACCTGTGGCCCGAGAATCCCACGATTGTCGCGGCTGCACTGGTGGCACTGTTTGCCCTTGCCAATATTTCCGGCCTGCGCACCACGGCCGCTATCAGCATTCTGATAGCGGTGATCGTGGTGGGCTTTCTCATCACCACACTGCTCGGCACCACGGGCGATGTCGCACTTCTCACTGTGGGGGGAGACGCATCAGCGTGGGGCATTCTCCCCGCTGCTGGACTCATCTTTTTTGCCTTTGCCGGCTATGCCCGGATGGCAACGCTCGGGGAAGAGGTCAAGAACCCTGTCAGGGTGTTGCCCCGCGTGATTGTCTTCACACTGCTCGGTGTCCTGGTCCTCTATGGGGCAATCGCCCTCACCCTGCTGGGGACCCTGGGTGCAGAGGCTTTAGCGACAAGCGAAGCTCCCCTGGCAGATATTGCGTCCGAGACCATGGCACCGTGGGTGGTCGCGGTGGCAGCACTGGCGTCACTGGGATCTCTCGCGGCGGTCCTAGCCGGTCTCTCTCGCACGTCGATGGCGATGGCGCAGCGAGGAGACTTGCCCGCTCGACTTGGCGTGGTGTGGGAGCGAACCTCCTCACCGGCCATTGCGGAGTTCACGATGGCGCTTGGCGCCATCGTTGCGGTCCTCGTGGTGGACCCGATCTGGTTGGTGGGCGCGTCCTCGAGTGCTGTGTTGAGTTATTACGCGATTGCCCACGCTGCCGCCATCAAGCAGCCGGAATCGGAGCGATTCCTTCCGGTGATTACTCCGTGGCTGGGTCTGGTGGGTTGTGTGGGGCTGGTGGCGACACTGCCGTGGCAGTCTGTGGCCACGGGTGGAGTGATTTTTTCTCTCGGGCTGGTGGTCTGGGCCCTCAAGAAAAAGCCAACCCTCAACCATTAGACGAAGCCCCCATTCTCAGCTAGCATTACGGGGTACTTCGGCGAGGAAGAGTTGTACACACAACCCTTCGTAATCGACGCGGTGGAGCAGGCTCCTATGTCTCTCCTCACGCACAGCGTACGAGTTCGAGAAAAAGCAGAAAACTTAGGAGCAGTTCATGGTTGATAACCACGTCGCGGTTGATATCCGCACATCATTCGGTAAGGGTGCCGCACGCAAGTTGCGCGCCGCCGGCAAGATTCCCGCGGTGGTATACGGCCACGGCGCTGAGCCCCTTCACGTGGCGCTTCCCGCCCACGAGACCACTCTGATTGCACGTCGCGCCAACGCACTAATCGAGCTCAAGATGACCGATGGCGAGCAGTTGGTCCTGATCAAGGACATCCAGCGCGACCCCGTTCGTCAGATCATTGAACACCTCGACCTGGTCATCGTCCGTAAGGGTGAGAAGGTCACCGTGGACATTTCTGTCCACGTCGAGGGTGAGCCTTTCTCCGGCACCATGGTCCAGATGGACCACGCGTCCGTGACTGTGGAAGCGGAAGCAACTCACATTCCCGAGTACGTGACGGTGAACGTGGATGGCCTCGAAGAGGGCAGCCAGATTCGCGCCGGTGAGCTTGTTCTGCCCGATGGCTCGACGCTGGTCTCTGATGCCGACCTGCTCGTTCTCTCCATCCAGCAGCCTCCGAAGGCCGCCGAGGCCGAACCCGGTGCTGTTGCCGAGGGTGAAGCCGGTGGCACAGGTACTGAGGGCTCTGAATCTGCTGAGGGTGGCGACTCCGGCGGAGACGCCGGTGGCGATGACGCGGGCGGCGAATAACCCTGCCCTTTGGTTTCCCGCGCAAGAAAAGCTCCTCCAGCACGGAGTGGCTGATTGTCGGGCTCGGTAACCCGGGCTCCCAGTACGAGCGCACCCGCCACAACGTGGGACAGATGGTCGTCGCTGCCTGCGCAGATTCAGCAGGGGTGAGCTTCCAGAAGTTCAAGAGCCATGGAGTGCTCGCGAGCGTGTCACACCCCGCAGGGTTTACCCTGCGCCTAGCGGCACTCTCAAGCTTTATGAACCGCTCGGGAGCGCCCGTCCAGGCGATGCTCGCGTTTCATAAGATTCCTCCCGCCCAGCTGATCGTCGTCCACGATGACCTCGACCTGCCCCACGGAACTGTTCGGCTGAAGTTTGGCGGCGGTCACGCGGGACACAATGGGCTCAAAGACATTGCCCGCGCGCTGGGCACGTTGGATTTCCACCGGGTGCGAGTGGGTATTGGTCGTCCCGATGACCCCAGACCCGTCGCTGATTACGTTCTCCAGCGCTTCAGCGCTGAGCAGGAAGCACAGCTTCCTGCCGTGTTGCGCCTCGCGTGTGACGCGGTAGAGGCTCTTGTTACAGAGGGGCTCACCGCCGCTCAACAAAGAATCCACCCGCCGCAGGGCGCTTAGGGTCCTGGTTCTGGGCTGGTCTGGGACTAATAGACTTCCCCGAGTGAGTCTCTCGAAACTTCCCTCTTTGCTGGTTGAAGATTCTGGCATTCTCACCGCTCTAGAGCAGGCCCGCGATGGTGGATCGCTCGTTGTGCCCACGGGCGCGACAACGGCGGTTGTCCAAGCCCTCTCGGGGTTATCGCCGATGCCCTCCGTCACCGTCGTGGTGTGTGCAACGGGGCGGGAATCTGACCAACTGCGCGACGAGCTACGCTCGGTCGTTCCTGAGGGCACTCACGTTCTGGACTTCCCGGCCTGGGAAACGCTTCCCCACGAGCGCCTGAGCCCTCATGCGGAGACTGTGGCGAGACGGCGTAGTGCTCTGCGCCAGATATCTCTGGCAGGGGGTTCCGCCGGTGGTCTTGTCGTGGTCGCCTCGATTCGGGCGCTCGTGCAACCGGTGAACCCCCACATCGCCTCCTTTGAGCCGTGGGTGGCGACTAAGGGTGATGCGTCCCGCTCGCTGGAGAGCTGGGTCGAATACTTGGTGGAGGCTGCCTACCAGCGTGTGGACTTGGTCACGAGACGAGGGGAGTTCGCTGTTCGAGGCGGCATCCTTGACGTATTCCCGCCTCTGGCAGAGCACCCTGTCCGGTTGGATTTCTTTGGCTCAGAAATTGACCAGGTGAACTATTTCTCGGTGGCCGACCAGCGCTCGCTGACCGAGGACGTGCCACCGGTGGTTCTCGAGCCGGTGCGAGAAATGCTCCTCACTCCCGATGTGAGGGCGCGCGCCTCACAGCTGGCGGGCGAATATCCGGGACTAGGGCAGCTACTGACCAAAGTGTCAGAGGGTATTCCCACCGAAGGTATGGAGTCTCTCCAACCACTCTTGGTTCCAGGGCTTGTGGCTCCCTTGAGTGTGCTGCCAGACGACGCCCTGATTGTCGAGGTGGGGGCCCAGAAGGTCCAGGCTCGAGCGTCCATCTTGTTGGAGACCAACCGGGAGTTCTTGCAGGCTGCCTGGGAGGTGGCGGCACTCGATGGCTCTGAGGCTCCTGTTGATCTGCATGCCGGATCCTTCCTCACCCATCAGGAGCTGAAGGACTCTGTGGCGCCGAGGACCTGGGTGTCGGTGGATTCTCTCGACACCGGTGAGGTCACGAACCTGCGACCACCGCTGCAGAGTTTGCCGCTGGTGACCACCGGTGGCGAAGAGGTGTGGGAGTTCATCGCGGCCCGCATTCGTGACCGCGACAGTGTGATCGTGGTGGCAGCCGGTCACGGTTTAGTGGAACGAAG
This sequence comes from uncultured Microbacteriaceae bacterium, assembly GCA_964350865.1. Taxonomy (GTDB): domain Bacteria; phylum Actinomycetota; class Actinomycetes; order Actinomycetales; family Microbacteriaceae; genus Pontimonas. Next base: position 14,004 of record CAYGLJ010000011.1, read on the forward strand.
CGCCCAGGTGTTGGGGGAGCGAGACATTCCTCATCGCATCGATGAGGAATTGGCCAAGGCCCCAAGCCCCGGTGTGGTGAGCGTGGTGCGAGGTTTTCTGCAAGAAGGATTCCTGGTTCCAGGCTCGAAGTTGGCGGTCATCACCGAGAAGGAGCTCTATGGCAAAGCCGTGAGCGCCTCCCCCCGGACAGGACGGACTCTCGCCACCAAGCGCACCCGTGTCGTGGACCCTCTGCAACTTTCCGCCGGAGACTATGTCGTCCACGACACCCATGGTGTGGGGCGTTTTGTCGAGTTGGTCTCGAGAGAGATATCGACCGGCGGTCGCAATGCCATGACCAGTCAGCGCGAGTTTGTTGTCCTGGAATACGCGCCCAGCAAGCGAGGCAGTCCACCGGATCGTCTCTATGTCCCTACCGATCAGCTTGACCAACTGAGCCACTATGTGGGCAGTGATTCACCAGCACTGTCCAAAATGGGAGGCTCTGATTGGGCTGCCACCAAGGGCAAGGCGCGCAAGGCTGTCCGCGAGCTCGCGGTCGATCTGGTGAAGCTGTACTCCGCTCGCATGGCAGCCCCAGGTTTTGCATTCTCCCCGGACACCCCCTGGCAGCGCGAGCTGGAAGAGGCGTTTCCGTTTATGGAAACACCTGACCAGCTCACCACCATTGACGAGGTGAAGGCCGACATGGAGCGACCCATTCCGATGGATCGCCTGATTGCCGGAGATGTCGGGTTTGGAAAGACCGAGATTGCGGTCCGGGCTGCGTTCAAGGCTATTCAAGACCAGAAGCAGGTGGCGCTGATCGCGCCCACCACGCTTCTGGTGAAGCAGCACCTGGAGACGTTCCAAGAGCGCTATGCCCCCTTCCCGATCAACTTGCGCGCACTCTCACGATTCCAAACCGATGCTGAAGCGAAAGCGGTGTTGGCGGGCCTTGCTGATGGCAGCGTCGACATTGTGATTGGAACCCACCGATTGCTGAGCAAGAACGTCGTGTTCAAAGACTTGGGTCTGGTGATTGTGGATGAGGAGCAACGCTTTGGTGTGGAGCACAAAGACTCACTCAAAGCTTTGAAGACCAACGTGGACGTGTTGGCGATGTCGGCAACACCGATTCCTCGGACACTGGAGATGGCGGTCACCGGTATCCGAGAAATGTCGACATTGGCCACACCCCCCGAAGCTCGCCACCCGATCCTGACGTTTGTGGGCCCCTATAACGAATCCCAAGTTGTGGCAGCTATTCGACGTGAGCTATTGCGAGAAGGACAAGTGTTTTTCGTCCATAACCGGGTCTCCAGCATCAACAAGGTTGCTGCCAGAGTGCAGGAATTAGTTCCCGAAGCCCGGGTGGCTATTGCGCACGGGCAAATGGGTGAGGCTGATCTGGAGCGCGTGATGGTGGACTTCTGGGAGCGACGCTTTGATGTGTTGGTCTCGACCACGATCATCGAGACCGGTCTTGATGTCACCAATGCGAACACGTTGATCGTGGATCGGGCGGAGCGCTACGGACTCTCGCAACTCCACCAGTTGCGTGGTCGGGTGGGTCGTGGTCGAGAGCGTGGCTATGCCTACCTGCTCTATGACGATGACCTTCCTATGGGCGAAAACGCGCACGACCGATTGGCAACCCTCGCCTCCACGACCGATTTGGGTGGCGGAACCCGCATCGCGATGAAGGACCTCGAGATGCGAGGAGCCGGGAACCTTTTGGGGGCGGAACAGGCCGGACACATCCAGGGTGTGGGTTTTGACCTGTATTTGAGGATGGTGGGTGAAGCCATCTCCCTGTTCCGAGACGACATGGCTCCTGGTCAGACAGAGTTGCGCCTCGAGCTCCCGGTCGATGCCAGAATTCCGACGGACTACATCGACTCTGAGCGTCTGCGCTTGGAGATGTATCAGAAGCTTTCCGGCGCAGCAGCGCCCACAGCGCCTGACGCTGCCGTCAATGAGCTCGTGGAGGAGATGACGGACCGCTATGGCGAGCCGCCCACAGCCGTGGAGACGCTGGTGCGGGTGACCACCCTGCGACACCTCGCGATGACCCGAGGTATCGGGGAAACGATAGTGATGGGCAACAAACTGCGCGTGGTCGGCCCACCGCTGCCGGATTCTTTGCAGGTGCGAGTCCAACGGCTCTATCCGAAGGCCACCTATATGGCACCTGCCCGGGTGCTGCTCGTTCCGCTCCCCGAGGATTACACCGACCAAGCGCTCATCACCTGGGTGGAGGGCATCATTGAGGCTCTCTACCCACCACCGAAGAGTGCAGACTAAGAACATGTCCCAGAACGAGGCCCTGAACCGCTTGGTGGAGACCATGGCCCAGCTTCGGGGTCCCGGTGGGTGTCCGTGGGATGCGGAGCAGACCCACGAATCTCTCGTGCCCTATGTCATCGAAGAGGTCTACGAGCTGGTCGAAGCTCTCGAATCCGGGAGCCCCGAGGATGTGAAAGAAGAACTCGGCGATGTGCTCTACCAGGTCCTCTTCCACGCCGACATCGCCGCTCACGCCCGCAATTCTCCGTTCACGATTGACGATGTGGCAGCGGCGGTCGATGAGAAGATGCGGGTTCGACACCCGCACGTCTTCGCCGATGGCGATGCGCAGAGCGTTGACGAGGTCGTGAAGCGCTGGGATGAGATCAAGAAAGAGCAAAAAGCTCACCGCGAAAGTGTGGTGGAGGGAATCCCCGACAAGCTCTCCGCTTTGGCCAGAGCTGCGAGTGTTCTCAAGCGCTCGAAGGACGTTCTCCCCGCTCCCACCTCAGAACTCCCTGGTGTCACGACCGAGGAAGAGCTTGGTCAGCAGCTTCTGGCTATGGTCGCTGATGCCAGAGCCCAGGGGCTCGATGCTGAGCGGGCACTGAGGGTTGCCACCAGGCAGTGGGAGGAACGTGTCCGGGCCAAGGAGCAAGCCGCCCGGAATGGGGTCCAAGACCCCTCGCAGTCTTAGGGCAGAATCGCTATATGGCTGTCACGTCCGCTCGCGGTATGCGCGATTTCTCGCCGCGCGAGAAAGAGCGACGAGACGCGATTCTTAGCGTCATCAGCGAGACGTACCACCGCCACGGGTTTGAATCCATCGAGACACCAGCTCTCGAGGACTCCAGCGTGTTGCACTCCGGGATGGGTGGAGACAACGAGAAGCTCAGTTTTCAGGTTCTGAAGCGTGGCCTCGAAACTTCAGATCTTGCCAGCGCAAAAGACTCCTCGGAGCTGTCTGACTTGGGGCTTCGTTTTGATCTGACCGTGCCGCTGGCACGGTTTTATGCCACCCACCACGCGGTATTGCCACCCGTCTTTCGGGCGTTTCACACGGGGCCCGTGTGGCGGGCAGAGCGCCCCCAAAAGGGTCGCTACCGCCAGTTCGTGCAGTGCGACATCGACATCCTGGGGGAGACAGGTGTTCTTGCGGAGGTGGAGGTCATGATGGCCACTGCCGATGCTCTGACCAGGGTGGGCGTGGAGAGTTTCACCTTCCGGGTCAATGACCGCAGACTCCTCACCGAATTGCTGGGTGCTGCAGGAATAGCAGAGGAGAACCAAGCGTCGGCTCTCATCACGCTGGATAAGCTCGACAAGGTCGGAGTCGAGGGCGTTCTCGCCGAGCTTCGCGAGCGACTGCCGGCCGGCTTCGACGAAGCGATGATCCACGCCGTGCTCACGAGCTCCACCCCGGCCTTAGATGCCTCCGCCATTGCGACTCTGATGGGCAACACGGCCGAGTCAGCTGCTGCTGCCTCGGAGCTGGTGAGCTGGGTGTCCCAGGTGGCGGGAGTGATAGGCGAGGACGCTGTGGTGTTCGACCCCACCCTGGTGCGAGGAATGGGGTACTACACCGGCTCCATTGTCGAGATCGCTCACCCCGACCTCGGTATTTCTCTCGGTGGCGGGGGCCGCTACGACGGCATGATTGGGCGATTCCTCGGCACAGACGTTCCCGCCTTCGGTGTCTCGCTGGGCTTTGAGCGATTGGTCGACATTGTGGAGTCGTCGCCGGTTGCCCATCATGACCGAGTGGCGTTGGTGATTCCCTCAGGATCTGACACCTCTCACGTCATCGCGCTGAAGAAGCACCTGGTCGACACCGGTCACACGGTGCGCTTGGTGTCAGAGCAGAAGAACATGCGGGTGGTCTATGAGCAACTGGTGGCTGATGGTTTCAGCCGTGTGGCTACTGCCGTAGAGGCCGCTCACACCGTGGAAGAGCTGACCTGGAAAGAGTTAACGTAAACGCCACCCGGGTCTGGGTTCTGGATTACTAGAATTGGGCTGGCGATACCCCGCCACCCAACGACACCCACTCGTATATCCCCATAAGGAAGAGGACCCCTCGTGGCCGCAATTGACGCCCTGAATGCTCGCGAAATTCTTGACTCGAGGGGAAACCCCACCATCGAGGTGGAGGTGCTGCTCGAAGATGGCACCGCCTCGAGAGCTGCTGTTCCCTCCGGCGCCTCCACAGGAGCCTTCGAAGCATTCGAGTTGCGCGATGGAGACAAAGGACGCTACCTCGGAAAGGGTGTCCAGAGAGCCGTGACGTCCGTGCTGGACATGATTGCTCCAGCGATCGAGGGAATGGATGCCACCGAGCAGCGCGCTATCGATCAGCTCATGCGGGATCTTGATGGCACCGCCAACAAAGAAAAACTCGGCGCTAACGCGATTCTCGGTGTTTCTTTGGCTGTGGCCAAAGCAGCAGCAGAATCCTCAGACCTAGCTCTGTACCAGTACGTGGGCGGATCCAACGCCCATGTGCTCCCGGTCCCGATGATGAACGTCATCAACGGTGGTGCTCACGCGGACACCGCTGTCGACATTCAAGAGTTCATGGTGCTCCCCGTTGGCGCTGGAACCTTCCGCGAAGCCCTCCAGATGGGTGCCGAGGTGTATCACGCACTGAAAGCGGAGCTCAAGAAAGCGGGAATGCAGACCGGACTCGGTGACGAGGGTGGGTTCGCTCCCGAACTCGCCAGTAACCGTGCAGCTCTGGACTTTCTGATGACCGCCATTGCTTCCGCGGGCTTCACACCCGGCGCGGACATCGCCTTAGGTCTTGATGTGGCGGCCACCGAAATGTTTGAAGGCGGCAGCTACCAGTTTGAAGGGCAAAAGCGCGACGCCGCGTTCATGGCCTCCTACTACGGTGAGCTCGTCGATAGCTACCCATTGGTCACCATCGAGGACCCACTGGATGAAAACGACTGGGATGGCTGGGTCGCCTTGACCGAGGCGATTGGCAGCAAGGTTCAGCTCGTCGGGGATGACCTCTTTGTGACGAACCCGACCAGGTTGCAGGAGGGCATTACGAAGGGTGCTGCCAACTCCTTGCTGGTGAAGGTCAACCAGATTGGAACCTTGACCGAGACCATGGATGCTGTGGCTATGGCGCACACCCATGGTTACACCGCTGTGCTCTCGCACCGCTCGGGTGAAACAGAGGACACCACCATTGCCGACCTCGCCGTCGCCACCAACTGTGGACAGATCAAGACCGGTGCGCCTGCCCGCAGTGAGCGCGTCGCGAAATACAACCAGTTGTTGCGCATCGAAGAGGAACTCGACACTGCTGCCCGCTACGCGGGTGCTGGCGCCTACCCACGCTTTAGCTGAGACCTGCGCGCCCTAGGGTCACACCGAGGCGCCCTGTCTACACTGATGCCGTGGCAAAGCCAAAGCAGAAAAAACAGAAGCAGACTCCGAGGAGTCGCGCTTCTGCTGCGCAGGTTCTTCTGAACCTGCAAGCCTCAGGCTTTGTCGTCATCTTTCTGGTCTTGATCGTCGCGGGCGTGGTGATTTTGTCCCCGACGTTGCGGGTTCTGGCCGAACAGCAGCAAGAAATTGCGAGCCTGGAAGCGGCGCTTGCCGAGAGTGAACAGCAGGTCGTTGCTCTGGAGGAGCAACGAGAGCGCTGGAAAGACCCTGCTTTTGTGGAAACGCAAGCTCGGGAGCGACTGCTCTTCGTCTATCCGGGAGACATCACGTACTTGGTCATTGATGACGCCGGCACTCTTGAGGATGACCTAGACCTCGAAATCTCCACGGGCATTGTGGAGGCACAGACTGATTGGCGGGAGTCACTCCTGGCCTCCTACCTCGTGGCCGCGACCACGTCCACGGATTACCAGAGGGAAATCACCCAGCGTGGTGACGTGTCCCCGGATCCAGAAAGGATTCCCTCTCCCGAGCAGGAGAGCACCCCATGAGTCTGGGGGAGAGGCCCACACCTCGTGACATCGAGGTGGTGAGTGCGCAGTTGGGTAGGCCGGCGAGAGACATTGTCGGAATCCCGGCTCGATGTGTCTGTGGAAACCCTCTCGTGGTGGTCACCAACCCAAGGCTTGAGGATGGGACACCGTTCCCCACGCTCTATTACTTGACCCAGCCCGCCGCTACGCAGGCGGCCTCCCGGCTGGAGGCAGAGGGCAAAATGTCCGAATATCAAGACAGACTGGCAGAGGATGACAACGCGATGGAGGCCTATCGGCTCGCCCACGAGTCGTTTCTTGCCACCAGAGCGCAGTTGGGTGCCATCGAGGAGATCGACGGGATTTCTGCTGGAGGGATGCCCACACGCGTCAAATGCTTGCACTCCCTGATGGCGCACTCTTTGGCGGTGGGACCCGGGATCAACCCGGTGGGAGATTGGGCGCTGGCTGACACACCCTGGAGTAAAGACGTGTGCTCATGTTAGGCACCAGGATGACTCGACGACTGCTGGCACTCTCACTGCTGGGAGCACTGGTGGGTATGCCTGGTGTGGCACTGCAGAGCACTCCCGCGGTGGCGGATCAGGTTCGAGAGCGCCAATACTGGCTGGAGGATTACCGCATCCAGGAGGCCTGGCAGATCACCCGCGGAGCGGGAGTCCGGATTGCCATTATCGACACGGGTATTGATGCCACCCACCAGGATTTGGTGGGAGCGGTAGCGGGCGGGGCCGACTTTTCAGGCCTTGGCAGTGTGGACGGTCTCACCCCGGTGGGCCCCGATCGGCGTCACGGCACCATGGTGGCGTCCCTGGCCGCAGGACGCGGAAACAATGGCATCGACGGTGTCATCGGGAGCGCGCCTGAAGCCGAACTCCTCAGTTTGTCGATGGCCTTTTCCGGCAGTCTGGTCTCGCCAGATGAGCAGGTTGCCAACGCGGTGCGCTTTGCGGTCGATAACGACGCCGACATCATTTCGCTGTCCCTGACGAGAAATACCCGCGACTGGCCAGAATCCTGGGATCGAGCGTTCAGTTATGCAGCCGCAAACGACGTTGTCGTCGTGGCCGCTGCCGGCAACCGCGGGAGTGGCACTGTCTCGGTGGGAGCACCCGCAACCATGCCCGGTGTCCTCACCGTCGGGGGAGTCGACCAAGACGGACAAGCCAGTGACTCTGCCTCGTCCCAAGGGATCACCATTGGGGTGATGGCGCCGAGCGAGGGACTTGTCGGGGCGACTCCCGGCGGCGGGTATGTCTCCTGGTCAGGAACCAGTGGCGCCACCCCCATCGTTGCCGGGATTGTGGCACTCGTGCGCTCGGCATATCCAACAATGGACGCCGCAAACGTCATCAATCGTGTGCTCCTGAGCGCGGACCGGGTCACCGAGACCATCCCCGACCCGATCTATGGGTACGGGCTGGTCGATGCCTATGAGGCGCTCACCGCAGATGTCCCCTACGTCAGCAGCAATCCGTTGGGGTCTATCGATGATTGGGTGGTGCTCCATCGCAAGCAAGAAGGAAACCCGATAGTAGTTCCCCTGGGACCGCAGTCCACCGCCGCAGATGAGGACCAAGCGCTGCCCCCTCGCATTCCAGCGCGCGATGCCGCTCAAGGGCAGCTCCTCCCCTACGTGGTGACCGTGGGGTTCGCCTCTGCGCTGAGTGTGGTCGTGTTGACCGGCGTTGTACTGGTTCTGTGGCGCTTGCGAAAGCGATAGATTAGGAAGAGTCTTCTTGTTCTCCCAGTCTTAGGTGCCTCGTGACTCGAATTGTGATTGTGGGCGGCGGATACGCCGGTTTCTACACAGCTTTCAAACTCCAGAAGCTTCTCCGTCGCGGAGAAGCGGAAGTGGTCGTCATCGACCCACTTCCCTACATGACCTACCAGCCTTTTCTTCCTGAGGTTGCAGCAGGCTCGATTGAGGCCCGTCACGCGATTGTTCCGCTGCGTCGCCACCTGAACAAGTGCCGCGTGATTACTGCTCGTGTGACCGGCATTGACCACGGCACCAAGTCCGTGACCGTCACGCCGGAGGGTCAACCCTCCTTCAGCCTGGACTATGACCACATCGTGATCACCGCTGGTGCGGTGTCACGAACGTTCCCCATTCCTGGGGTTGCGGACTTCGCCATTGGGATGAAGACCATTGAGGAGGCGGTTTCTGTTCGAGACCGCGTCATCGACAACCTCCACCTCGCGGCAGATATGCCTCCTGGACCCGCCCGCGACCGCCTGCTCACGGTCGTGGTGGTCGGCGGAGGTTTCGCGGGTATTGAGGCCTTTGCGGAGCTTCGAAGCTTGGTGTCGGCCATGCTCAAGGAATTCCCCACTATTGGGATGGATGACACCCACTTCCACCTCATCGAGGCGATGGATCGCATCATGCCTGAAGTTTCCGAGAAGAGCGCCCAGTGGGTCATCAAGAACTTGGAGAAGCGTCAAGCCTTCATCCACCTCAACACTCAGCTGACCAGCGCTGTGGATGGCAAGTTGAAACTCTCCAATGGGATGACGCTGGAGACTGACATCGTGATTTGGACCGCCGGCGTGAAGGCTCAGTCCATGCTGGGTGGCACGGGTATTCCACTCGACGAGCGCGAGCGCATCTGTGCTCGCGCCGATCTTCGCGTGGAAGACGCTGACACGATCCTCGAGGGCATGTGGACCGCCGGTGACGTTGCCCGTGTTCCCGACCTGAGTGGCGGAGGAGTCGGCGGCTACTGCGTCCCCAACGCCCAACACGCTGTCCGCCAAGGAAAAATCATGGCGAAGAACATCGTGGCCGTTATCCGGGGCGAAGAGCCTAAGAATTACGTGCACAAGAACCTGGGTGCTGTCGCTGGTTTGGGAATTGGTCACGGAGTGTTCCAGAGCGGGAATCTCGCGCTCACCGGACTGCTCGCGTGGTTTGCTCACCGGTTCTATCACGGGTTCGCAATCCCAATGTGGGAGCGTAAGGCTCGAGTCTTCTCCAACTGGTTGGTGCACTTCTTCTGGGGACGTGACTTCTCCAGCGTGCGGAAGATTCAACGTCCGCGCGACTTCTTTGAGGAGTTCGCTACGAGGCCTCAAGAAGCACCAAAGAAGGCCACTCGGCAAAAAGTCGGCGCTCGCTAGTATTGGGGCGACCGCCCCGGTAGCCCAATTGGCAGAGGCAGACGACTTAAAATCGTCCCAGTCAGGGTTCGAGTCCCTGCCGGGGCACCTTCACCCATTCCACAGTTAAGCCCCCTACTCTGGAAGCTATGGAATCACTAATCATCATTGGCGTTGTGCTGGGTCTTGCCGCCATCGTCGGAATCTACCTCTGGGTTACCTACAACGGTTTGGTCACCCTGAATGTGCGCGTGGACGAAGCGTGGAGTGACATTACCGTCCAACTCAAGCGACGTGCAGATCTCATTCCGAACCTCATCGAAACGGTGAAGGGCTATGCCGCCCACGAAAGCAAAGTTTTTGAGGACGTCACCAAAGCTCGCGCTGCAACATTGAGTGCCGGTGATCCCGGTGCCGCTGCTGAGGCCGAGAACATGATGCAGAGTGCGCTGAAGAGCATTTTTGCTGTCGCAGAGGCGTACCCGCAGCTTCAGGCCAGCCAGAACTTCCTCCAGTTGCAAGCAGAGCTTGTCGACACCGAGGACAAAATCCAAGCCTCTAGGCGCTTCTACAACGGTGGCGTTCGCGAAATGAACACCCGTGTGCTGCTCTTCCCCAACACTCTGTTTGCGAAGAGCTTGGGCTTTGGCGAGCGCGACTTCTTTGAGGTCGAGGACGCCTCGGCTATCGCCAACGCACCCCGCGTTCAGTTCTAGTCCAAGGACTCACCTGCTGTGTATCGGGCGATAGCTGCCAATAAACGCAACACCTGGTTCATCATGGCGTTCTTTGTGGCGCTGGTGGCGGGACTCGGCTACGTCTTTGACCTCTACCTCTCTGGTGGGGGAACAGGGGTCGTGTTCTTTGGCGTCCTGATTGGCGCGCTTGTGTATGTCGCTATCCAGTACTACTCGGCCGGTAAGCAGGCCCTCTCGATGGCCGGAGCCAAACCGATCACCAAGGCTGACAACCCCCGGTTGTATCGCATCGTGGAAAACCTGGCGATCACGACCGGATTGCCGATGCCGAAGGTCTACATTGTCGAGGATCCCGCTCCCAATGCTTTTGCTACCGGTCGCGACCCTGAGCACGCAGCGGTCGCAGCAACCACTGGATTACTCGAGATCATGAATGACGCGGAACTCGAGGGTGTGATGGCCCACGAAATGGCCCACGTCAAGAACTTCGACATTCGTGTCACCACGATTGTGTTTGGGATGGTCGTTGTGATTGGACTACTCGCAGATGTCCTCGCGCGGATGGCGTTCTTTGGGGGTATGCGCCGCAATGGTAATGGCGGTGGGCACCCCCTGATTCTTGTGGTGGGAATTCTCGCGATGATTCTGGCACCGCTACTCGCTGCGCTCATCCAAGCGGCAATTTCTCGGCAACGCGAGTACTTGGCGGATGCAACGGGTGCTCTCACGACCCGACACCCCGAAGCGCTAGCCAGCGCGCTGGAGAAATTGGGCCAATACGGTCGACCGTTGAAGAAACAGCAGGCCTCAATGGCTCACCTCTGGATGGCAGACCCCATCCAGCCTGGCGTCATTGACCGGATGTTCCAGACTCACCCGCCGATCAAGGACCGCGTGGCACGTCTGTTGGAGAACAAAGCACGCTTCTAGATGTGTCTCGCTGGCATCGCGCCTAGACTAAATGCATGATTGCGTCGCGCAAGAGTGCCAGAGCGCAGGGTCCCCGTGTGGTGATTCCTGCCGGTCTGGAGCGTGCCACGCAGTGGTCATGGCGCCTCTTGCTCATTGCAGCAGCCATCACCCTCGGGCTTTTTGTTGTTGCCCAACTCAGCTTCTTGATTATTCCGCTGTTTATCGCGGTTCTGTTAGCGGCGTTGGTCGCACCGGTTTCGGTGGGGCTTCGCAAACTGCGCTTTCCCCGGTGGCTTGCGACCCTGACCACCATCATCGTGTTTCTTGCGGTCGTCGGAGGGCTCTTCTACCTGGTCATCAACGAGGTGATTCGAGGCTGGGAATCTCTCCAGGCGCGCACCATCCTCGCCTATGACGATTTTGTCCAATACCTCCTCGATTCACCCCTGCAGGTAACCGAGGCTCAACTCAACGAATGGGTCACCGCGCTAGCGACGGAATTCAACATCGACTCCTCCTGGGTGCTCTCGGGTGCACTTTCTGTTACCTCGTCGGTGGGGTCCTGGCTGGTCGGCGCAGGTATCGCCATCTTTGCCCTGATTTTCTTTATCCACGATGGAGCTCGGATTTGGGAGTATGTCGTCTCCTGGTTCCCGAAGCTTGCGAGACCTGCCATCTTGGGGGCTTCCCGCTCGGGATGGTCGACTCTGATCGAGTTTGTGAAGGTTCAGATACTGGTGGCGTTTGTTGATGCGCTAGGGATTGGCTTGGGCGCGTTCTTCTTGGGCCTTCCCTTAGTTGTTCCCATCGCGGTCGCAGTGTTCTTGGGGGCTTTTGTCCCCATCGTAGGTGGGACCGTTGCTGCGGCCTTGGCGATCCTCGTGGCCCTGGTCTATGAAGGACCACTCGTCGCCTTGATCATGTTGATCATCGTTTTGGCTGTTCAGCAACTGGAAGGCCAGATTCTCCAACCCCTGGTCATGGGTCCAGCTCTTCGAATTCACCCCCTTGCCGTTGTTTTGTCCATTGCCGCTGGTGGCTACCTTGCCGGCATTGCCGGCGTTCTCTTTGCTGTCCCTGTGGTCGCCTTCACCAACGTCGTCGTCAAGTACTTGGCGGCTGGCGATTGGCGCGGTGATCCCGAGGCCCTTCCCACGAGTGAAAATCCGGTGATGCGATGACTCTTCTTGATAACCAGACCGATGTTGCACTTCCCGGACCTACCCTGGCTGATTTCGAGGACGCAAAACGCGTCCTCGAGGGTGTCGCGCAGACCACACCGATGGAGTACTCCCGGTACTTGGAAGAGGTTCTAGGAGTCCCGGTGTATTTGAAGTGTGAAAACCTTCAGCGCACCGGCGCCTACAAAATCCGTGGTGCGTACTACTGCATCTCCAAACTCAGTGACGAACAAAAAGCCAAAGGCGTGGTGGCGGCGAGCGCCGGCAACCACGCCCAAGGTGTCGCCTTTGCCGCCAAAGAGCAGGGGATCAAGGCGACAATCTTTACCCCCATGGGTGTTGCTTTGCCCAAGCTGCAAGCCACGAAGGCCTATGGAGCAGATGTTGTCCTCGGTGGAGATGACATGCTCGAGCCCTTCGCCAAAGCCAAAGAGTTTGCCGAGACCACCGGTGCTGTTCGGATTCCCCCGTTTGATCACCCCGACATCATTGCGGGGCAAGGAACCGTGGGGTTGGAGATTTTGGAGCAGCAACCCGATGTCCGCACCGTGATTGTTCCGATCGGTGGTGGTGGACTCATCGCGGGTGTTGCTAGCGCCATGAAACAGCAGGCCGCGAAGCTTGGCCACAGTATTCGCATTATCGGTGTTCAAGCCGAGAACGCTGCCCCCTATCCCCAGTCCCTCAAAGAGGGCCACCCCATTGAGATTCAGGTGAAGCCCACCATCTCCGATGGAATTGCCGTGGGGAAGCCTGGCGTCCTGAACTTCGACATCGTCAAGGACACGGTCGACGAGGTCGTCACTGTCAGTGATGACGAGACAGCCCGAGCCATTTTGGTTCTCCTGGAGCGAGCCAAGATGGTCGTCGAGCCCTCGGGGGCAACCGGTGTTGCAGCGATTCTGGCCGGCAAAATCAAGGCCGAAGGTCCCACCACGGTCATCTTGAGTGGGGGAAACATTGACCCGATGATCATGGAGCGTGTGATCTCGAGAGGACTAGCCGGAGCTGGTCGCTACTTGAAGATGCGCATCCCGCTCCCTGATCGCCCAGGCCAGCTCGCCATCACGTCCAAGATTGTCTCGGACAACAACGCCAACGTGGTCGAAGTCCTCCACACCCGCCACGGCACTGGGTTGCAAATCAGCCAGGTGGAATTGGAGCTTCATATTGAAACGCGTGGACCTGAGCACGCGGAACAGGTTCTGAAAGCCCTGCGCGATGAGGGCTATGAACCCAGGACTGAGTTCTAGGGAATAAAAGTTTCGACGTCGATAATCTCGACGGCAATTTCAGCGCCATTGGGAGCTGTGTAGGTGCTGCTCTCGCCAATTTTGAGCCCCATGATCGCCTGGCCGAGGGGGCTCTGCTCGGAGTAAACATCCAAGTCAGTGTCACCCGCGAGTTCTCGCGATCCCAGCAGAAACTTTTCCTCATCACCGTGGATGTGAGCGGTGACGACAGTGCCCGGCTCCACCACACCGGAGCTAGCCGGATGGTCCCCCACGATGGCGTGCTTCAGCATGGCGGTGAGGGTTCGAATACGGCCCTCCATTTTGGCCTGTTCGTCCTTGGCCGCGTGGTAGCCACCGTTTTCTTTGAGATCGCCCTCTTCGCGGGCGATTTCAATGCGCTTGGAAATCTCGGCACGGCCGACTGTGGTCAGTTGCTCTAACTCGAGGGCAAGTCGGTCATACGCCTCTTGCGTGAGCCATACCGTGTTCTCGGACTCGGTGGATGCCATCAGGTTCTCCTCGTAATGAGAGAAACCGGCCTCACCGTGGGGCCGGTTTGTGTTCCCCGGAAGATTACGGCAACCAACACTCGTAGAGCAACCCCGTCACAGCAGGTTCACTGGTGCGAAGGGTGGTGTCAAAGACCCTGGTCCAGCGCTCACTCACCGGTATCTCGACGATGCGCCAGCCGACGATTCCGTAGGAAGCATTCAGCGCTTGAACAGCGCAGGTGACCTCAGTCCCCGGGGCAGCCGTAATCTCATAGGTGACCGAGACTTCGGTCTCATCGACGATGGTGTGCGCCACATCCCGGTACTGCAGTTGGGAGGGTGTCTCCAAGACCCCGCCCCACCACAACCAGGCACCGAGCACTGCCGTGAATCCCACAGCGGTGACGATGCCGATGACTTTGTTGTTCCGGGAGGAGCGGGCAGTTCTGCCATAGCGCTCATCCAGGCGGGTTTGTGTCTCGGTCATCTCCAGGTCTTCTCTCGCTACGCTAGAACCAGAGTAGTAATCCAGCGTGAGAAGAAGCGGGGAATCACCACCATGAGGTTTCTAACCAGCCTTGTTCTGATGGAAGAGGACCTTATTCCCGCCATTGAGGTGGACCCCAACTCGGTGACTCCAGGTGTCGTTGGTTTCATCATGACCTTTGGGGTCATGATTGCGGTGTTGCTGTTGGTACTCGACATGGTGCGTCGTGTTCGCCGCGTCCGCTATCGCCAAGAAATCGCGGACAAGCTTGATGGTGTTACCCCGCCAGCGGAGGATCAATAGCAATCAGCAGCACTGCGGTCCAGTGCGAAAGAAACGCGACGACCGTCAGCACGTGGAAAATCTCGTGGAACCCGAAATGCTTCGGACTGGGGTTGGGCTTCTTTAGTCCATAGACCACGGCGCCGACTGAGTAGGCGAGGCCTCCCACAATCACCAAAATCATGGTCGCCAGGTTGGCGGCAAAAAGATCCTCGATATAGAGAACGGCTGCCCAGCCAAGCCCCAAATAGATCGGCACATAGAGCCAGCGCGGTGCATGAATCCAGAACACCCGGAACCCGATACCCAGCAGGGCGCCACCCCATATGAGACTCAACAGAAACACCGCTTTGTCCTGGGGTAAAGCCAACCAGGCGATCGGCGTATACGTCCCCGCAATCAGTAAGAAGATATTCGCGTGATCCAGTCTTTTGAGAATCACCTTGGCTTTGGGACCCCAGTTGAAGCGGTGGTAGGTCCCAGAAATGCCAAAGAGCAACCAGGAGGACACCGCAAAGATGGCGCTGGTTACCGTTGCACCCACACCGTCAGCGAGAACAATCAAGACGATTCCCGCGGCTATCGCCAGCGGGAGCGTGCCTAAGTGAATCCATCCCCGCCAGGAGGGCTTGTGGTCAGCACTCTCATACGCCAGCGACTCTTCGAGCAGAGGAATGTGCAGACCGTCGGTCGTCGCGTCATGGTCGGTGGGATTGCTGCCGGTAGTGCTCATGCCCTCACTGTATGGCTAGACCCTAGGAATTCCTCTCGCAGTTGTAGGCAGTAACCAAGCTAGAAAGAAAGTACTAGCGTTGTTCTGTGAAGTGGATTCGGTATCTCTTGGGTGAAGGCTTGCTCTATCGCCTCTACCGCCGCCGCATCATCAAAGAAATTGAGGGGCTCGCTAAGCCCCAACACGTCGCCATGATTCTCGATGGCAACCGGCGGTGGGCAAAACTGCGAGCGCTGGAATCCAGCGCACACGGCCACCGCGCCGGGGCCGACAAGATTCATGAATTCCTTACTTGGTGTGAAGAGCAGGGTGTGGAGGTCGTCACCCTCTACCTGCTCTCCTCTGACAACCTCGGCGCCAGGGACCCGAGCGAGCTCGATGACCTAGCTCTCATTATCGAGAACCTCGCTGACCAACTCTCCAGGTTCTCCAACTGGCGAGTGAAGCACGTAGGTAATAGGGAGGCTTTGCCCCCACACCTGCAAGACACTCTCTCGGGTGCGACGGAGCGCACATCCCGTAACTCAGGACTCCACATCAACCTCGCTGTCGGCTATGGGGGACGAGAAGAGATCACTCAAGCAGTAGCCAGGCTTGTGGAAGAGCACAAAGATTCGGGTGGGACACTCGATAACCTCCCCAAGTCCATTAGTGTCCAAGCGATTGCCGACCACCTCTACACCCAAGGACAACCCGATCCCGACCTCGTCATTCGCACCTCAGGCGAGCAGCGTCTCAGTGATTTCATGCTCTGGCAGAGCGCCCACTCCGAGTTCTACTTCGTGGAAGCACTCGGACCAGACCTTCGAGAAATCGACTTTCTTCGCGCGCTTCGAGACTTTGGCACCCGGCAACGGCGTTACGGTCACTAGACCTCAGCCCAGTGACGATTTCCGCTGATTCAGCAATCGTCAAGGCAACACCCAGAAAAGTGCCCAAAAGTGTCCCCCTAGCATGACACTTTTGCTTTTTGGGGCCTCTGGATGGGGCC
>CAYGLJ010000012.1:0-28408 GCA_964350865.1 uncultured Microbacteriaceae bacterium
CTGTTGTTCTCGAAAACGATGCGAATGCTGCGGGTTGGGGTGAGTTTCGATTCGGCGCGGCACGCGATGTGACGTCCATGCTGATGCTCACCATAGGCACAGGAGTTGGAGGAGCTCTTGTCGACGATGGACGACTGTTGGTCGGTGGATTTGGCATGGCAGCAGAGCTTGGCCACATCATCATCGAGCCGGGAGGCAGGTTGTGCGGGTGTGGCAATTACGGATGCCTTGAGCAATACGCGTCGGGAACTGCACTCATGCGCGACGCCAGGGAGCGCCTCGGAGATGATTCGCTGACGCAGGCGGCCCTCACGGATTTGCTGATGCAGGAGAACCCGGAGGCGCTCGCTGCTGTGGAGGGCGTGGCGAGGGCGATTGGGCGAGGAATCACCTCCTTGGTGGCGGTCACGGACCCCCAGCGCATCGTGATCGGCGGCGGTGTTGCCAGTGCAGGTGAGCTTCTCTTGGCTCCCATTCGTGACAGCTTCAGAGAGACCTACGGCGCAGGCACCAAGCGACCGATTGCTGACATTGCTGTGGCGACGATGGGAAACAGCGCGGGTGTCGTGGGCGCGGCCGACCTTGCTCGTGCGCAGGTGGCCTCAGAGGCCTAGTCTGGAAGTCCAACTCCGGAGGCGCGTGTGTTCTATTGGCTGATGAAGCATTGGGTTATTGGGCCCTTGCTGACCACGGTGTTTCGCCCCTGGGTTAAGGGGCTGGAGAACGTTCCTCGCACGGGACCGCTCATTGTGGTCTGTAACCACTTGTCGTTCGTAGATTCGGTCTTTCTGCCCTTGATGATTGACCGCCAAATGGCCTTCTTAGCAAAAAGTGATTACTTCACCGGGAAGGGCATCAAAGGCTGGTTTATCCGTTTCTTCATGACCTCCGCAGGGCAGCTACCTATTGATCGCTCCGGGGGAAAAGCATCAGAGGCTTCCCTGAATGCAGGACTTCAAGTCCTCGCGGACGGGGGAGTGCTGGCAATCTACCCCGAGGGCACAAGGAGCCCAGATGGTCGCATGTATCGCGGGAGAACCGGGGTGGCCCGCATGATTCTCGAGGCCCATGTGCCCGTCATTCCTGCAGCAGTCATCGGAACAGAAAAAGTGATGCCTCTGGGGTCTAACATCCCCAAAGTCCACAGAGTGGGTGTAGTGATTGGGGAGCCACTTGATTTTTCTCGTTTTGAGGGGATGGAGAGCGACCGCTTTGTCTTGCGTTCCATCACGGACGAAATTATCTACGAGATGAATAAGCTCAGCGAGCAAGAGTATGTGGATGTTTACGCGTCCACCATCAGGAGCCAGAAAGCCTGACACAGAAGCGCGAACGAAGCCTCCAGTAGGCTGTTCTTCGGCCTCGAGCCCTCAGAGAGATGGACACAGTGGATTACAGCGAGAACGTCGTGACACCAGACCCCCACGTGGTTGAGGGTTTGGATCAGTGGCAATCCCTGCCCATCAAACAGCAACCGCGATGGCCAGACCCCGTAGCGGCGGCCGAGGTTGTTGCTGAGCTCGCCAGCGTTCCGCCGCTGGTTTTCGCGGGTGAGGTAGACATGTTGCGCGACCGGCTTGCTCGTGTTGCGCGAGGCGAGGCTTTCTTGCTTCAGGGCGGTGACTGCGCTGAAACGTTTGAAGGCGCTACAGCCGACAAAATCCGCAACCGTGTTAAGACAATCCTTCAGATGGCGGTGGTCCTCACCTATGGAGCTTCCCTACCGATTGTGAAGATGGGTCGAATGGCGGGTCAGTTCGCCAAGCCTCGGTCGAATGACGAGGAAACTCGCGATGGTGTCACGTTGCCTGCTTACCGCGGAGACATCGTTAACGGCTATGACTTCACCGAGGAATCGAGGACGCCCGACCCCACCAGGATGCTCCAGGGCTACCACACCGCTGCTTCCACGCTTAATCTCATTAGAGCGTTCACTCAGGGTGGGTTCGCGGACCTGCGCATGGTGCACAGCTGGAACAAGGGTTTCGCCGAAAACCCCGCCAATGCTCGTTACGAGGGTTTGGCGCGCGAGATCGACCGTGCTGTGAAGTTCATGGAGGCCGCGGGTGCCGATTTCGATGAACTCAAGCGTGTCGAGTTCTATGCGAGCCATGAGGGTTTGCTTATGGAGTACGAGCGAGCACTGACGCGCATTGACTCCCGCACGGGGTTGCCCTACGTCACGTCGGGGCACTTCTTGTGGATTGGTGAACGGACGAGAGATCTTGATGGCGCTCATGTTGATTTCTTCTCTCGTGTGAGGAACCCGATCGGAGTGAAGCTCGGCCCTTCCAGCACGCCGGAGACGCTGAAGCAACTGTCTGACATTCTGGATCCCGAACGTGAACCAGGTCGCTTGACATTCATCACCAGAATGGGCGCGGGAGAAATTCGCACAAAGCTCCCACCGCTGTTGAGGGCGTCGCAAGAGCTTGGGATAAGCCCGCTGTGGGTTACTGATCCCATGCACGGCAACGGCATCACGACTCAGACCGGATACAAGACGCGTCGATTCGACGATGTTGTGGATGAAGTGAAGGGCTTCTTTGAATCTCACCGCGAGGTCGGCACGCACCCCGGAGGAATCCACGTTGAGCTCACGGGGGATGACGTGACGGAGTGTTTGGGCGGATCCCAGAACATCGACGAATTGGGCCTGGAAACTCGTTATGAGTCCTTGTGCGACCCAAGACTCAACCACCAGCAGTCGCTAGAGCTTGCCTTCCTCGTCGCCGAAGAGCTCAGCCACGCTTAGACAAAGCTCCGGATAATCACCAGGGTGCCTTTAGCAACCTCTTGACCGGAGCTCGGGCTTAGGCTCGTGACTCGTGCGAAAGAGCGGTCCCAATCAGATTCGGGAAACTCTGATCGCACTTCGACCTCAAAGCCGAGCCCTTCCAGGATGTCTCGGGCGTCCGCAATTGTTTCACCGACCAGATCCGGAATCGTCACCAGCTCAGGACCTCGCGAGACAATGAGAGTGAGCGTGTCACCGGGGCGCGTTGTTGCGCCCGCGGGAAGAGAAACTTCGACGACGTAGCCTTCGGGGACAGTGTCAGAGAAGGCCCCGTCGCCCCCGACTACTCCGGTAACACCGGCACTTTGGAGAATGTCTCGAGCCTCGTCGACTGGCAACCCCGCGACATCGGGGAGCGCTCCCGCGGACACCACTGCGTCAACTGTGGAGCCTGCGAGCACTTGGGACCCCGCGGCGAGAGTGGCGCCAGCTTCGTCAACCAGACGCAACACTGATCCTCGCTCGACAAAGTCGTTGAACTCGGGGCTTGTTGTTCCCAGAATCAGGTTGACAGTCTCCAGCGCGCTGCGTACCTCATCGAGGGTTTGCCCAGAAATCGCGGGAATCGCTACGGGGTTCGGGCCCAACGAGACAATCAGGCGTATCTCGCTCTGCTTCTCTATTTCAGTTCCTGCTGGAGGCGTTGTCCCTTTGACTGTCCCCTCAGGAAGCACGAGGTCAAATTCTTCCAACACTGTTTCGGAGACTGTGAGTTCCGCCTCGACCAGTGTGGCCGTGGCCTCCAGCACAGAAGTTCCTGAGACATCGGGAACGCTGACTACTGCACCTGGTCCGGTAAACCACCACCACGCTGCACCACCACCTCCACCGACGAGGAGAAGCAGCACAAGGGTTCCGAGCGCCGCAAGGCGCCTCCCGCGAGGTGGTCGGCGCTCACGAACTGGCTCTTGCGGAAGGAGCTCCTCTACGGCGATCGCTTGGGTGGGTGCAGGCTCCAAGCCATCGAAGACAGCGGACTTCGGGTCCAAGACCTCCGTCTCTTGAGCGTCCAGAGGGGACAGCCTCTGCGTCATGGCAACTGTCTGATTCAAATCTAAGGTGGCCGTGGCTAGTGACGCAGGGCCCAAAAGTTTCTCTACCTCGACCAGGTGCTCCAGCACCGCCCTGGCATGAGGGGGACGCTCATCGGGAGAGCGCCGTGTGCACCAGTCCACAAGTTCATCGAACTGTGCCGGGATAGCGGGGTTTTTTGAGCTGGGCGGGGGCACAATGTCGTTTTGGTGTTGATAGGCAATGGTGACTGCCTGGTCTCCCTGGTAAGGCTGAGAGCCGGTCAGCATCTCGAACATCATGATGCCCAGTGCGTAGATATCGCTGCGCAGATCAGCTTCGCCACGACTGATCAGTTCAGGGCTGAGATACGCGATGGTTCCGAGTAGCGCTTGGGACGTTGCTGTGTTGTGGGTTGAAGCGCGAGCGAGACCGAAATCCGCAATTTTGATTCGGCCATCATCAGCGAGAAGAACGTTTTCTGGTTTCAGGTCTCGGTGGACGATACCTCCTGAGTGGGCGGCATCGAGGCCTTGGAGGACTGCACGAACAATGTCGACGGTTTGCGCCGGGGTGAGTGCACCAAAGTCCTGCAAGAGTTCCCGCAGGGTAATGCCGGGGAGGTATTCCATGACAATGAACGTGATGGAACCGTCTTGCCCCTGATCGAAGACGTTGACAATGTTGGGATGCGCCAGTCGCGCGGCTTGACGGGCTTCCTGGATGAAACGTTTCGTGAAGTCGCCATCCTCAGCGAGGTGAGGATGCATGATCTTGATGGCGACAGGACGTTCGAGCCGTTGATCCATCGCCTGGTACACAGTGGCCATGCCACCCCGAGCTACTTTGACCTCAATGAGATAGCGGTTATCCACCAGCCTGCCAAGGAGCGGGTCAGTAGGTGGAGTATCCATTCTCTGGATTGTACGCAGGGCTCAGTCAGCCCTGGTGTTGCCACTCCACTAGGTCAATTCATAAAGCCAAGCCCACGCGCTGGGCTCCCACTTGGCATATGCATCGGGATAGGCAGAAATTTGCACTCGTTGGGCCGCGACTGTGAGGGCCATGGATTCCCACCCTGCGATGTCTAGCAAGCCTCGGGTCTTACCCTTATTGGGGTTATTAGGACCACCAAAGAACAGCCGAGTTGCGTATGCCGGGTCCATGATTTGCTCGACGGTTCCCCAACCGGAAGAGGGACGTTGCTGATAGAGACCCACGGAGTCTCGATCTCCCCAGTTGATGTTACGTAACGACGATTCCTGCATGGCGGTGGCGAGCGCGATCACAATTCCGTAATCAGAGATTCCCATCTCCCGCCCAACATTGACGATGATTTGCGCGTTGGTGCGTCGTTCGTCGTTGAGGGGCGTGACGCTGCCACTCACCGGTTGCCCGATGGACGATGTTGGTTCCGCCTCCTCCTCACTCTCCGCCGGCTCAGATTCCGCGGGAGTTACCGGCGCCGGGCTCGGCGCGGGCGTCTCCTTCGCAACCGCAGGAGTGGCGACGGGAGTGGGCTTCTTGACAGCGACAGGGGCTTTAGGGGTGGGCACCTTCACGGTGATGAGGGCGGGCTTGTCTGCTAACTCGATATCGGCGGCATCGAATACCTCGACAGTAACTTCGGAGGGCGTCTCCAGTGCTTCGCTCTCATCGTCGCCGGATAAAACCTGGTCCGTGGACTCAACAGAGGCGGGAACAATGGTGGGGGCAGATGCGAGGGTCGGCATGACGAGGTCAGCCTCACGCTCCACAACCGGAGCCGTGGAGCCTGGGATGCGAATCATCTGTCCGGCATAAATTGTGGAATTGCCCTCCAGGTTGTTGGCCTGAACGAGGGCGCTTGTCGATATTCCCAGGCGATCCGCAATGGTGCTCAACGTTTCGCCCGCCTGGACAAGGTAAGCATTGCCGGCCACTCGAGCAGGGGAGGCAGCTACCTTCTTTGTGGGCTCTGCCGTCAACTTGAGTACCTGTCCAGGGTGCAAGACAGCGTTCCAGCTCAACGCATTGAGGGTCAAAACGGCGGGGGTGGGGATTCCAAAGCTGTCGGCAATGGAGGAAATCGTGTCGCCCTCTTTCACGACATATGTCGCGGGAAGGTCGGGCCGCACGGTCGACAAGACAGAGTGGGCCACGGGAAGGAAAGCTCCGGAGAGTCTTTCACCAAATCCTGGCCGCTGATCGTTGGCGTAGTCACCACTCGCACCGGGCTCTGCCGGCTGTGTGGAGTGTTGAACCATGCCAGGAGTGACAATGGCGCTGGTGGCGAGTGTCCCCGTCATCACGAAGGGGAGTGCGCCCAAGAGACCACGGGACACGGCTCCAGAGCTGCTCTCGCATTCCTGGAAAGTCTCGAGCCGCGGAGAAAGACCCCGAAACACTGAGTGCTCGAGAGATTCCTCTGATGCCTCAGTCACGTGGGTGTGGGGGTCCTGATGTGTCATGTCTTCCATCGTTTCGTGGCACAGCGCTCACGGGTGTAGCGACGCTCCGCATAACAACGGTGTCACAGGATGATACCAGCGTCAATCACTGTGGCAGATGTTACAGCAGTTAATATGTTTGTAACATATGAGATTGCCAAATCCTCATCGTCCCCACTGGTGTTGGAGGAGCAATACGTGGGACCCTTATGAACGTGTCAAGCCCTTCTGCCATCACCTGGCTCAGTGTCCCGGACGTGTGCGAGCGACTGTCGCTCACCCCAGGGAAAGTTCACCGTTTGGTCGAAGACAGAGCTCTACTGGGGCGCAAGGAGCAGGGGGTTTTTCGGATTCCTGACATCTTTCTCGATGAGGGTTCTCCGGTCGCGGACCTCAAGGGCACCGCGCTCGTGCTCATCGATGGAGGCTTCACCCCCGAAAGCGCCCTCCAGTGGCTAATCGAACCTCATGATGTTTTGGGAACTAGCCCCATCGATGCCATTAGGAACGGGCGCAAGACTGAGGTTCGACGGCTCGCGCAAACCCTGGCTCTCTAAGAATTCCTCCGAGTTACGGCATCTGCGAGCCGTCGCAGCTCTGACCGTGCTCCCTCTGTGATGTGCGCACTCTCGAGTGCCGCCATGGCGGTGTCGGCGTAGTGCTGAATCATGTCCTCCACTTCATCCAACGCACCTGTGTCTCGGAGTGTGGACTGCATCA
Organism: uncultured Microbacteriaceae bacterium; assembly: GCA_964350865.1. Taxonomy (GTDB): domain Bacteria; phylum Actinomycetota; class Actinomycetes; order Actinomycetales; family Microbacteriaceae; genus Pontimonas. The sequence goes on from CAYGLJ010000012.1 coordinate 6,958, forward strand.
CCTCGATCTGATCAGGATCAAGACTTCTGTCCCCCAGTAGCTCGTTGAACACTCGCTTAGCGCTGTCGGGCATAGAGGCTTCTGCGCGGGCAATAAGTACCGTGCGCTTGCCTTCTCGAAGGTCATCCCCTGAAGGTTTTCCCGTTACTTCCGAGTCACCAAAGACTCCCAACACGTCGTCTCTGAGCTGGAACGCGATTCCCAGAGGCAGTCCGAATGACGAGAGATCCTTGAGTTGGTTTTCTCGAGCGCCGGCGAGTGAAGCGCCAATCAGGAGAGGTGCTTCCATGCTGTACTTCGCTGACTTATAGGTCACCACTCTGAGCGCTCTCTCCAGCCGTTCGCTCTCCCCGTGATGAAGCCACGCTGCTTCCTCGTGGATATCGAGGTACTGGCCCAGAGTTACTTCCTGGCGCATCGTGGAGAACTGAGAACGGGTGGCCGCCACGATGTCCGGGGACGAAGAGGAGAGGGCGTGAGTGAGAAGGTCGTCGCTCCAGGCTAGGAGTAGGTCACCCAGGAGTAACGCTGTGGATGCCCCGAAGTGCTCCGTCGACCCGGAATAGGAGCGATCGCGGTGAATACGCTCAAATGCCTTGTGAGCAGCAGGGAGCCCGCGACGAGTGTCGGAGTTGTCCATGATGTCATCGTGGACGAGCGCAGCTGCGTGAAATACCTCCAACGAGGTCGCAAGAGCAATGACGGGGGATGCGTCTTCTAGTGTCTCGATTCCCCCGAGCGGGTCGCCCTCCACACCCTGATCGATTGCTCTCCAGCCCCAGTAACAAAAGCGAGCTCTGAAGCGCTTCCCACTGCGGAGCATGCTGTTGGCATACGCCAGAATGTGCTCAAGGTCGGGGGAGATGTGGGACATCTCTTCTGAACGGGCTTCCAAGAATGAAGTGATGCGGGAGTCGACTACATCGACAAGTTTCATCTGCGCTGACACGCACCTAGCCTATCCTCAGGAAATCTGCGTACACTCTGTAGAAAATCAGCCACACCCGTGGGGAGGACATCATGCCGCTATCTGAGCACGAGCAGCGCCTGCTCGAAGAGATGGAGCGCAACCTCTATAAGAACGAGGCTGACGTGATGAGCACGGCGGGCCTGCGGAGGGCGCCGAACTACACCGCCATCGCGGTGGGCGTTTTGATGGGGCTGGTCGGCATCGTCACCATGGTTGTGGGCGTGTCACTCGATATCACGCTGGTCGGGATTGTGGGCTTCGGCGTTCTTTTTGCCGGGGTCATGGTCGCGGTGGCGTTCCCCGGTGCTCCCTCTGATGGTGCATCGACGTCGCCCTCTGCTCCGCGCGCGAAGAGCCCTGCAGGTTCGTCGTCCTTCATGGATCGCCTCAACGACCGGTGGGAGCGCAGGGAGCGTGGAGAGGGCCCGTAAGGCCCGAGTGGAGCGCTAGCCCACCTTCGGTGGCTCTCAAGAAACCGGCCCTCAGGGCCGGTTTTTTTGTGCGCGCCCAGTATTTTCCTGGTTTCTGCGGGTGGAGTCGTTCCCAAAAACCCGGGGAAGAAAAAAGCTAAAAGTGGTTGAATTTGGAGCAAAGTGGAGTAAAGTGGTGAATACCTTCTCGTGGCCGGACAAGAAAGGGGGGCACCATGTTCTTGGGTACGCACGCCCCCAAGCTCGACGACAAAGGCCGAGTAATCCTCCCGGCGAGATTTCGTGACGAGCTCGCGAACGGTTTGGTTCTGACTCGCGGTCAAGAGAGATGTATTTACGTCTTCACATCCAAAGACTTCGATGCTCACGTCGAGCGACTTCGGGAGGCACCACTGACCTCAAAGGCCAGTCGAGACTTCCTGCGCCTCTTCCTCTCAGGAGCATCCTCTGAGATTCCCGACAAGCAGAACCGGGTAACCATTCCTCCTGCGCTGCGCGACTACGCGGGGCTCGAGCGCGAGCTCACCGTAATCGGTGCGGGAAACCGAGCCGAGATTTGGTCCTCCACCGCATGGGATCAGTACTACGAAGAACGCGAACAGGCCTTCTCAGACACCGAAGAGGAGGTGATTCCGGGGCTTTTGTAGCCCTGAAGTCTGACTCCCCTCCGTGAGCCCTGTGTCACCTTCCCCGGTCCCAGGTCATCACACGGAAGGGAATCAGACTCCAGGGACACCGGGTAAATCTATGATTGGGACCTACTCTCACATCCCCGTACTCGCACCCCGAGCACTGGAGCTTCTCTCTCCGGCGCTCCAGGGGGACTCGCCCCTTCTCGTGGACGCCACTCTCGGGCTCGGTGGGCACACCGAAATGTTCCTCAGCTCTCTTCCGGCACTCAGAGTCCTGGGCATTGACCGTGACCCGGAAGCGCTGGAGCAAGCCCGTGAGCGTCTTGCGCCCTTCGGCGATCGAGTGATGTTTGCGCTGTGCCGCTACGACGAGCTGGGCTCCGCGCTGGATGAGCATGTTCCCCACCAGGCTCCAGACGCAATCCTCTTCGATTTAGGAGTTTCATCCCTCCATCTCGACAAACCTGAACGCGGATTCTCTTACTCGCACGACGCTCCCCTGGACATGCGGATGAACCCTCAAGACGATGTCAGCGCTGCGGATGTTCTTCAGTCGTTCACCGAAGCTGATCTGGCCGACCTCTTTTATCGCCTGGGCGACGAAAAGCTTGCCAAGCGCTACGCGCGGGCCATCGTTGAGCGTCGTCTACAGGCTCCGATTGTCCGGACCGGTGATCTTGTGGAGGTTCTTCAAGAAGCAACGCCCTACGCGCTGAAAGACAAAGGCCACCCGGCAAAGCGCGTCTTCCAGGCACTTCGGATGGCAGTGAACCAAGAGCTCGACTCGCTGGCACGAGCGCTGCCCGCTGCTTTTGAGCGCGTGGCCATCGGGGGCCGAGTGGCGATCATGTCCTATCACTCCGGTGAGGACCGCCTTGTCAAGCGGGAGCTTCGGAGGCTTTCCACGTCGAGCGCTCCCGCTGGTCTGCCCAGAGAGCTCCCCGAACACCGTCCCAGTTTTCGTGAGATCACCCGCGGTGCCGAGATGGCAAGCGCAGAAGAAATCACATCCAATCCACGAAGCGCCTCTGTCCGACTGCGGGCAGGCGAGAAAGTGAAAGAGGTAACTCGATGACTGCTCTAGCTCACAGTGTGGGGAGCGCACCTCGGGCAACGAAGCCCCGCGCAGTGTCCTCGACACGCCAGAAGGCCAGGGCGGATGCTGTTCCCAAGCTCCGCTATATCGTGGTGCTGCTGGCCGGCATTTTCTCGATTTTAGGTGGACAACTCTTGCTCTCTATCGCCGTGTCAGGTGGTGCGTACGAAATCGCCTCACTGAAAACGGATCTTCGGGGCAGTCAGCAACAGCAACAGATCGTGGGCGAGGAAATCAGCGCCCTGGTCGCTCCCGACACCCTCGCTACCTTGGCAGGGTCCATGGGGATGGTGCCCGACAATAACCCCGCCTACATCAGGGTTTCTGATGGCGCTGTGGTGGGGGAGGCCATTCCTGCAGAAGCCTCGGCCAGCGGTCAAGTCTTCGCTGTGACGGCCGGGACGGAATCCGTTGTCGCGCCGGAGATTGTGGAAGATGTGTTCCTGACCATTTCCACCGCGACGGCACTCGAGGCTGATGTGACGGATGTCCTGGCTCCCCACACCGCTGAGGTGGACGCTTCCCAGACTGCGCAGCCGACGGCATCGCTGGTGGTGGCAACCGAGCCCCCTGCGCCCCGATTTGGTGGTTCGATCCCTTCCCCGGTGACGCGCTAGTAGGAAAACGATGGCTCACCAGCGCATTTCCAGTCGCCGCATGGGCGTTGCGCTTCTGGTTATCTTCCTGATGGCGGGGTTACTGGTGTCTCGTCTGGTTGATGTCCAAGTGGTGCGCGCCGCGGAGCTCCAGGAACAATCTGCTGAGATTCGCACGACCAGCGAGGTGATCTGGGCCTCACGGGGTTCGATTGTCGATAGTTTTGGCAATGATTTGGCTACTGATGTCGACCGCTATGACGTCAGCGCAGACCCACGTAAGGTGGGAGATTTTCGGCGTGACGGTGACGTGGTTACGGTCATGGCAGCCATGGCGGAGATTGCGCTGATTACGGGGGCAAACGCCGATGAGTTGCTCTACGCGGTGAACAGTAATCCTGAGGCCCACTTCACCTACCTCGTGAAAAGTGTGAGCCCGGAGGACCGCCAGGCGCTGCGAGAGCTTCGCAACCCTTGGCTACAAATGGACTTGGTGCGTGAGCGTACCTACCCGTTTGGTCCGGTTACCGCGAACCTCACCGGCATGCTCGGCACGGACGAACCGCTTGCGGGGGTGGAGCGCAAATATGACTCGTGCCTGCGTGCGATCAACGGAACTGCGACCTACCAAAAGGGTGCCGATGGCATTCGGCTACCCGGCACGACCCAGCTCGTGGAAGAACCCATCCATGGCGGTGATGTGAGGCTCACCATCGACAGTGACCTTCAGTGGTACGTCCTCCAAACCCTTGCGGAGCATGGCAGCAACCTGGGAGCCCAATACGGATCCGCCATGGTGGTCCGGGTTGAGGACGGACACGTCCTCGCAGCGGCGGACTGGCCAACTTTCGACCCCAATGATTTTTCCGAGTCTCCTGTGGAGTTCATGGGTGCTCGCGCCTTCAGCTCACCCTATGAGCCTGGCTCCATCATGAAGTCTGTCGGTATTGCCATGCTGATTGATGGTGGCTACACCTATTCAGAGGACAAGATTGTTGCTCCTGGTTTTTATGAGGTTTACCCCGGTCGCTACATCAAGAACTTTTTGGTCGCCGATGATCGACAGCTGACCACAGCCGGGGTGCTTCACACTTCCTCCAACACGGGTATTTCTGTTCTCGCCGATCGAATGCCCAAGGCGGAGGCAACCCGATATCTTCGCAATTTTGGGTTTGGCGAAGTAACCGGAATCGATTTCTTGGGAGAGTCCTCCGGCCAGGTTCTCCCGGTTGACCAAGTCGACGTCGTGACCCGCTATAACCAGTTCTTTGGGCAAGGAATATCGGTCACAGCAGCCCAGATGGCGTCGTCCTACCAAACTCTCGCCAATGACGGTGTGAGAGTGCCACTGCGGCTCGTGGACGGGTGTCTGACCAATGACGGTGAGTTCGTTCCTGAACCCGTTGCTGAACCCGTTCAGGTCGTCTCTGCCAGTGCGGCGCAACAAACCGTAAGGATGATGGAGACCATCGTGTCTCAGGGACCCCTGCGGAACACGTTAGAGGTTCCTGGTTACCGAGTCGCGGCCAAAACTGGTACCGCAGAAATTGCGACCTCTACAGGGTATGGCGATGATCGCGTGATTTCTCTTGCAGGTATGGCTCCCGCCGAGAATCCTGAGTACGTCGTGTTGGTCAGCTTTTACAAGCCTCAGACGTCCCGAGTTTCTACGGCAGCAGCACCGGCATTTCACGAGATCCTCTCCCACGTCCTCAAGCACTATCGGGTCGCACCATCTACCGAGCCCGCCATCCTTCCCCCGCTAACCTGGTAGCCGGGGTGCCGGTGCCCCAAGGAGGGGTGACGTGGTGGACAAAGCGCTGACGCTTCGACCTCTGTCGACACCACCGAAGGCACTGAGCTCTCTCGCGCACACTCTCGGACTTGTGCACACGGGAGAGGATGTGAGTGTGACGGGGGTAGCCCTCGCCTCATCAGCCGTGCAGCCTGGTGATCTCTTTGTGGCGTTGCGCGGAGTCCATCGACACGGAAGTGAATTTTGGGTCGACGCGCTTCGAGCGGGTGCCCTGGCTGTGCTTACTGACGAGGAAGGTCTTGCTTCGCTCGAGGGTTCGCGGGCTCCGATTCTTGTTGCGAAGAACCCACGCGCTCTCCTAGGGGCTGTGTCAGCCGAAATCTATGGAACCCGATCTGGTGCCCTGCCCACCATTTTGGGAGTAACGGGGACTAACGGAAAGACATCCACCGCGTTTCTCCTCGAGGCGATCATGCGGGGCGTGGGTGCGCGAACTGCTCTCTCCACGACGGCGCTTCGCCAGGTGAATGGGGAGACTTTTGCAAGCACCCTGACGACACCGGAAGCACCGGATACTCATGCCATGATCGCGCGTGCGCGAGAAGAAGGTGTCAGCGCCGTAGCGGTCGAAATTAGCGCCCAGGCCCTCGACAAGAACCGCATGGATGAGGTGGTGTGCGATGTTGCGGGGTTTACCAACCTCAGCCATGACCACCTCGAGGACTTTCACACGATGGAAAATTACCTCGAGGCTAAGGCCGCGCTCTTCACCGCGGAGAAAGCACGACAAGCAGTGGTGTGTGTAGACACCTCATGGGGTCAAAAGCTTGCGTCGAAAGTGACAATTCCCTGCACCACTCTCGGCCGACGGGGGAAAGTTGATGCTGAGTGGTTGTGGGACATTGTGGGGGTTCAGGGAGAGGCAACTACCTTTGTCGTGGAATCTCGAGAGGGGACAACGCTAGAAGTTGTGGTACCCGTCACAGGTGACCATATGGTTTCTAACGCCGCGCTCGCCACCGTGATGGTTATTCGCTCGGGAGTATCGCCGGAGCGTCTGGGAGCGCTCGGCCCTGGGAGCTCGGGAATCCCGGTATCCATTCCGGGGCGGATGGAGCGGGTTTCAGGTCCAAGGGGACCTCAGGTCTATGTGGACGCCGGCCGAAGCGCAGATGCTTACCATCACACACTGACGGCGCTCAGGGAGCGTACCCAGGGCTCGCTCATCATGGTCTGCGGAACCTCGGGAAATCGAGACGCGACGAAGCGACCCATTATGGGTCGCACGGCAGCAGAAGAAGCTGACGTTGTGATCATTACCGATGATGACCCTCGCCGCGAGGATCCCACTGTTATTCGCGAAGGACTCCTCGAGGGGGCTCGCAGTGTTTCAGGCGCCGAGGTTCACGAGATTCCTGAGCCCAACGAGGCGATACGTTTCGCTGTTTCCCTCGCACAGGAGGGCGACACCATCCTGTGGAGTGGGCCGGGATCACAGGACTATCGGGACATCGGAGGGGTAAAAGTCCCCTTCTCGGCCCGCGACGAAGCCCGGCAGGCCCTCGACGAAGCTGGCTGGGGCGAGACACCGTGAGCGAACTGCAGGTTGCGGGGGAGTGGCTGGACTGGGAGTCGGCCGGGGCGGAGCTAACGTTTGGCGACGCTCGGGACACGCTGCGTATCCCCGGAATTAGTCTTGAGGCGAGAGATGCGGCCCTCCGCATAGTGCGGGATCAGCTAGCCCTTGGTCACAGCCTGTCCGAATCGATAGGGGAGGCTGCCGCTGTCGCTGCCTCCCAGAAGCTTCCTGTCGGAGTGGCGATGTCGGATGATGTGATCCTGGTCGACGCTTCTCATGTCACCCAAGCTTCACCTGCTGTGGATATCACCAAGTCAGTGTCGTCACTCGCTCGTGGGACTCGTCGCGTCGTGGCTGTCGCAGGTACTCTCGATTTCTCGGGCGAATCTGACTACGACAATCTCAGTGCTTTCGGGGCACTCATGGTTCGGCTCAATGTCACGCAGGTCTTTGCGGTGGGGCGAGGCGCCAGGGCGTTGTTCCTCTCGGTCGGTATGGAGGGTTCCTGGGATGGAGAGTCGCGGTTCTGCGAGGACAGCGACAGCGCGTACGATGACATCCGTGCGCATATTCGGCCGGGAGACGTTGTCCTTGTCCTCGGTAGCACCGATGAGTCGATGTCCCCGATGGTTCAGAAGCTGAAAGCGGACCTCTCGTGAGAATACTGCTGTTGGGGAGCGCCTTGGCGTTGGGCTTCTCTCTGTTCCTTACCCCCCTGTTTATTCGTCTTTTCGCGAAAATTGGGTGGGGACAATTCATCCGTCAGGATGGCCCTAAGACGCATTATGTGAAGCGCGGCACTCCCACGATGGGCGGCATCGTCATTTTGCTGGCGGTGCTGTTTGGCTTTTTTGGTGCCCACCTCATCGAAGGTCGGATGCCAAGTCCCTCCGGTTTCCTCGTCATCGGCCTCATGGTCGGTTTGGGGCTCGTCGGGTTCTTGGATGATTTCTCCAAAGTGCGTCGTCAGCAATCTCTGGGGCTGTCGCCTCGAGGGAAAGTTATTGGGCAACTTGCGGTCTCGGTGGCGTTCGCGTGGGGGGCGGTGTCGTTTCCCGATGAGAATGGCGTAACCCCCGCTGCCCAAGGAATATCCGTTGTAAGAGGCGCAGATCTCCTGTCCTTCGTCGAGTGGGGCTACTGGGCTGCTGTTGTGGCATTCGCGGTGTGGGCGACCCTCATCATCGTCGGAACATCCAACGCAGTGAACCTGACCGACGGATTGGATGGGCTTGCCAGTGGGGCGACAATCCTGGTCTTTGTCGCGTACGTGATGATTACGTTCTGGCAGTTCAACCAGTCCTGTTTCCGGGCCTTTCCCGACGAGGACGTCCTGTACAAGTGTTACGAGGTTCGAGATTCTCTGGAGCTGACCGCGGTTGCTGCCATTGTGGCGGCAAGTTTGATCGGGTTCCTGTGGTGGAACACTTCCCCCGCCAAGATTTTTATGGGAGACACCGGTTCCCTTGCCTTGGGCGGCGGTGTTGCAGCCCTTGCCCTGTTCTCGCGGACCGAGGTGTTGCTGCCCATCGTCGGAGGGCTTTTTGTGATTCTGACCGGCTCCGTGATTCTTCAGCGGCTGTACTTCAAAGCCACCGGTGGACGCAGAATCTTTTACTCGTCCCCTTTGCACCACCATTACGAAATCAAAGGATGGGCTGAGGTCACCATTGTGGTGAGGTTCTGGCTTATTGCAGGGCTCTTTGCCGCGGTGGGAGCTGGATTGTTCTACCTGGAGTGGCTCAGTCGTTGAGTGAGGACCCACTCAAAGAGCTCACCAGTTGGCACTCTCCCTGGGCGGGTCTCCGTGTCCTTGTGGTGGGCTTGGGCCAGACCGGTTTTGCCGTGGTGGATACGTTGTGCGAACTTGGCTGCGACGTGTCTGTTGCCGCCGCCACAGCCCACAGTGACCTTGTCAATCTCGCCGAGGTAGTCGGCGCCCAGGTCACGCTCGGTGAGGATCCGCAACGAGCAGAGATTGTTCACTCAGGGTCGTGGGATTTTGCGGTCGTGTCCCCGGGAGTTGAGGCCGAAGATCCGGTTATCCAGCAACTGCAGAATTCAGCCATTCCCGTGTGGTCAGATCTCGAGCTTGCGTGGAGACTTCGAGACAAGGGTGGTGACCCTGCAGACTGGATTATGGTGCTCCACGGCCCGGAGAGCGATACCGCCGTGGACGTAGCCCAGCGAATTTTTCAGGCTGCGGAACTTCCCACGAGGGTTGTCGGCTTCGGGGCCCCACCGGTTCTCGACGCTCTTCGTGAACCCAGGCCCTATTCCGCGTTGATTGTGCAGGTGGCGGCTCCTTCCCTTCGCTGGCGCTCACGATTTCCTGAGAGTCACATCACTCCGAGGGTTACGGTGTCACTGGAGACTGAGGGGACCGACAACAGCGGGGTTTTCTTTGATGGCACAACCCAAGCCTGCGTCTACCGCAAGGCGGTCGGCCCTTCCGAGGCGCAAGTTCAGGATGCTGATGTTGTGGAAGGTGCCCGAGCGATTGGTATAGGTCTGGATTCTCCAGGGATGAGTGATATCGGCCTTGTCGAGGGCATCATCGTGGACCGAGCATTTCTGGATGATCGCGCCAACCAAGCTCTCGAGATTTCAACACTCGACGAACTACGTGAAGCCGGGTGGCGGGTTCCCGAGCAGCTACCTGCCCTTCTCGCAGCGATCGCCATGACCCGCTCGCAGGACGTTGCGCCCGCTCTCATTGCTGGCGTTCTGAGCCTTCCGTGAGCTCCAGCGCAGTGGCGGTTAATCGGCGCGCCTTAGCGGTTCTTAGGGTGTTTTCCCCGCACACTTGAGGGTAATCCTCATCCATCAACCGTGGGATGAAGGTTCCGTGGGTGAAAGCAGGTGAGTGGCCAGTGACTCAAGTCGCATCAAGGTCATCCGCACCCCGCGTTACGGTCAGCGTGAAGCGTCTTTTTGGTCGGGAATCTGCCGACTACGTGGTCATGGTGTCCATGGTTTTTTTCCTCGTCATATTCGGTTTGGTGATGGTCCTTTCGTCGTCCTTTGTGGGATCAGCACTGGGCAATGACGGCAACTTCTTTGCCACCTTTTTCCGCCAGGTGATATGGGTTTTGCTGGGAATCCCCGCGATGCTGGTGATTTCACGGTTTCCTGCACGCGCGCTGAAGAAACTTGCTCCGACAATATTTTTGGTTGCCCTGCTCCTTCAAGGTCTCGTCTTCACTCCTCTGGGAATCACCTCCGGTGGTAACACGAACTGGGTGAACATTGCCGGGTTCACGGGGCAACCCTCGGAAATCTTGAAGGTCGCCATGATCATTTGGATGGCGGCGATTCTTGCGGACCGCATTGACCGGGTCGAGGACTACCGAACACTGGTGCGACCTCTGGGGCTGGGGGTTCTCATCGCGCTGAGCTTGGTCATGATGGGTCAAGACCTTGGAACCATGGGCGTGATGGTCGTGATTGCACTGGGGATTGTTTTTCTTGCCGGAGCCAGACTTAGCCACCTCTTTACGGTTGTGGCGGTGATCGCCGCTGGGGTTGCCATGTTGGCCATGCTGAGCCCCTCTCGAATCAACCGCATCATGACGTGGTTTTCAGGCTGCACGGAGGAGGACTATCTGGGCACGTGTTGGCAGATTGTTCACTCCACCTATGCACTGGGCTCTGGGGGAGTCCTTGGTGTGGGGCTGGGGAATTCCCGCGCGAAATGGTCGTGGTTGCCGCACGCTGAAACCGACTTCATCTTCGCCATTGTGGGGGAGGAGTTGGGGCTGATCGGGACCAGCATGGTGATTATTTCCTTTGTAATCCTGGCGGTGGCAATGGCTCGGTTGGTCCGCGCCCAGCCAGATCCCTTTGCCCGCCTCGTGACTGGCGGAGTCATGGTGTGGTTGATTGGTCAGGCACTGATCAATATTGCTGTGGTCCTCGAGGTTCTCCCCGTTCTGGGTGTTCCACTGCCCTTCATGTCTGTGGGTGGATCAGCATTGATGGCGTCGCTCATTGGCGTTGGTGTGGTCATGGCGGTCAATAGGCGCGATGCAGTGTCGGTGACCGCGGGTGCAAATCGACGGAGTTCTGCTCGATGATGCGGGTGGTGCTTGCCGGCGGTGGTACCGCGGGCCATGTGAATCCTCTGCTCGCGGTGGCTGACGAGCTCGTCCGTCAGGGCTCATCGACTCCAGAGGACATTCTGGTGATTGGCACAAAGGAGGGCTTGGAAACTCGTCTTGTTCCGGAGGCCGGCTTGGCCCTTCGCACCATCGCGAGATTGCCCTTCCCGCGGAGAGTAAACGCTGAAGCTGCGCTCTTTTGGCCACGGTTTGTGGGCGCTGTCGTGACAAGCATTCGACTTCTTCGGTCTCATCGTCCCGATGTCGTGGCGGGCTTTGGGGGCTATGTCTCCGCTCCCGTCTATGTCGCGGCCTGGATGCTTCGGCTTCCTCTGGTTATTCACGAAGCCAACGCGGTTCCAGGCTTCGCTAACCGGTGGGGAGCAAGGCTCACTCGCCATGTGGTGACGACGTTTTCCTTGACCAAACTGCCGCGCGCAACATTGCTGGGGATGCCGATGCCTCGGGCCATCACTCATCCGAGATCAACCCCGACGCTCTCTGTCGCGAGAAAACACTTCGGTTTGTCGCCTCGGAAAAAGACCCTCCTCGTGACAGGCGGTTCTCAAGGGTCCGTATCGGTGAATTCGACAGTTCAGGCGGTCGTGGGGGACATTCTTGCCGCTGGGTGGCAGGTTCTCCATATCGTGGGTAATCGAAACCCTCTCCCCGCGGTGGAGACTCCTGGCTATGTGGCGGTGAAGTACTGCGATCGAATGGACCTTGCTTTTGCGGCCGCCACCGCGGTGATTTCTCGGGCCGGCGCGGCCACAGTGTCGGAAATCCAACTCTTGGGTTTGCCTGCAGTCTTTGTTCCCTACCCGGTAGGTAACGGTGAGCAGGAAAAGAACGCCTGGGATTCTCTGCAGGCTGGCTCGGCGGTGTTGGTCTCAGACAGCGATTTCACGCCGGACTATGTCCGCGCGACGGTGTTGCCTCTGTTGGGAGATGATGCGGCTCTGGATCGTATGCGCGAGCGGGCCAAGGGCCTAGGACGAGCAGACGCAGCCGAAGCTTTTGTCCACGTGATGCAGCGGGCAAGCACCCAGACCGGAAAGGCTTCCTCGTGGTGAGACCAGAACTAGGCCGTGTAGTGCCCGACGAGCTGGGGTCGGTGCACTTCATCGGCATCGGAGGATCCGGCATGAGCGGAATAGCGAGGGTCTTGGCGGAGCGCGGTCTCACTGTTTCAGGGTCCGACCGATCCGCGTCAGAGGTGACAGAGTCACTCCAGGCTTCTGGCATCACGGTGTCGGTGGGCCATGATCCCGCTCACCTCGGCGACGCCACCACCGTGGTGATTTCCAGTGCAGTGCGTGAGGACAACCCGGAGCTGAGGGAGGCTCGAGCTCGCGGACTCCAGGTGTTGCATCGCTCGGAGGCGTTGCGCTGGATAATCCGAGGCAAAAGAGTGCTCGCGGTGGCGGGATCTCACGGGAAGACCACGTCCACTGCGATGCTTGCAACTGCGCTTGATCGCTCCGGTCGCCCGGTGGGCGCAGTCAATGGTGGCGTGGTGAGTGAGTGGGGCGTCTCCTCTCGATGGGGCAAGGATGAGCTTTTCGTCATCGAGGCTGATGAGTCAGACCGTTCGTTTGTTGACTATCGACCTGCCGTCGCAATGGTGACCAATATCGCCCCCGACCATCTCGATTTCTACGGGACTCTTGAGGCCATCTACGACTCGTTTGAAGAGTTTGTGCGCAGCGCAACAGAGACCGTGGTGTTGTGTGCTGATGATGAGGGAACCCGACACCTCGCCACCAGGCTCGGTGATGAGGTCAGCACCCTCACGTATGGGACCACCCCGAGCGCAGATGTTGTGATGACAGACCTGGTGGCGGGTCCTCTCGCCACTTTCACGGTGAGTTATCTAGGCACCAGTGCCCGCTGCGAATTGGGCGTTCCCGGGCGACTCAACGCTGTGAATGCAACCGGAGTGATTGCCACGCTCCTCGCGAGCGGATACTCGCTGGAGGAGGCTGCTCGCGCAGCAAGTGGTTTCCGAGGCGCCGATCGACGATTCCAGTTCCACGGAGAGATCGGTGGCGTTCGCTTTTATGATGACCATGCTCATCACCCGACCGAGGTTGCCGCAGCTCTGGAAACCGCTCGCGCAGTGGTGGGAGACGGGTCCGTCATCACCATGTTCCAGCCCCACCTTTATTCCCGCACGCAATACATGGCCAGTGAGCTGGCGAACGCGTTTTCTGAAGGAAGCGACCACACGATCTTCCTGGAAATTTTTGGATCCCGTGAAGACCCGATTGAGGGCGTGACGACAGACTTGATTCTCCAGAAGATGGCGGATGGCGCCTCGTACGCGTTTGAACCTGATTGGGGTAGTGCGTGTGAGCTAGCGGTGGCTCGCGCAAGGCCGGGAGACATCGTGTTGACGATGTCGACGGGAGATTTGTACCAAATCGTCCCCCAGCTCTTGGCGACTAAACGACGAGTCGACGAGGCTACTGGTGGATAGACCAGAGGGTTTCCAACCCCGAGGATCAGGGAAATCCGCGACCCGAAAGCGGAGCTCCCCGAAGCCCACTGCTCGAGTGAAAACAGCGACCAAACAACGGGTCTCGGCGGAAAAAGCAGAGTATCGACGCTTTACCGAGGCGACGCGGCGACGTCGCATCACCTGGGCTGTGTCGTTGGGGAGCATCGGTCTGCTCCTCGTTAGTGTCGTGCTCCTTACGCTCTCGCCGCTTCTTGCGTTTCGCGAAGTCCGCGTAGAGGGCGGCGACCGCGTTACCTCTCAAGCCGTCGCTGACGCCCTCTCGGGTCTCTACGGGGAGCCACTCGCGCGCGTGAATGATGAGCGAGTTCAGATTGCCCTGGAGCCGCTGACCCTGGTGCAGGCATTCGAAACGAGGATTGAGCCGCCCGGAACACTCGTGGTGACCATCATCGAGCGGAAGCCGCTTGGGGCAGTGTTGGCGGGGGATGCCTTCGATGTGGTCGATGCAGCGGGAGTGACCCTGTGGGAGGAGCCGGCCTTGCCGGGGGGACTCCCCAGAATTCTGGTGGCGGCTGACGCTACGTCTCCGAGCTTTAGTGCAATTACTCGGGTGTTGCGCGCGCTTCCGGATGAACTGCTCGCGCAAGTGGAGGGCATCACGGCCACCACTTTGGATGACGTTCGCTTCACGATTAGGGGTAGTTCACACGAAGTAGTGTGGGGCTCGTCTGAGCGTTCACCCGAGAAAGCGAGAGTTCTGAGAGCCGCACTGATCGCGCTCGATTCCGAAGAATCCAGGGTCATTGATGTCACCACGCCGGACAGTGTTGTCGTTCGTGCGCGAGGCTGAGTTTTCCTTGCCTTAAACCGGTTCCGCGACACGCCCAGAGCCTCCTTCGACGAAGGGCCTCGGCGCCCTAGCGTCAGTCACGAGCTAAAAGTGAAGAAAACTCTCATCTTCAACTAGAGCTTGAAGGTTTATCACGAAGGAGAACCGGTGTCCGGTCAACACAACTACAACGCGCTGATCAAGGTAGTAGGGGTCGGGGGTGGTGGCGTCAACGCTGTCAACCGCATGATCGACCGTGGTCTGCGAGGAGTGGAGTTCATTGCCATCAACACCGATGCGCAAGCTCTGCTGATGAGTGATGCTGATGTGAAGCTCGACGTGGGTCGAGACCTCACCCGAGGATTGGGCGCGGGGGCAGACCCTGAGGTGGGCCGTCGTGCGGCAGAAGATCACCAAGAAGAGATTGAACAAGCTCTCGCCGGAGCCGACATGGTCTTCGTGACGGCCGGAGAAGGTGGTGGCACCGGAACCGGTGGAGCGCCCGTCGTGGCCCGGATTGCCAAGTCAATTGGTGCGCTGACGGTCGGCATCGTGACCAAGCCTTTTGCCTTCGAGGGCAAGCGTCGGATGTCGCAGGCGGAGGTCGGTGTTCAGGCACTCAAGGACGAAGTTGACACCCTCATAGTGGTTCCTAACGACCGTTTGCTCGAGATCTCTGACCGCACGATCAGCATGTTGGAAGCTTTTGAAACCGCAGACCACGTGCTTCTCGCGGGGGTTCAGGGGATCACGGACCTGATCACCACACCAGGTCTGATCAACCTCGACTTCGCTGATGTGAAGTCGGTCATGCAAGACGCTGGCACCGCTCTCATGGGCATCGGTTCAGCACGGGGCGCAGACCGTGCAATCAAGGCAGCGGAGCTTGCGGTGGCATCTCCACTTTTGGAATCCAGCATTGAGGGTGCTCAGGGAGTGCTGCTGTCTATCCAAGGTGGTTCGAATCTGGGTCTTTACGAGATCAACGACGCAGCAAAACTCGTGGAGGAGGCCGTTCATCCCGACGCCAACATCATCTTCGGAGCGGTCATTGACGACTCTTTGGGAGACGAGGTCCGCGTCACTGTGGTTGCCGCAGGTTTTGATGAGTCACAGCAGCGCTCAGTCGCCACCCCCGTGGTAACCAGCGAAGCGGAGGCGTCACCCACAGAGTCCGGAGTGTCACCTGAGGCTGAAGAGTCGTGGTTGCTGCCCTCTGAAGAACGCGGAGGCGCTCAACCGGCAGAAGCTCCTGTGTTCGCGGCCGAGGCTGACGAGGACGACGAGCTCGACGTCCCAGAGTTTCTTCGCTAGGGCACCCGGTGTCCGAGACGCTCGCGGATCGGTGGCACCGCGTTCAGCAGGAGATAGCCCAGGCCTGCGAAGACTTTGGTCGTAACCCTCAGGATGTCACCACGATTGTGGTGACCAAGTTTCACCCCGCAAGTCTGGTGAGGGAGCTTCACTCGCTGGGGGTTCGTCACGTGGGAGAGAATCGCCACCAAGACGCGGCTCCGAAGCAGCTCGAAGTGGCCGATCTTGATCTGACATGGCATTTCGTGGGCCAGCTTCAGTCCAATAAGGCCCGGGCGGTCGCTGCGTATTGCGATGTCATCCACTCCGTGGATCGGGACTCGTTGGTCGACGCTTTGGCGAAATATGAGGGCTCTGTGGATGTCTTCCTCGAGGTGAACCTTACGTCTGTTCCTGGGCGAGGAGGCGTAGAACCAGACGACCTTGTGGCGTTGGCCGAGAAGACCCTGACTGCGGGAAACCTCCGATTACGGGGTGTGATGGCGGTGGCGCCCCAAGATGAGAGCCCCGCGGAGGCTTTTGACCGTGTGCTGTCCTATCGGGAGGATCTGCTCAGAGTCGCCCCGGAGGCCACCGAGCTGTCCCTCGGGATGTCGGGGGATTTCGTTGAGGCTCTAGAGCGGGGCGCGACACACCTGCGCATTGGTACCGCAATTACCGGAAAAAGGTCCCTGGGCGCCTAGCCTTAAATAGTCAACCTGCGAACAAGGGGCAACAATGGCAAACGCACTACGCAAAACACTGGAATTTCTCGGACTGGCTGAGGAATCGTTTGACGAGCAATCGTCCTCAAAGTCTCACCAGGAGAGCAGTCAGCCGGCCCCTCGCGCGACCGTAACCCCGCTGCGTCGGGGTTCGAAAAACGGGGTGAGTGATGTGAACGAGATTTTGACCGTGCATCCCAAGAAATATGACGACGCGAAAGTTATCGCGGAGACCTTCCGTGATGGAATTCCCGTCATCATCAATCTGACCCAGATGAGCGAATCGGAAGCTCGCCGATTGGTGGACTTTTCCAGCGGCCTTTCCCAGGGGCTTCGAGGTCACATTGAACGCGTTACCCCAAAAGTCTTCCTCCTTTCTCCCTCCCACGTGCTGGTCAGCGGTGAGGGTGACGGTGTGGAGTCCGAGCTCGACGCCTCTCTGGTCGACTAGGCGCTCTCTCGGGCTGAGCCCGGCATAATGGGGACCATGGTCTCCGCATTAGCAACGCTGGTCTATATCGCGCTGTATGTTTTCTTCATCGCGATGTGGGTTCGTTTCATTTTTGACTGGATTCGGGTGTTGTCCCGGAGCTTCCAGCCCAAAGGACTCGTTCTGGTGGCCGCTGAAGCTGCCTATAGCGTGACTGATCGCCCCCTGGCCGCGGTCCGACGTGTCGTACCCACGCTTCGTTTTGGTGGTGCAGGACTGGACCTCGGATGGAGTGTTTTGATGATCGGAACACTCATCTTGCTCTCCGTTGTGGGGTCTTTCCGCTAGGTTTCACCTAATTCTGGGACAGCGCGCTAGGCTGTAGCCCGGGATTTCAGACATCTCAACGATTGCCCCCGGATCCCAACCCTGAACTAAATGAGGTACTTGTCATGGCTTTGACAGCTGAAGATATCGTCAACAAGCGCTTTCAATCGACCAAGTTTCGCGAAGGTTATGACCAGGACGAGGTCGACGACTTTCTGGACGAAGTGGTCGTGGAAATGCGCCGGGTTCTCGCTGAGAACGACGATCTGACCCAAAAACTTGCCGCCAGTGAGGCCCGCATTGCTGAGCTGCAGCGCTCGGGCGGATCACAAAGCTCCGTGGGTGTAAGCCCGCTTCCCACCTCCGGTGAAGACGTCGTGGAGGCAGAGAACGCTAACAATTTGCTCCAGCTCGCTCGAAGGCTCCACGAGGAGCACGTTCGTGAGGGAATCCAGAAGCGCGATGAACTCATCGCCGAGGGACACGCTCAAGCAGCTCGGATTGTGCAAGAGGCGGAGACTGAGCACGCCGCTATCAAGCAGCGTTTGGACTCAGAACGCAAGTCCATCGAAGGCGAAGTTGAGCAGCTGAGGTCGTTCGAGCGTGAGTATCGCTCGAGCTTGAAGGCTTTCATTAACCAGCAGCTTCAAGGGCTCGAGTCGACATCCCAGCCGGCGGCGACGCCAGAGGGTGCGTAGCCTCCCTCGATACTCCCTCGGGGACTCCCTGGCGGAGTTGCCCGTGAGGCGGATTTAGTGGCCGAGACCAGGACGATTCCCGTGCCCGAGGGTCTTTCGGGAGAACGTCTCGACGTTGTCCTGAGCAGGTTGTTCGGGTTTTCTCGTGCTTTTGCTCAGAGCATCATTGATGATGGTGGAGCCCTGCTGGATGGCTCGGCCGGTGGAAAGTCTGAACGCGTGCGCACCGGAGCCATCCTTGAGGTGACCTTCGAGCCGAAAAAAGCTCCCACGATCGTCCCCATCATCGTGGACTCGATGGCGATTGTGTATGACGATGATGATGTTGTGGTGGTCGATAAACCCCCAGGCTTAGCGGCACATCCGGCGCCGAGCTGGGATGGTCCTTCGGTTCTCGGTGCACTTGCCGGTGCTGGATATCGGATTTCTACCTCAGGACCCCCTGAGCGCCAGGGAATTGTGCACCGTTTGGATGTGGGAACCTCCGGATTGATGGCAGTAGCGAAGAGCGAGGTTGCCTACAGCAGGCTGAAGCGGGCGTTCAAGGCCCGTGCAGTGCACAAGATCTATCACGCACTCGTTCAGGGGCATCCCGACCCCAGCACCGGGACAATCGATGCCCCCATTGGTCGGCACCCTTCATCGTCCTGGAAGTTCGCTGTGGTCGCTGGTGGACGAGACTCGATCACTCACTATGAAACGGTGGAGGCCTTCTCCGGAGCGACTCTTCTGCGCGTCAGTTTGGAGACGGGCCGAACCCATCAGATTCGGGTGCACATGAGTGCTCACCGACACCCCATAGTGGGCGACACGCTGTATGGAGCAGACCCGACCCTCGCGGAGCGTCTTGGGATGAGTCGCCAGTGGCTCCACGCGAGTGAGCTCGAGTTCACACACCCCGTGACGGGTGAGCTGGTGCACGTAGAGACTGGATTTCCCGATGACCTTAATGTTGCGCTTGAGCGCTTAAGGGCATGATCTTCGGGGCGCCTTCGGCGACCGGTGCCCCTCCGGTTTACTCTAGAGATTCCCGACCCCTGAGGAGTCCTTTGTGAGCCCTTCCAGCGACTCGTTTGCGCACCTCCACGTGCACACTGAGTATTCGATGCTGGATGGTGCGGCAAAGATTTCCGATCTGATCGATGAGGTAGCTCGGCAGGAGATGCCCGCGGTCGCCATGACTGACCACGGCGTCATGTTTGGTGCCTACGAATTCTGGAAGAAGGCGACCGCTGCTGGGGTGAATCCCATCATCGGCATCGAGGCCTACCTCACCCCGGGGACCCCTCGAGGAGATAAGACGAGAGTCAAGTGGGGTTCTGGGGGAGAAGACGATGTGTCAGGGGCGGGTGCCTACACCCACCTCACCCTGCTGGCGGAAAACACCGAAGGCATGCACAACCTTTTTCGCATGTCCTCACTGGCGTCTCTCGAGGGCTACTACTTTAAACCTCGCATGGATCGCGAGCTCCTCCAGACGTATTCCTCGGGAGTTATTGCCACGACCGGGTGCCCGAGTGGTGAGGTGCAGACACGATTGCGATTAGGGCAGTACGACGAGGCTCTGAAGGCCGCAGCCGAGTTTCGGGATATTTTTGGCGCGGGGAACTATTTCGTGGAGCTGATGGACCATGGGTTAGGAATTGAGAAACGGGTCATGTCTGACCTGGTCCGAATCTCTCAAGACCTCGGTCTTCCTCTGCTGGCAACCAATGACCTGCACTACACGACAGCGGATGATGCCGAAGCCCATGCGGCGCTGTTGTGTGTTCAATCGGGATCCACCCTGGATGACCCGAAGAGGTTCAAGTTTGATTCCAGCGATTTCTACGTGAAGTCAGCGGCCCAAATGAGGACGCTGTTCTCTGATTTTCCGGAAGCCTGCGACAACACCCTGCTCATTGCCCAGCGCGCCTCGGTTGCTTTCGATGAGTCGGCGAACTACATGCCTCGTTTTCCGGTCCCCGAGGGTGAGACCGAGACCAGCTTTTTCGAGAAAGAGGTCCAGCGTGGTCTCGCGGTCCGTTATCCCGGGGGAGTTCCAGACCGGGTCAAAGCTCAGGCGGACTATGAAATTGGCGTGATTTCACAGATGGGCTTCGCGAGTTACTTCCTCGTCGTCGCCGACTTCATCAACTGGGCCAAGGAACACGGTATTCGGGTTGGCCCTGGACGTGGCTCCGGGGCCGGTTCGATGGCTGCCTACGCCATGCGAATCACCGAGCTTGACCCGCTCGAGCATGGACTCATCTTTGAGCGATTCCTCAACCCCGATCGCGTTTCCATGCCCGACTTCGATGTGGACTTCGACGAGCGACGTCGCGGAGAAGTTATTCGCTATGTCACCGAGAAGTATGGGGACGATCGGGTCGCTCAAATTGTGACGTTTGGCACCATCAAAGCAAAACAAGCCCTGAAGGACTCTGCTCGCGTTCTGGGATTCCCTTTTGGAATGGGTGAAAAACTCACCAAATTGATGCCGGCGGGTGTGATGGGGAAAGAGATGTCACTCGATGGCGTCCTCGACAAGACCCATGAGCGTTACAAGGAAGCGGCTGATCTTCGGACGCTCGTGGAGTCAGACCCCGAGGCTAAGCAGGTGTTTGAGACTGCTTTGGGTCTAGAAAACCTCAAGAGACAGTGGGGAGTCCATGCTGCAGGAGTGATCATGTCGAGCGATCCGCTGCTCGACATCATTCCCATCATGCGCCGTGAGCAAGACGGTCAGATTGTCACGCAGTTTGACTTCCCTTCCTCAGAGGCCCTGGGTCTGGTCAAAATGGACTTCCTGTCGCTTCGTAATCTCACCATCATCGATGATGCTCTGGATAACATCGAGCTCAACCGAGGACATCGACCCGTCTTGGAGGAGCTCGCTCTCGACGACCCTGATGCTTACGCTCTCCTCAGCCGAGGCGACACCCTGGGCGTTTTTCAGCTCGACGGTGGCCCGATGCGCAGCCTGCTGCGTCTCCTGAAACCGGACAGCTTTGAGGACATCTCTGCCGTTCTCGCGCTCTATCGACCGGGACCGATGGGTGCTGATTCGCACACAAACTATGCGCTGCGCAAGAACGGGCTCCAGGACATTACCCCGCTTCATCCTGAGTTAGCTGAAGCCCTCGAGGAGGTGCTGGGGGAGACCTACGGCCTGATTGTGTATCAAGAGCAGGTCATGGAGATCGCGCAAAAGCTCGCCGGTTACACCCTGGCCCAAGCCGATTTGCTTCGACGGGCGATGGGAAAGAAGAAGAAAGAGGAGCTCGATATCCAGTTCGAGGCGTTCCGCGAGGGCATGCGCTCCAACGGGTTCTCCGATGAGTCCATTCAGGCGCTGTGGGAAGTGCTCGTGCCCTTCTCGGACTACGCCTTCAATAAGGCCCACTCCGCTGCTTACGGCATGATCTCCTACTGGACCGCTCATCTGAAAGCCCACTACCCGGCGGAATACATGGCGGCCCTGCTCACCAGCGTGAGTGACCAGAAAGACAAGTCGGCCATCTATCTCAATGAATGTCGCAGGATGGG
>CAYGLJ010000013.1:0-27104 GCA_964350865.1 uncultured Microbacteriaceae bacterium
CAACCTATGCAGGAGCAATTACCTTCATTGCTGCAATCATGTACTGGATCATGACCGACCTCGTCGGATTCTTTGACCAGGAAGCTGGTTCCGCAGCTGCAATCCAGGGCACCATGCCCTACCGCTACATCGACTGGCTCCTCACCACGCCTCTGCTGCTGGTGGAGTTCGGTTTGATTGTGGCGATTGCCGGCGCTGTCACCAAGGGTTTCGTTACCCGAATCGTGATCGCCGACATCATCATGATCGTCACCGGTTACCTCGGTGAGGTCGGAACTGAAGGTGAAATGTCCACCATCGTGTGGTTCGTCATCTCCAGCCTTGCGTGGTTCTACATCGTCTACGCAGTGTTCCAGGTCAAGACCGATGGTATGCCGGACTACGCTGCTCGCGCAGTGAAGATCATGCGTAACTTCGTCATGCTCGGATGGGCGATTTACCCCATCGGCACTGCAACCGAAGAGTTCATGAAGCTCTCCGGTGCTGACGTGTCCTCGGCCGTCGCCATCGCCGCCATTGTCTACGTCATTGCTGACGTTCTCAACAAGGTCGGCTTCGGTATGGTCGCAGTTAGCGCAGCGAAGAAGGCCTAGTCCTTCCACGCAGCTCTGTGGGGTCAGGCTCCGGCCTGGCCCCACAGTCGTTAACAGGTGCGTGAACAAGGGGACGAGGTAGTGTGGGGGCGCTATGTCGCCCGCTATTGAGTTTGACCTTCAGACCCCAGAAATTTCTTTCCAGGCCAGTGGTGATGCCACTGTCTCACGGACTATTCACCCGAGCGGCCTTCGAATTCTGAGCGAGTCGGTCCCCGGAGCGCTCAGCACGTCCATTGGTTTCTGGATTGCCGTGGGCTCACGAGATGAGGACTCAGTGGCCTATGGTTCCACGCACTTCCTCGAGCACTTGCTCTTCAAAGGGACACCACGACGGAGCGCTCTGGATATCGCCATCGCTTTTGACCAGGTGGGCGGTGAGCACAACGCCCTGACGGCCAAAGAGCACACCTGCTACTACGCAAAGGTCCAGGACCAGGACCTCCCCATGGCCATCGAGGTTCTTGCCGACATGGTGGCAGCGTCGGTAATCGATGCTGAGGAGTTCGAGGTAGAGCGCCAGGTCATTCTGGAGGAGCTCGCGATGGCTGATGATGACCCCAGTGACGTGGCCCACGAGCGCATCACCGAAACTGTCCTCCGCGACCACCCCCTGGGGCGTCCCATTGGCGGCAATCCCGACACCATTCGCGCATCCACTAGGGACTCTGTGCTCGAACACTACGCCCGCTACTACAGGCCGCACGAGCTGGTCGTCACTGCTGCTGGTGCCGTGGATCACGGTGACCTGGTAAAACGTGTGACGCAGGCACTGGGCGACGCCGGTTGGGACCTAGGCGCCACCACTGCGCCGGCAGCCAGACGCATCGTCACGCAAGCTGACATTGACCGAGCTCCCCGAAGCCTCGTTATTAAGCGCCCCCTTGAGCAGGCTGTCGTGGCACTGGCAACCCACGGACTTCGCGCGACTGATGAGCGTCGACCCGCCTTGTCAGTGTTGAGCTCCGTCCTGGGCGGTGGAATGTCGTCACGCCTTTTCCAAGAAATCCGGGAGCGACGTGGTTTGGCCTATTCGGTCTACAGCTTCGCCAGTGCCTACGCGGACGCGGGAATGTTTGGCATGGCTGCGGGGACCTCCCCCAGTCATGTCGCTGAGGTGGCAGGGCTGATGACCACCGAATTGACCTCCATCGCTCAGGAGGGCATTACCGCCGAGGAGCTCGCTCGAACCCGTGGCAACATTGCGGGCGCATCAGCTCTGGCGCTCGAAAGCAGTGATGCCCGCATGATGCGCCTGGGCCGCTCCGAGCTCTCCACCGGTGAATTTGTGGATCGCGATGAGGGTCTCCTGCGCCTCTCGCGGGTTGACCTCGGTGATGTCCAAACGCTTGCTCAGGAGTTGTTATCCACACCCCTCTCGGCGGTTGTCGTGGGTGCGGTGAAAGATGGCATAGTGGACGGGGTCATCGAGAAGGACACCATCCGCTCGTCATGACCTCTCAACCTCCACGACACGTGGCGGCAACACAACAGGCCCAGACTGAGTGCCTGTAACACCAACATCACTGAAGGTTTCCCATGTCCCGGTATCTCTACCTTGTCCGCCACGGTGAACAGGTTGACGCAGAATTTGGTCTCCCTGAGGGCCCCCTCAGTGAGCGTGGGCTGGAGCAGGCGGCTTTGGTGGCTGATCGTCTGGCTAGCGTTCACTTCGATGCCGCCTTCACGTCTCCGTTACAAAGAGCAATTGACACCGCCTCGGTGATTACGGAGCGCTTAGGCATAGAGGAAGCAACACCGAGCGCGCTGCTGATGGATTGCATTCCCTCTGGACCCGAAGCCGATATGCCTCCCGCTTTTGAGTCATTCTTTGGCGGCGTCACCGAGGAAGAAATTGCTGCAGGTCAAGCACAGATGACGGACGCCCTGGGGGAGTGGTTTGCCCCGTCGAGGGAGGACCGTCATGAGCTCTTGATTACCCACAACTTCGTCATTGCATGGTTTGTGCGTGAAGTTTTTGGGGCGAGCGCATGGCGGTGGATGGGCATCAACCAGGCGAACTGCGGGCTGACCATCATCCGGGTTCGCTCCGCAAAACCTCCTGTTCTTCTGACTCACAACGATTTAGGGCATCTGCCGCCCGAGCTTCGCACCGGGTTGCCGGATAACCACCCTGTGTAGTCCGGGTGTAGCCAGGTCCTCCTGCCTAGACTAGAACCGTGGAATTCGAGGAGGCGAGGGCTGAGGTAGAGCGCCTCACTGAGCGCATTCTCGCGCTCCAGGAGGCCTACTACCGAAAGGATGCCCTGCTCGCCTCCGACGCGGAATACGACACCCTGATTCGGGCTCTCCAGACGCTGGAGGAGCAATTCCCTCAGCTCTCCGGTGCGGATTCGCCGACGAGGACGATCGGTTTTGGTGGCGGAGAGTTGTTCTCGCCGGTTACTCACGCGGCCCGGATGTTCAGTCTCGACAACGTTTTTGATGACGAGGAGATGAACGACTGGGTGGGAAAGATTGTGGAGGAGCATCCACACGCCAAGTTTCTGTGTGAACTCAAAATCGATGGCTTAGCCATCAACCTTCGCTACCAGCGGGGCCAGCTGGTGAGCGCCGCCACCCGAGGCGATGGCATCACCGGTGAGGACGTCACCGAGAACGCGATACTGGTGCCCTCTATCCCGAGAACCCTCTCAGGCACTGGTCACCCCGAACTGGTCGAGGTGCGCGGTGAGGTGTTCTTCACCCTCGAGGCCTTCGAGGACTTAAACCGGGCGCAGGCCGAAGCGGGCGACAAAGTGTTTGCCAACCCGAGGAATGCGGCCTCGGGAAGTTTGCGGCAAAAAAGCGAAGGTAAGAGTGACACCAAGCGCGCGTTAGTGGCAAAGCGCCTGGGTGCTCTCTCGATGACAGTGCACGGCATGGGCGCGTGGGATGACCCTCCGGTGGCCACCCAGAGCGGGGTCTATGACGTCTTGGAGTCCTGGGGCCTTCCTGTGTCATCTGATGCCGCGGTGATGGACAGTGGTGATGCAGTCCTGGAATTCATTCGACGCTTCCACGATGCGAGGCACTCCTTGTCCCACGAGATCGACGGCGTCGTCGTGAAAGTGGATCAGTTTGAGATTCAAAACGCGATGGGTGCCACCTCCCGTGCGCCCAGGTGGGCCATCGCCTACAAGTACCCTCCGGAGCAAGTCACCACGACGTTGCTGGACATTGTGGTGAGCGTGGGGCGCACCGGACGCGCTACCCCCTACGCGGTGCTCGCTCCGGTTACCGTGGCCGGCAGCGAGGTGGAGAGAGCGACTCTGCATAACCAGGACGTGGTGCGCCAGAAAGCAGTCCTCATCGGCGACACTGTCGTTATTCGCAAAGCCGGAGATGTCATCCCCGAGATCCTTGGCCCGGTCGTCGAGAAGCGCACGGGCGCTGAGCGCGAATTTGTGATGCCCGAACTGTGCCCGGATTGCTCCTCCCGGCTCGCTCCGGCAAAGGCGGGCGATGTGGACTTGCGGTGCCCCAACCAAAAGAACTGTCCCGCGCAGGTGCGCGGTCGTGTTGAACACATTGGTTCACGCGGGGGACTCGATATCGAAGGTCTCGGCGAGGTAAGCGCTGCAGCCCTCACGCAACCGCTGGAGCCCGCCACACCGCCCCTGGTGACTGAGGCGAGACTGTTTGACCTGAGTGTCGAGGAGTTGTTCCCGATTCGCGTCCTGGTGCGCGACGCGGACACCGGTGAGGTGAAGAAGGACTCTGTGACGGGGGAACCCGTCGTGCAAACACCGTTCCGTCGAAAACGACAGAAAAGCGATCACCCTTTGGACCCCACCTCTCCTGCTTTCCAGGGCACCGAGGAATGGGTTCCCTCCAAAGCCGCGTTTGAGCTGGTGGAGCAGCTGGAGAAGGCAAAAACACAACCCCTGTGGAGATTTCTCGTGAGCCTCAATATTCGTCACGTGGGACCGGTGGCCGCGCGGGCCTTAGCGAGCGAGTTTGGTTCGCTGGAGGCCATAGCTCGAGCCAGCGCCGAGGACTTAGCCGTCGTTGACGGGGTGGGTCAGACCATTGCTGAGTCTCTTCGCGAGTGGTTTGCCGTGGACTGGCACCACGAGATTGTGGACGCCTGGCGGGCAGCCGGCGTCCGATTTGAAGATGCGCCTTCCGCGATACCGCAGGGCGGCACACTATCTGGCCTCACGATTGTTGTGACCGGGAGTATTCCCGGGTTTAGTCGGGATGGGGCGGAGGAAGCGGTACGCGCTGCTGGCGGAAAGCCCACGTCGAGTGTGAGCAAGAACACGTCACTTGTTGTGGCTGGAGAGGGTGCGGGGAGCAAGAGGGCTAAAGCCGAGCAACTGGGTGTGCCGATTGTGGAGGCCGAATCCTTCGCTGCTCTGCTGAGGGAAGGGCCTAGCGCCCTGTCGCTTTAGACTGAGAGCTCGACCAAGGAGATTCATGTCAGAAATGACCCCCGATGCCGTGCGCCATTTGGCGGGGCTTGCCCGCATCGCACTGAGCGACGAGGAGATTACCCGTTTGGCGGGAGAGCTCGGCGCTATCGTCCAGGCAGTCGAAACAGTCCAGAGTGTTGCCACCGACGATGTCCCGCCCACCTCACATCCCATCCCCTTGGGCAATGTTTTCCGTGACGATCAGGTGGGGGACACCCTCACGACCGAGGAGGCTCTGGCCGGTGCTCCCGATCACGATGGCTCACGATTCCGTGTCACCGCGATTCTCGGGGAAGAGCAGTGACAGACATCACAGCGCTGTCGGCGAGCGCTCTGGCTGAGGCACTCGCGGCGGGGAAGCTCTCCAGCGTGGAGATCACCTCGGCGCACCTGGAGCGTATCGAGGCGACCGAGAGCACACTCGGGTCGTTTCTTGCGCGGTCGGAGAACGCCCTCGAGGTTGCTGCAGACAGTGACGCTCGCCGGAAAGCCGGTGCCGCGCTCTCTGCGCTGGATGGTATCCCCATTGCCATTAAGGACGTTCTCTGCACCACGGACATGGTGACCACTGCCGGTTCGCGCATCCTGGAGGGCTGGACACCCCCCTATGACGCCACCGTGGTGCGCAAACTGCGCGAAGCGGGACTTGTGGCCCTGGGAAAAACCAACATGGACGAGTTTGCGATGGGTTCCTCCACCGAGCACTCGGGGTATCACGTCACCAGAAACCCCTGGGACACCTCCAGGGCTCCAGGAGGCTCCGGCGGTGGCTCTGCGGCTGCCGTGGCTGCTCGGCAGGCTCCTGTGGCCATTGGAAGTGACACTGGTGGCTCGATTCGCCAACCTGCAGCCTTTACCGGCACAGTCGGCGTAAAGCCCACCTATGGCGGTGTGAGCCGCTATGGCGTGATTGCTCTGGCCTCGTCACTGGACCAGGTTGGGCCAGTCTCCCGAACCGTTCGAGACTCTGCCCTCATTCACGACGTGATTGGAGGGCATGACCCTCACGATTCGACCAGCATCCCGACTCCCTGGGCCTCGATGACGGAGGCTGCGGATCGAGGGTCGGCCGCTGGTGATCTCGCAGGGCTGCGCGTGGGTGTGGTGAAGCAGTTGGTGGGTGAGGGTATCCAAGCGGGAGTGAAGCAACGATTCGACGAAGCTCTCGAGCTCATGGCGGCGAATGGCGCCGAAATTGTGGACGTCGATGCCCCTCATTGCGAATACGCCGTGGCCGCGTACTACCTGGTGTTGCCGGCTGAAGCGTCGAGTAACTTAGCCAAGTTCGACTCCGTCCGATTTGGTTTGCGGGTTACCCCGGAGGGAAGCCCCACGGTGGAGGACGTCATGTCCGCCACCAGGGATCAGGGCTTTGGTGACGAGGTGAAGCGACGCATCATTCTGGGCACCTATGCCCTGAGTGCTGGATACTACGACGCTTACTACGGCAGTGCGCAAAAGGTTCGCACCCTGATTCAGCGCGACTTCGCCGAGGCTTTTGAAAAGGTCGACATTCTGGTGTCACCCTCCGCACCGACCACCGCGTTCCCGCTGGGGGAGAAGCTGGACGACCCGCTTGCCATGTGGGCGGGGGACCTCACCACCATCCCGGTGAACCTTGCAGGGATTCCCGGAATGTCCCTCCCGATGGGCCTTGATCCTGAGGATGGGCTCCCTGTGGGACTCCAGCTGATGGCACCCGCCTATGAAGACGCCAGGCTCTATCAGGCCGGGGCAACTCTCGAGAGACTGTTCGGTGAACGTGATGGCTACCTGGTCGCGGATCGCACCCCGGAGGTGGCGTAGCTATGGCGAAAGACCAGCTGATGGATTTGGATAAAGCGCTCGAGCTTTTCGAACCCGTCTTGGGGTTCGAGGTCCACGTTGAGCTCTCCACCCAGACCAAAATGTTCTCTGCTGCCCCCAACCCCGCAGCGATGGATGACGCCACCATCGAGCCCAACACCTGCATTACGCCGCTGTGTTTGGGTCTTCCGGGAAGTTTGCCGGTGGTGAACACGAAGGCAGTCGAGTACAGCGTCAGCCTGGGTCTGGCACTGGGTTGTGAGATTGCTCCGGTGTCGCGCTTTGCCCGGAAAAACTACTTCTACCCCGACCTCGCGAAGAACTACCAAATCAGCCAATACGACGAACCCATCGCCTTTGAGGGATCAGTGGCGGTTGAAATGGACGATGGAACCCTGGTCGACGTGCCCATTGAGCGCGCCCACATGGAAGAGGACGCGGGAAAGCTGACCCACGTGGGAGGAGCCACCGGGCGCATTCAAGGAGCGGAATACTCCCTGGTCGACTACAACCGCGCGGGCGTGCCCCTGGTAGAGATTGTGACCAAGCCCATTGAGGGCATGGAAGAGCGCGCCGGCGAGCTCGGTCGCGCGTACGTGTCAACCATTCGCGACATCGTTCGGGCACTGGGCATCTCGAATGCGCGGATGGAGCGCGGAAACCTTCGGTGCGACGCGAACGTGTCACTGCGCCCGCGAGGCCAGGCCGCCTACGGGACTCGCACCGAGACCAAGAACGTCAACTCGTTTAGGTCGATTGAGCGTGCGGTGATGTATGAAATCCGCCGGCAAGCAGCCATTCTGGCTGAAGGCGGCACCATTACCCAGGAAACACGGCACTGGCACGAAGACACCGGGGTAACCTCACCGGGACGCCCCAAGTCAGACGCTGATGACTACCGGTATTTCCCCGAGCCCGACCTGCTTCCCGTCGAAGCAAACGCTGATTGGGTTGAAACACTGAGGGCAGCGCTGCCCGAAAGCCCCGTTCTCATGCGGCGTCGCCTGCGGGCTGACTGGGGGTTCAGCGATGTCGATTTCCAGGCCATAGTGAATGCCGGGCTGATTCCCGAAGTCCACGCCACTATCGAGGCCGGTGTTGAGCCTGTTGCGGCCAGGAAGTGGTGGATGGGGGAGGTCTCCCGTATTGCCAATGACCGGTCTGTGGAGCCCTCGAGCCTGGTGAGCCCTCAGGACATCAAAGCTTTACAGTCGCTCATCGATCAGGGCACCCTGAACGACAAACTGGCCCGCGAGGTGCTGCTGGGCATGATTGAGGGTGAAGGCTCGCCGGACGAAATTGTGGCGGCGAGGGGTCTCGAGGTGGTCTCCGATGATGGCGCCCTGATGGCCGCCATCGACGAGGCGCTGGCCGCCGACCCGGATGTTTTGGAGAAGATTCGGGAGGGCAAAGTTCAAGCCGCGGGAGCCATCATCGGCGCTGTCATGAAGGCCATGAAAGGTCAAGCAGATGCAGCGCGAGTGCGAGAGCTCATTATTGAACGAGCCGCCGCGACCTAATCCTGGAGGACGTGAGTGGTCAGGGCCCCGGTAATCATCGTCCTCATGACGCGGTCACTATAGGCGGAGTCACCATCGCCTGGCTGCGGGCCATATGTCCCAAAGTCCGCGTGATTCGCCCCCCTGATTGTGAACGTTCGGTATTGGCCGGGGGGAAGCAGGCTCTCTGCCTCACGGCGGAGTGAATCATCGAGAAGGCCGTCTCGGTCACCGACCACCTGGAAAACCTCGATGTCTACTCCAGAGATGTCATTCGCGCAATAGCTCGCAAAGAGCACCAGGTGGGTGACCGCAGGATGTGAAGCCTCCATGCAGGCTTTCACCCCGCCGAGAGAGTGTCCCGCGATAACCCAGCTGGTGATCTCGGGAAAGTCAGCGGTGAGTTCCTCTACGCCCCTGGTGTCCGCGAGCGCCATGTTGAACAGCGGATCCACGACTACCACCGTGGTCCCCGCAGCGGCTACGTCCGCGAGCGGGTAGAGGTAGCTGTAGGGATCGACCCTTGCTCCCGGGAAATAGAGCATTCCACGGGCGGACGCGTCTCCTGTGGGCGACATGACAACGCGAGCATCCGCCGAGCGCACCTGAACGCGGTCGTCTCGATACACCTCGAGCGTGGCAGCCCGGTCGGCCGGGAAGACGATGTGGAAGTAGGTGAGGAACCCGACCAC
Source organism: uncultured Microbacteriaceae bacterium (assembly GCA_964350865.1). GTDB lineage: Bacteria > Actinomycetota > Actinomycetes > Actinomycetales > Microbacteriaceae > Pontimonas. The sequence continues at coordinate 9,009 of CAYGLJ010000013.1, forward strand.
CGTGACCAGTAGCGAGGTGAGCGCGGTCCACCCGGTAATGCGGATGCGCCGGAGCCGAAGCCTCCGTGTGCGCTCGTGTGGTGTCATGTTCCCCTCATTCTCGTATGGAATACTGGGGTAATCATGAACATTTTCTTGGTCGTCATTTCCTCAGCGATTTTCTTGGCATCGTTCCCGATGTTCACCTACTCGTTTGTTGTCCCTGAGGTCTTTGCCCCCTGGCTCTTCGCCGCGGGTGTCCTGACGGCATGTTTGGCTTTTGCCATCCCGATCGTCTTCGCTGGACGCCGCCGCTAGGCATCAACAGATAGCACGCGGTTCGAGAAGTTTTCGAGTCGCTGTCGCATCCCCACCGCTTTATGACGCACGATCCTCTCGGGGTCTGGGTGATCCTCTGATTCCGGGGGTGTAATCCGAATCAGGGTTGAGCACGCGAGGTCGGCACAGAGGTAGGTTCCCACTGTGTTGCCGCGTTTACCCTCCTCGCCAGCTTTTGGCGCAGTGAACAGACTCACCTGGGGTGCTGGCTGAGCGGTATGGCAGAGAACACAAATGGCACTCTTTCCCGCAGGCATCTGGCTCTCTGCGGAGCGCACCATGAACCCTCTAGGTGAATCTCCCACCCAGAACACGAGGTAGCCCTTGGTGTTGTGGTTGACATCTCGCCAGCCCAGGAACTCGCGCTCGTCCCACAGGGTCTCGTGGAGTCCCGGTATCGACATGGCCTCGAGGTCCGCCTCGGTCATGTTGATCATGCAGTGACGAATGTCCTCAACAGTTACCGGGCGCACCTAGACATCCTAAACATCGGTTGGCCGTTATGTCTGGACATGAGTGTGGGGCTGCCAGAAAACTGGCAGCCCCACACTGGTGAGTCCAAAAACTGAAGACTAGAGAGGACGGATGTTCTCCGCCTGGGGGCCCTTCTGGCCCTGGGTTACGTCGAACTCAACGCGCTGGTTCTCCTCCAGTGAGCGGTAACCGCTGGACTGGATGGCGGAGAAGTGGGCGAATACGTCGGCGGTGCCATCATCAGGAGTGATGAAGCCATAACCTTTTTCACCGTTGAACCATTTAACGATTCCGGTTGTCATACGTGTTTCTCTTTTCTGTGGTGCCTTGGTGCGTAGCTTCGACGCTCGAAACTAACGGTCGAAACTACCTCTAACTCTCACCCCCGAAGGAGCGCACCCACCAGAAACTGTCAGGTCACGAGTCGTCGGAAAACAAACGACTCTCACAGCGTAGCGGGAATACCTCTCAGGGACTAGCCCCGGCCCTCAGGCTTCCCCGGTGTGGCGTAGGTACCCTGGTCGGCATGGCCACCGAAGTTGAATCTGTTTGGGACTATCCCCGCCCGCCGGCTCTCGACCCCTCTCAGGAGCGGGTCATCGTGAGACATCGAGGTCACGTCCTCGCCGACACCACGTCGGCCATCCGTGTGCTGGAGACCTCGCACCCTCCGACCTACTACATCCCGTTCGCCGATATCCAGTGGAATTTTCTGGAAAGGGTGGAGGGGTCCACCTGGTGTGAGTTCAAGGGTGCGGCCAGCTACGCGGATATCGTGGTCGAGGGTGACCGGATTCCGCGAGCTGCCTGGTGGTACGAAAACCCCACGCCAGGATTCGAAACTCTGAAAGACCATTTAGCGCTGTACCCGGGCAGAGTCGACGAAGCGACCGTGGACGGTGAGGTTGTCGACGCGCAAGAAGGCGACTTTTACGGTGGATGGATTACCTCCCGGGTGGTGGGGCCCTTCAAGGGAGCCCCAGGCACGCTGGGCTGGTAGCCGCCTGCCAGAATGCTTCTATGACATCGTTGCGCGCACTGACCGAGTCGGATCTCGAGAAGGTGGTGGAGATCAACAACGCCGGGTACCCGGCGGTTCCCCTCGCCACGATCGAGGAGATTCGCAGTCTGTTTGAGCTCTCGAGCTACCGGATGGCGGCGCTGAACAACGAGGGAGAGGTCGTCGGTTTCGCACTGGCCCTGGATCCGGGCGCTGAGTATGACAGCGAGAATTATGTGTTCTTCGAGGGCAGATTTGAGAACCACCTCTACATCGACCGCATCGTGTTTGCCGATTCTGCTCGGGGACTCGGCCTAGGAACAGCGCTGTATGAGGATCTGTTTGATTTCGCGAGGACGCAGGGGCGCAGCGCTGTCACCTGCGAAGTGAACCTGGAACCACCGAATCCTGGCAGCCTCCGGTTCCACCGTCGATTCGGTTTTGAAGATGTTGATACTCAAGCCACCAAAGGTGGCGCGGTTGTGGTGCAATTACTCCAGGCACCCCTTGCTTAGGAGATTGTTGTGGAGCTAGCCGACGGCGGACCCAGTGTGTCCATTGTCATCCCCGCGTTCAACGAGGAAGACACCATTCGTGCCTGCGTCACGGCGGCTGTCGGACAGACCGTGCCTGCGGATGAAATCATCATCGTGGATAACAAGTCGACGGACCAGACGCCCGTCATTCTGAAGGAGTTGCAGGACGAGTTCCCCGATGCCCCGATCATTGTGTTGCAACAAAATGAGGCGCAGGGGATTACTCCGGCCCGCAACATGGGCTTTGATGCCGTGACCTCGGACATCATCGGTCGCATTGATTCAGATTCTGTGCTGGAGCCCAACTGGGTGGAAGAAACCAAGAAAGTATTTCTCGACGAGAACGTGCACGCCGCGACCGGTCCCGTTATCTACTACGACATGCCACTGCGTCGATACATGGCGAGAGCTGATGACACGGCCAGGCGGGCCATCTCCAAACTCGTCAAGCAGTACCACTTCCTCTTTGGCACCAATATGGCGTTGCGCAGAAGCTCGTGGGAGGCAGTTCGGGATGACATCTGTCTCGATGCTGACCGTGAGATGCACGAAGACATTGATCTCTCCGTCCACCTCTTTGATGAAGGCTTCACCATTGTCTACGCCCCCACCATGGTTGCGGGAATGTCGAGTCGACGAGCAGATGATTCTCCCAGTGACTTCTTGACCTATGTTCGACGCTTTGACAACACCTACAACCACCATGGCCTCCGCCAAGCAGTTCTGCGTATTCCCCAGTGGGCATACCTCGGTATTTACCCCGTGGCCAAGAGTTTGCGCTGGAGCATGAAACTGCGCGATTCCCTCAAGCGCTAGACTCTCCCTCGTACACGGGAGTCCCCCAGGGGACTGAGAGGAAACCGCGAGGTTTCGACCGTCGAACCTGATCTGGGTAATGCCAGCGAAGGGAGGACATCTCACTCCCGTGCCCTACCCAACACCTGTTGATGAAAGGCACGAAATGAATACTGCAGTTAACCGTTTTGCCTGGCGACCACGAGACATCGTTCTCGCGAGTGTTGTCGGTGTGGTGTCCGGAGGGCTCTTTGTCCTCTGGAACATCGCCAATGTTCCCCTCCTGGAGCCACTGGGTGCACTCCTGCCCGGTTTCCAGGCGCTCGGCCACGGAGTGTGGCTGATGGGGGGTTTGCTCACCGCTCTCGTGGTGAGAAAGCCTGGAGCCGCGCTCTATGGCGAGATTCTCGCCTCCACAGTGTCCGCTTTGGTGGGAAACCAGTGGGGCGTCATCACCCTCGTCTATGGCGCGGTCCAAGGGCTTGGAGCTGAACTGATCTTTGCCCTCTTCGCGTACCGGGCGTGGGGGTGGATTGCCGCCGTGGTGGCCGGAGCTGGCTCCGGTGTTGCGATGGCAACTCTCGATCTCACGCTCTACTACGCGGGTGCAGGAACCAGCTTCATGACGATCTATGCGGTTTCCTCTGTTGCCTCCGGTGCACTCCTCGCGGGCCTTGGTAGCTGGGCTATCACCCGAGGGCTTGTGAAAGCGGGTGCGCTACGTCAGTAGTGGCCAGCGTGGGTGCTGCCCGGGTGGAGGTGTCGACGTTGTCGTGGACTTTCCCCGGGCAGCACCAGCCTGCCCTGCAGGACATTAATGTGGTCATAGAGCCAGGGGAGAGAGTGCTTATCCAAGGGCCCTCTGGTTCCGGGAAATCCACCCTCGCGGGGCTTCTAGCTGGAGTCATGAGAGATCCGGATGATGGCACCGGACAGGGTGACATTTCTGTCTCGGGGAACGTGGCTCGAGGATTGGTGTTGCAGCAGCCCGAGAATCAAACCGTGATGGCGCGCGTCCATGACGACGTGGCTTTTGGCCTCGAAAACTCTTGGGTGGCGCCCTCAGAGATGCAATCCCGCATCGACCAGGCGCTTGGAGATGTGGGACTGGAGCTGCATCCTGATCACCCGACCCGTGAGCTTTCCGGGGGCCAGCGACAACGTCTCGCCCTAGCGGGAGCCCTCGCGATGGAGCCAGGGCTCCTCATCCTGGATGAGCCCACCAGCTCCCTCGACCCTGACGGGGTCACCGCCGTCCTGGCGGCGATTGAGCGCGTTCTTTCTGCGCGAGATATCACCCTCGTAGTGATTGACCATGACCCTTCTCGCTGGTGGGGGCTGGTGGACCGAGTGGTCACGATGAAGGACGGACACCTGGTGAGTGATGTGCCCATCGTGGGCGGAGCACCCTCCCGCTTAGAGAGAGAAGTCTCGGTCCCTTCCGCTCTGGGTGACGAGGTCTTGGTCGTTCGCAATCTTGAGGTGTCACGAGATGGTGCGACCAGCCTTCAGGGCCCCCTCAACTTTTCGGTGAGGGCCGGAGAGATTTGTGCGCTCCGCGGGCCCAACGGATCAGGGAAAACCACGCTCGCGATGACACTCGCCGGGCTCCTGCCCCCACTCCGGGGGAGTGTGTCGATGGGTGGTGTTGATCCTCATCCGCTGCGCTCTCGAGAGCTTGCGTCACTGGTGGGGGTCGTGCCCCAGAACCCTGCGCATAGTTTTTTTCGCTCGAGCGTGAGGGCTGAGCTTGGCGGAGCGGGCGCTGAGGAGGTGGCTAGCCGGTGGGGGTTGGGCCACGTTCTCGATCATCACCCGTTGTCGCTCAGTGGCGGGCAGCAACGTCGTCTTGCGCTTGCTCTCGCACTGCACGCCGATCAGAAACTCCTGGTTCTAGATGAACCCAGCCAATCGCTCGATGAGGCTGGGATGAGCGAACTGGTCAGGTATCTGCGCGAAGCCACTCGGCGCGGTGTCGCAGTGGTGATGGCGACCCACGATGACGCGCTGGTTGAGGCAGTGGGAGCCAGAGACTTCACTTTGGAGGCCTCGCCACCGCGAGCCCAGAAGCACGTCGCGATGGGCCCACTGGCACGCGCTAACCCGCTGGCGCTGTTTGCCGGAGCTCTCGCCCCGGCCGTGGCGTTGCTCTCCACCATTGATGTGGTGTCCGCGAGCGTGGCGCTCGGTCTCATGCTGATGTGCCTGCCGCTGATTGCCCGGGGCGTGCCACGTTTGGCTGTGAGGATGCTCCCTGTCGGCCTTGCCGCGGTGCTGTCTGCACTGACCATTGCGCTTTATGGCCAAAGCTCTGGCGAAATATTTTTCCAATGGGGACTTGTTGTGGTGTCAGAGGGGTCACTCTCCCTGGCTCTCGCGACTGGTCTAAGGATTCTGGCCATTGGTGGCCCCGCGGTGATTTTGTTTTCCCAGGTGGATGCCACTCGCTTTGCTGATGCGCTGAGCCAGCAGGCTCGACTACCCGAGAACTTTGTGGTGGGGGGTCTTGCGGGTCTGCGGCTACTGGACGTTGTGGCTGGCGACCGTGAAGTGCGGGGGTGGATGATGAGAGCTCGGGGAATGGGCGACACAGGCTTGGTGAGACGCGTCATCAGCATGGCGTTCACCATCTTTGTCCTCGCGATTCGGCGCTCACAGACCCTGGCGATGGCGATGGAAGCCCGGGCTTTTGGGCTCCATCGCAGCAGAACCCATTACCGAACGTCCGTTTTCCCAGCCAAGGACTACCTCTGGCTGGCAGGCGGGGTGACCATCGGCGCACTCTCACTCGCTGCTGCCCTACTGAGCGGGAGCTTCAATGCCATCCTCGGCTAGCCCAGTGATAACGCTCATCGATGGGCGCTCGGGTGCGGGAAAGTCAGTGTTTGCCGCAAACCTGGCCGCACAGCAGAGTGCCGTGTTGGTCAGCATTGACGACGTGTATCCCGGGTGGGATGGGTTGGATGCGGGGAGCTGGCACATCCACCGTCACTTGGTGGTGCCTTTTCTGGCAGGTCTCTCCGGTCGCTACCGACCCTGGTTATGGGAGGAGGCTCGACGAGGCGACTGGATCACTGTGGCACCCGGGAGACCCCTCATCGTGGAGGGGTGCGGAGCGATTCGCCGAGAATCATCCTCGGACTCGACCACGCGCATCTGGATCGAGACCGATGATGAGCTCCGCCGGACTCGTGCACTGGAGCGCGATGGCGAGATGTACGCCCCACACTGGACCAGGTGGGCGCTCCAAGAGGAGCGATTCCTGGATCATCATCACTCGCGAGATATCGCGAGTGAGATCAAGACTTTGGGGTGAGTAACGGGGCTTGAACCCGCGACCTCCTGGACCACAACCAGGCGCTCTACCAACTGAGCTATACCCACCATGAGCGACTCTTGCGAGTCGAGCCCCACAAGTGTATTACAGGCGAGGGGCCCATGCTTCAGCGATGGTCTCGCTGATGGCTTTCAATTCCTTCGTCTCGGGTCCCGGTTGGTCCACGAAGACTGCACTGCGGTAGTACGCGAGCTCACGAATAGATTCCAGAATGTCGGCGAGCGCCCGGTGCCCGCCGTTCTTATCGGGCGACTGGTAGTAGGCCTTCGGGAACCATTGCTTGGACAGCTCCTTGATAGTGGAGACATCAATGTTTCGATAGTGCAGGTATTCGTGCACATCGGGCATGTACTTCTGCAAGAACATGCGGTCAGTGCCGATCGTGTTACCAGCCAGCGGTGCGCTCTGGGCCTCGGGGACAAACCGTTGGATGTACTCAACGACCTGCTTCTGCGCGTCCTGGAGGCTCAGGCCGCCCTCAAGTTCGTCCAGCAGGCCACTGGAGGCGTGCATCTCTCTGACAAAGTCGCCCATGTGGTCAACAGCCGCTGCCGAGGGCTTGATGACAACCTGGAAACCCTCATCCACCGGAGTGAGGTCGTAATCGGTGATGACTACGGCGACTTCCACAAGTTCATCCACGGAGGGGTCAAGACCCGTCATTTCACAGTCCACCCACACCAGGAGGGAATTTGATGCGCTTGCCACCCGGGGAGTCTATCGGGCGAGTGATGCCCGGGTGAGGCCCACCACATAGGCAGTAGAGAAACCGAAACCCACGAGGGCGTAAACCATGCTGAACCAGGTGAAGGGCACAGGTATCAACAGGGTCGTGACGCCCAACCCTCCCGCTGCGAGCATCATGACTATCGACGCCGCCTGCACTCCTCGATCGCTGGCCGTGAATGACACGACCGCCATATTGCCGGTGAGAGCAATCAGGGTCACCCCGATCATGACCATGGACCAGACCAGAGGCGCGCTGGAATCCAGGCCCAAAAGCTCGAGGAAGAACCCAGGGGCAAGTATCAGTGCGATAGCGCTCAGGCCAAAGACTGTGGCGCCAGCGCGCAAGGTGTAGCGAAGAAATGTCATCCCCGGAATTCTACGCGAGGGGCGAACGGGCGTGACGGGAGCATTGGCGTCACCTAGATTGGTAGACACCTGCACATAGGGAGTTCATAGGCAACCATCAGATGATTGCTAGAGGGCTACTGCCAGACTGAAACCTCGGAACCTCAGGGGTTTCGCTAGAGGAGATACGTAGAGCGTGAAAACACGGACCAAAGTCATCATCGGCGTCGTTGCGGCACTTGCCGTGGTGGGAGCAGGAGCCGGCATCGCCGTCTCAGCCTCTGCACCAGAGGAAGCGACGGTTCTCACGGAAAGCGCCCAGGTCCGAGATGTTGACGTGACTGTGGCGGCGTCGGGAACCGTCGACCCGGCGCTAGAGCTTGGACTGCAGTTCCCCGCTGCCGCTACCGCCCAGCTTGCGACTCTGGAGGTCGAGGTGGGGGATGTTGTCGCGGAAGGCGATGTGCTCGCAACCCTGAAGACTGAGTCCCTCGAAGCGGCCGTTGCCAGTGCTCGTTCGGGTGTTGCGAGTGCGAGAACTGCGGAGTTGCAGGCTCTCCAAGCACTGGAAACTGCCGAGCAAGCTGTCATTGCCGCTCGACTCAACTACGAAAACATTTATGACGAGTACCCCTCCACCATTGCGGGTCAACCCAACCAACACATTGCGTTGGAAAATGCTCAGGCCCAGCAAGCTTCGGCGGCGGCGCAGCTCACTGCAGCCCAGCAACAGGTAGCAGCGGCCGGACCTGCAAAGTCGTCCGCGTCAGCACAGTTGACTTCGGCGCTTGCCAACCTCGAGAACGCAACGATGACCGCACCGCGTGCCGGAACCGTTGTGGCTATCGCTTCTGCGGTGGGGGAGCCGGTGGGGACCACCAGCGTGGGCACGAGCGGAACGAGCGGGTTTATTATCTTGGCGAGCCTCGATGAGTTCGTCGTCACCGCCGATTTTGCAGAATCTGACGTCGTGGGCATTGCTCCCGGACAAAAGGTGAGCCTCGAGTTTGATGCACTTCCCGATGAGCCTCGAGAAGGTGAGGTGACGCACGTAGCGCCCTTTGGCGCCGTGGACCCCTCGGGAGCGTCTCTCACCACCTATGAGGTCACCGTGAGCGTGCCGAACGCCCCCGCAGGATTGCGGGCAGGAATGACCGCCCAGGCGAGTATCACCACTGAGGAGCGCCTCGGAGTGGTGGCAGCTCCGGTCACCGCACTCGTGCCCACGGACGACGGATTCGTCGTCCGGGTCCAGGCCGAAGACGGAACCATCTCCAACGTTGCTGTTGAGGTCGGAATCCGCGGTGGCTACTACGTGGAAATCGTGTCGGGTTTGAGCGAAGGCGATCGAGTCGTCACCGGCTCTGACGGTGAGCTTCCCGCCACGGACACTGGTTTCGGTGGCGGACCGCCCGAGGGCGCTGACGAGAACCCTGATCTGAATTGAGCGACTACGTCGTCGAGCTTTCTGACGTTCGTCGGGAATACCAAACAGGTGAAGTGCCCACGGTGGCACTCGCGGGTGTGAGCCTGAAAGTTCAGCGAGGAGAGTTTGTCGCGATCGTTGGGCCCTCCGGTTCGGGTAAATCGACACTGATGAACCTGATTGGTTGTCTCGATCGGCCTACCGCAGGAACCGTCAAGATCTCGGGCAAAGACATCTCGACGCTGGATGACAACGAGCTGACAGCTTTGCGCTCACGCGCTATTGGGTTCGTCTTCCAGCAGTTCCAGCTACTCCCGTTGACCTCGGCAGTAGAAAACGTGGCAGCGCCTTTGCTGTATCAGGGTCTTCGACCCAAAGAAGCTCACAAGCGCGCCGCGGCTATGCTCACTCGCCTCGGTTTGGGCGAACGTCTTGACTTTGACCGAGGACGCCTCTCCGGTGGCCAGCAACAACGAGTGGCCATCTCGCGAGCGTTGGTGACCAATCCGGATCTTGTTCTCGCAGATGAGCCGACAGGCGCCCTCGATACGTCTTCAGGGGCAGCGGTCATGGAGGTCTTCAAGGAGATGAATGCGGAGGGTCGCACCATTGTCTTGATTACCCACGACCTGGAGGTCGCGGCCGCCGCGAAGAGACGCATTTATATTCGCGATGGTCTCATCGAGCGTGACGAAGCAGACGTGATGGCAGGCACCTCATGAATCTCTGGCTGACTTTCCGTTTGTCCCTGAGCCGAATCGTTGCGGCCAAGGTTCGCTCTGGCCTGACCATGCTCGGCATCATCATCGGTGTCAGCGCTGTCGTGGCGCTGACAGCGGTGGGGCAGGGAGCTGAGCAAGGAATCGACAGCTCGCTGGCATCGCTCGGTGCCAACCAAATTACGGTCTCGGCAACGTCCCCGACGGGTCTGGAAGAGAAGGACGCTGCGGCTATCGCCGACATCGAAGGCGTTCTCAAGACCAGCACGGAGGTTCGCACCCAGGGCACGATTGCCTACGGCAGTGAATCCATCCGCGCGAGCATTATTGGTGTGTCCCCGACATATGAGGATCTTGGCAATCCCGATGTTGCGGTGGGGTCCTTCCTGCCGACCTCGCCGGGTTTACAAAACGCTCGGACAATTGTGGTCTCAGCGAGGGGCGCCGATCAGCTGGGCTTCACGACCGACTCCATCGGGGATAGCGTTCGAGTCAATGGCTTAGCCTTCACCGTCATCGGTGTGTTGGATGACGCCGATGGGTTTGGCTCTGGAGCCAACGTGTACATCACGCAGGAGGCGGCACGCAGCCTTTTCTCCAAGTCTCCCTACCTCTCGGTTATCCGCATCCAGGCCGAATCTGAAGAGGCCGTTTCTCCTGTGGAGTATCGAGTGGAAAGCTTCCTGCGCTACTCGAAGGACGTCCGAGATGACGAGGATGCGACATTCTCCATCTTCAACCAGGCGGCTCTTCAGGACACTATTAGGACGGTCACCGGCACGCTCGGGATTCTCATCACCGGTATTGCTGGGATCTCGCTTGTCGTGGGTGGCATCGGAATCATGAACATCATGTTGGTGTCGGTGCGTGAGCGGACCCGAGAGATTGGTGTCCGCCGGGCTATTGGCGCTAGGCAGTCCCAGATTTTGACCCAGTTCCTCATGGAAGCCGTGGTTCTCTCCACCCTCGGTGGACTCATTGGTCTCACCATCGGGCAGTTGGCGTCCTATGGATTCTCCATCCTGGGTGGCTGGGACTTCTTCATTGACCCGACCACCGTGTTTGTCGCCCTGGGCTTTAGCGCATTGGTGGGAGTCGTGTTTGGAGTCTGGCCAGCGCGGACTGCAGCGAAACTGCAGCCTGTGGATGCCCTGCGATTCGAGTAGGTGTCCTGGGTCGTTAACCTCCCCGTGACATGAGCTTGCTACTGTCACAGACATGTTGGAAAGTGCTTTTAGTCAGATAGCACTGATTCTTCTTGTAGCGGCGGTGGTGGGGTTTCTCGCCAACCTTCTGAGGCAGCCGCTGATTGTTGCCTACATCTTTGTGGGAATCTTGCTGGGTCCAGCCTTTTTGGGTTTGGTCTCGGCGGGTGAAGAGATTGAGTTGCTTGCCAAGTTTGGTATCGCCATATTGCTGTTTTTGGTCGGACTCAAGCTCGACATCAGTCTCATTCGTTCGACCGGACTCGTCGCTCTCACCACTGGTGTTGCTCAAGTGTTCATCACGATGGGTATTGGTTTCTTGATCGTGGTGGCGTGGGGTTTTGACTGGATTCCTGCCCTCTATGTTGCTCTGGCCCTCGCGTTTTCTTCGACAATCATCATCATCAAAGTGTTGTCGGATAAGCGTGAATTGGACCAGTTACATGGTCAAATCGCCGTCGGTGTTCTGATTGTGCAAGACATTCTGGTGATCGTCGCAATGGTGGTGATCGCCTCGCTGGGCTCCTCGGATGGAACCACAGAACCTGCATCCCTGCTGCTCACCTTGGCGGGCAGTGTTGTCTTCCTCGCTGTCGTTGCGTTGTTGGCCCGGTATGCGATCCCTCGACTGTTGTCTGTGCTCGTGCGAAGTCAGGAGCTGACTCTGCTCTTCGGTGTGGGCTGGGCAATGTCACTGGCTGGTACCAGCCAGATACTGGGGTTGTCTATGGAGATTGGTGCCTTCGTTGCGGGAGTGGCGCTCGCCTCAACTCCCTATCGGGAGAGCTTGAGCGCTCGAATGGTGAGCCTTCGGGACATTATGATTTTGTTCTTCTTTATCGAGCTCGGAACGTCGCTGAGTTTCGATGATGCCGGTTCACAGTTGCTGTTAGCGGTGATTCTGTCGGTCTTCGTTCTGATGCTGAAACCCCTCGTCGTGATGGTCATCATGGGGGCCCTCGGGTACCGCAGTCAAGTGTCCTTCAAAGCCGGCTTTGCCTTGGCCCAAATCAGCGAGTTCTCACTCATCCTGATTGCCCTGGGATATTCCCTGGGGCAAGTGGACAGTGAGATCCTGAGCCTGGTAACGCTGGTCGCGATCATCACTATCACCATTTCCACCTACTTCATCCTCTATTCAGAGCGTCTGTACACGCTCGCGGCACCTTTATTGCGTCGTTTTGACCGCGTGGATTCCCATGACGAGGACCGGGAGGGCTCACAAGCTCACCCCTTCGACGCGATTGTGATCGGATCAGGCAGGCTGGGTTCTTCGGTCGTTCGTGGCATGCAGGACAAAGGAGGACGGCTGCTGGTTGTGGATCAAGACCCCCGCGCTCTGCGGGCAGTTCGAGGTGAGGGAGTAGAGACTCTCTTCGGTGACATCAGCGACCCTGATTTCGCAGCGTCACTTCCCCTTAACGAAGCCGACGCAGTGATTTGCACGGTGCATGACCGGAGTACCAATCTTGTGCTCCTGGAGACGCTCACTCGCTTTGGCTATACCGGCCGGATTTGCCTGACAGCGATGGACGAGCCCACGGCAAAGATGCTGGCAGAGAACAAGAACGTCACCGTGATCAAACCCCTGAAGATGGCGGCAAACAGGATTGTTGATGCCCTGCCAGAAATGCGGGAGCGCTAGACATTCAGAGTCAGACTCGGTGTCTGGGACCGTGACACACACGGGTACATAACGCCCAGCTCGTCCTTGTCCGCATCGGACATCACTGAGTCAAGGTGCTCTGGAGTTCCCTCCAGAACGGTTGCTTCACACGTCCCACACGTTCCTCTGCGACACGAGGCCGGCAGGGCTATCCCGGAGGCTTCCAGGGCTTCCAGAGTTGTCTGGTCAGCGGTGACTGTGACGGTCGTGCCGCTGGCTGCAGCTACCACGGTGAAGGAGTCAAGTCGTCCGTTGGAGATTCTCTGCTGGGGTTCAAATCTCTCGAGGTGCAGGCGTTTCGGGGCAACCAGGTGCTCCAGTGATGCCAACACCTCTGCAGACCCACACGCATAGACATCGGCTGTGGGATCAACAAGGTCCTCGAGTGGCGCCCGTGATCCTCGCTCGCGAGAAGCCCAGATGGTCACTCGGTCGCCATAGTCCCGCGTCAGTTCGTCCACGAAGAGCATGTTCTCGGTGGTTCGTCCGAGATAGAGCAGGGACCATTCGCGTCCTGCGGGAACAGAGTGAATCATCGAGCGAAGGGGGGTTATTCCCACCCCAGAGGCCACGAACTGGTATTTCTTCGCTGGCTTCAAAGGGAAGTGGTTACGCGGATAGTCACAGTCCACTTCGGTGCCCACCTGCAGATTCTCATGAATCCACGTGCTCCCACCGCCCTCACCACGAGTGTTGAGAACCCCTAAGCGCAGAACGTTCTGCTCCGCAGGATCGCCTGCTAAGGAGTATTGACGTTCGATACCCTCAGCGAGATGCAGGGTGAGATGGGCACCTGATTCCCAATCGAGGTCGAGGTTGGAATCAAGCGGAGTGAGTGTGAGTTCGACGAGATTGTCACCCACCGTGACCCGCTCCACCACTCGAGCACGAAAGCGAGGGGTGGCAGGTGCCTGAGGCACTGCGGGAGTAGTTGCGGTGCGTGCGGGTGGTTTCTCACGGGCCGCAATGACGAGGCGGACGATTCCAGCGAGAGTCGCGGTCGTGATGAGGATCAGAGAGATCACGGTGTACCAGGGTGTACCAACGTCTGTCCCCACCAGACCGGAATGCAAACCGACGAGGACGATGGCGAGGTAACTGGACAGGTGTATCCCTTTCCACAGTGGCTCTGGCAGCCAGCGGGATCCGAGAGCTGTGAGCTGAACCAGAATGATGAGCCAGAACGCAATGATGCCCAGCGCCACCGGGAGAGGTTCAAAGGTTGTGGCGAAGGGAACCAAGATATCCACCCACCCGAATTGGATGTACTCATCCAAGAGCAGTGTGCCCATATGGGTGGCAATCATGGCCATCGCTAAGCCAGAGATGTAGCGGTGGGTGACCGTGAGCCACTCGGGATTATCGGCTCCGCGAAGAATTCTGGTCTTCAGCAGGATTCCCCAGACGACAGTCAGAGTCAGCAGTACCCACGCCACCATCGCGCTGGCGCGAGTCAGGTACCACCACACCTGGGGGTTCTGGAAATCAAGCATCGGTCCCGGGCCATCCGGCGCTGGTAATCCAATCGCCATGTGTCAGCACGCAACCAGCATGGAAACCGTGGTGTCGAGCGAGAGCAAGAAGTCGTTGCGATCCGTGCACGAAGGCGACCTTCGTCCACATCTCCGCCTGTGCGGCAGTAGGGGCGATGACGCTGGCTTGGACGGTGTCCGACTCGGCACTGCGCAATGTCGTGGGGTCAATGATGTGATGCGTTTCGCGGCCCCCAACCTCGAAACGCCTCTTGGTCACGGTCGAGGTGGCGAGACCGTGGTGGTGCAGTTCAACGATGGAGAGCCTCTGAGAGCGGTCGTAGGGGTTTTCAATAGCGAGCCTCCATTTGTCCGCGCGAGGGGATACCCCCTCGACGCGAAGATCGCCTCCCACTTCGACCAAGGCACCAAGAGCGCCTCCTGCTACTGCCATTTCCACCGCCATATCGGCAGCGAGTCCTTTTCCTACTCCGCCAGAGTCGAGTGTTGTTCCCACGGGGAGGGTGACCTGGGATCCCCGGATGTCAACGGCAGAAAAATTTCCTCGTGGGCTGGAGGTGATCGGTATGTGGGTCTCGAGTCCCGGGGTGACCAGCGAGGACGTATAACCCTCGGCAAGGAGGGCTGGAAGTACGGTGGGATCAAAAGCTCCCTGCGTTCGAGAGTATCCCCACGCCATCTCCGTGAGCATTCGAAGAGTTTCCGGAGTGACATCCGTTGCTTGACCTGGTGAATTGTTCAGTCGACTCAGCTCTGAATCATCGAGGAAGCGACTCCACAGCCCATTTAGGGTTTCCAGAAGGACAGCGATTCGGTCAGGCAGGTCTGCAGGGCCCCCGACAGTGGTGATCCGAGCCTTGGTTCCCATGACCGCAAGAGAGCGCTCGTAGACGGGAGTCTCACCCTCGGCACCGCTCATCGCCGCATGGATGCTCCCCAAGACGGGATCTGAGAGTACAGAGGGAGAGTCGTGCATCACGACCCACCAGAGTTACCATCGACCGGCGCTGGCGCAGGAGCTGGTGCTGGAGCCGGTTGGGGGGCTGGTTGGGGGGTCGGAGCGGAGCTGGGCGTCGGTGCTGGTGCAGGGGAAGGCGCGCTGGCGGGTGCTGGTGAGGCAACACGGGTCACTGGAGTGGAGCGGACCCGCTGGACCTCACTCAGTGCTGCCTGGTACTCCTGTTGGAGAGACTCGACCGTGGCCATTGCGGCATCAACCTCGGCTTGTTGTAAAGCGGTGACTTCGGCAACCTTGAGGGCCACGGCCTCGCTCACCAAGGCCTCCTGCTGAGCCTGCAACTCAGCCTGCATCTGAGCCTTGTGCTGCTCGGACGCTGCGGCGTCGTTAGCGAGATAACCTGCTACGCCAAACATTGCGGTCGAGCTCAGGGCCGTCAGAGTTTGGAGCGTAAAGAAAGCCGTTGGCCTTTTAGTCATCATCGTCTTCGTAGTCGTCGTCATCATCGTCGTCTTCTTCTTCGTCTTCATAGTCGTCGTCATCGTCATCGTCGTCATAGTCGTCATCATCTGAATATGCCGAGCCACTAGACGTTGCATCCACCGGCGCTGGAGCCGGTGCGACTGGTGCGACAACGGGAGCCGGTGCGACTGGTGCGACAGGAGCAGTGGGAGCGACCTGAGCATCGTCAGGAGTTGCTGATTCCGCGGGGACCGCGTCTGCCACCGGAGTGGGGCTCTCCACGGTGGGAACTGTGATGCCACTGCCAGGGGTTTGAGGGTCATCCTGGTTGAGAAGAACAGTGCTCGCGTCCAGCAACGCTGAGGAGTCTTGCTCGACCAAGGACTGTGTGTTGGCCACGACAGCGACGGATCCCGTGCTGAGAATGCCAATGATGCCTAAACCAATGAGTGTGTTATTTGCCATACCTCGAGAGTACGAACTCGATATCGAGGAAATAACCCGTGAATTTCCAAGAAACGTCCAAGATTTCGACCATCGGAGTCTGATTCGCCTGGGGCGAGTGCAACTGCGCGACAATGGGGTGCATGAGGGTTCTGCTTATTGAGGACGATGCCTCCATCGCCGGCGCCATCATCGACTCATTGGATGCGCTGGGCTGGGACATCGTTCACGAAGCAGCCGGGCTCCCCGGTCTCGAGCGCCTTGAGTCTGATCAGTGGGATGTCCTCCTCCTCGATTTGGGTCTTCCTGACCTCGATGGAATAGAGGTTGCCCGGAGGGCTCGAGAGTTGGGGACATTCCCGATCATTGTCATTAGCGCCCGGGGGGATGAGGGAGACCGTGTCCTGGCACTGGAACTGGGCGCCGACGATTACCTGGTGAAACCCTTTGGGATGCGCGAGCTCTTGGCGCGAATTAGGGCTGTGCACCGCAGGAGCGCACAGAGTGCCCAATCGCCGGATGACTCTGCGCTGGTGGTGGGGCCCCTGACTGTGGACCAACGCTCTAGGCGAGCACACCTCGCAGATCACGAACTCCAGCTGACCCCGAAAGAATTTGATGTGCTGGCCTATTTAGCCCAGGACCCGGGGTCTGCGCATCGACGGGAAACCATCCTGCAAGACGTCTGGGACATGAATTGGTATGGCAGCACAAAGACCCTCGACGCCCATGTCGCCGCGCTGCGAAAAAAACTGGGTGATGCCAGGTGGATTGAGTCCGTCAGGGGAGTGGGCTTTCGCCTGCAGGAGCCACAATGAGACGCCTCCTTCTGCTGAGCTTTCTGGGCATTGTTTTTGTTGCGCTCGCTGTGTCGACGGTTCCCTTCGGATTCTTCATTCAAACGGTCGAGCGTGACCGACTCTTGACGGCCCTCGAGCGCGACGCCTTCGTGATTGCGGGCAAAGCTGAAGAAGCACTGGAGTCACTGAATACTGACGACCTTGCCCCCGTTAGAGACCTGGTTCAGGAATACCGTGATGCCGGTGGTGCGCGGGTGGTCATTACTGATGAGCGCGGTGTGGTGATCGTGACGAACGATCCCGAGGAGAACCGCGCTGGTGTCTCCTATCTGAGTCGACCGGAGTTCGTCGAAGCGACAAGCGGTCAAATCTCCACGGGCGAGCGGGTCTCAGAGACGCTGGGGCTCACGCTCGTCTATGTTGCTGTTCCCGTCTTTAGCGGTCAAGACATTGTGGGAGCTGTCCGGCTGACCTTCGACAAGGCAGTTATCGACACCGAAGTCAGACGGCAATTGGTGGGGATCCTGATTGTTGCCCTGACAACCCTGGGGCTCGGTGGCGCGCTCGCCCTTATTCTGTCGAGGACTCTTGCGCGCGGGGTGAAGGAACTGGAAGAGGCGAGTGGCGCCTTTGCGGGTGGTGATTTCTCTGCCCGAGCTCGAGAGGACGTTGGCCCCTCAGACATCAGAGCTTTGGCTGGAGGATTCAACGCGATGGCCGACAAGGTCTCGGCGCTGGTTGAAACCCAACGCCGATTCGCCTCTGACGCCTCTCACCAGTTGCGGACACCGATCACTGCTCTGATGCTGCGAATCGAGGGCCTCCGTGAGTCCCTCAAGCCCACGAAGAAAGTATCCGAGCGCTTTGACGCTCTGGAGACTGAAGTGAGTCGGCTTAACCGTCTGATTGACGGACTTCTCGCACTAGGGCGGGCCGGGTCTGACAAAGCCGCCGTGGTCAGCATTGACGCCTCGGCCATAGTGCGCGAGAGGGTTGAGAGTTGGACGAGTCTGGCTGAAGAGTCCGGCATAACGCTCACGGCAACAATCGACGATGGTGTGTCGATTCGAGCGGTGGAGACAGCCCTTGAGCACATTGTGGATGTGTATGTCGATAATGCACTGTCAGTCAGTCCCGAAGGGTCAACCCTCGACGTGTCACTCACCCGTGAGGGATCCCGCGTGACGCTGCGCGTGAGAGATCAGGGTCCCGGTGTCAGTGACGAGGTGTCCTCACGAGCGTTCGACCGATTCTGGCGGGGTGGGAGCTCCTATGAGGGCTCTGGATTAGGCCTTGCCATCGTCAAGCAGCTCGCAGATGCTAGCGGGGCTACCGTGTCCCTGAGGAACCGTGACAGCGGGGGCGCCGAAGCGATTGCCGTTTTCCGGA
>CAYGLJ010000014.1:0-25701 GCA_964350865.1 uncultured Microbacteriaceae bacterium
AGAGACCCGTCAGAATCAAAGTTCCGACAAAACCTAGAAAACCAAACACCACGACGAACGCCGAGAGTCGAGGCGAGCGCCGAATGGACACTCTCTGCTCGGGTCCAGGATCCGGGGTGGTCATGGTTTTAGGGTAACCGGACTATCGGTAACCAGGCTGAGAGATTTGAGCGCTCTCCGGAGGCGCTGATACGACCTTGGGAGAGCTCGTTCTCAAACATCGCGGACCCCGTAGCAATCTGTAGCCAGACTGTGGGAGACATCTCCACGACAGCAGGAGGAGTGCCCCTTGTGTGAGTAGGCCCCTCAATGGCTTGCGCGGCACCCCACGGTGGCACACGGACCTCCACACTCGAACCGGGCGCCTTCTGACGCAGGACCTGCAACGTAAACCGCACAGCCAGCGCTTCCTCTTCAGGCGTACTCAGCCCCTGTCCCCATCGGCCTAAAGCTTCCATTCCAGCATCATCAGAGATCCGTCGGGGCGCCACGACTCACACGCTAGCAATCTCCCGCGGGTAGGGTAAGCGCGTGAAGATTTTGGTCATTGGGTCGGGCGCCAGAGAGCACACCATCATCAAAGCTCTTCGTCGTGACACTGAGGAGCACGAAATCTTGGCCGCTCCAGGAAACGCCGGAATTTCGGCTGACGCCGAGATAGTTGGTCTCAATCCTGCCAACCCCAAAGTGGTCACCGAGTTTGCTGTCACCTCCGATGTTGACCTGGTCATCATCGGGCCAGAGGCTCCACTCGTTGCGGGGGTCGCCAACGCATTGCGTAAAGCGGGGGTCGCAGTGTTCGGCCCTGACAAAGAGGCCGCGGCTATTGAAGGATCAAAGTCTTTTGCGAAGGAAGTCATGGCCGCCGCTGGTGTTCCCACCGGCAAAGCCTGGACTGTCTCCACCATGGACGAACTGACCGCGGCTCTTGACGCTTCCGGGTCTCCGTATGTGGTCAAGGCCGATGGTCTCGCTGCGGGTAAGGGCGTATTGGTGACAGAGGACCGAGAGGCTGCAATCGAGCATGCAACCTTTTATCTTCAACACGGAGATGTCCTTGTCGAAGAGTTCCTGGATGGGCCTGAGGTCTCGTTATTTTTTGTCAGCGATGGGCAACGAATTGTTCCCTTGAGTCCAGCGCAGGATTACAAGAGAGCCTTCGACGACGATGAGGGCCCCAACACCGGAGGAATGGGCGCTTATTCTCCGCTCCCTTGGCTCGATGAGGGCTTTGTGGAAGAGGTCACCACCACCATTGCCCAGCCGGTTGTGGACGAACTTGCTCAACGAGGAACACCCTTCATAGGCCTTCTGTACTGCGGCTTGATCGTCACGGAGGACGGCGTAAAAGTTATCGAGTTCAATGCGCGCTTTGGTGACCCTGAGACTCAGGTGGTGCTCGCCCGTCTGGAATCGCCACTGGCCCCCCTGCTCTTTGCGGCGGCCACGGAAATGTTGGACAGTGTTGAGGCTCCCCGTTTCAGCGACCAGTGTGCGCTCACAGTGGTTTTGGCGAGCGAAGGGTATCCCGAGAATCCCGTGACGGGACGAGAGATTGTGGGCCTGGACACACTCCCCGCCAACCCTCACGTCAGCATTGCTCATGCCGCAACGGCATGGGATGGCTCTGACCTGCTGGCGACTGGTGGTCGAGTGATGAGCGTTATTGCTACGGGCGCTACCTTCGCCGACGCACGGCAGTCCGCGTATGACACGTTGGAGAGCATTGGCTTGGAGGGCTCGCACTATCGTCACGACATCGCCCTACGCGTTGTGTCATGACTGAACTGTCAGGCTGGACTCCGGTCTATTCAGGAAAAGTTAGAGAACTATATATTCCCGAAACGGCATCTAGCGTCCGCGATGCCGACAAGCTGTTGATTGTAGCCACAGACAGGGTCAGCGCATTTGACCACATTCTCAGCCCACACATACCTGGCAAAGGTTCCATCCTCACCTCTCTCACCCGCTGGTGGTTCTCACAGCTCGCAGATGTTCCCAACCACTTGATGAACGAGGACCCACCTGAGGAGGTCGCCGATCGTGCGATGGTGGTGGAGCCCCTGGAGATGTTCCCCGTGGAATGCGTCGTACGTGGATATCTCGCGGGAAGCGGGTGGAAGGAATACCAGGCAACATCTCGGGTTTGTGGAGTGGAACTCCCACAAGGTCTTTCCGAGGGGGACGAACTTCCGGAACCACTGTTCACCCCTGCCACAAAGGCTGCCGTGGGTGATCACGACGAGAACATCTCTTTTGAGCAGATGGCAGGGCTCACCGGTGTGGAAGACGCCACCTCACTTCGAGAGATGAGTCTCTCCATCTATTCGCGGGCTCGAGATATAGCGCGAGAGCGAAATGTCATCCTTGCCGACACCAAGTTTGAGTTCGGTCGTAACCGATCTACCGGGGTTATTACTCTGGGGGACGAAGTCCTTACCTCTGACAGCAGTCGCTATTGGGATGGCGCACTATATGCCTCGGGCGGAATAGATCGCCTGGACAGCTTTGACAAGCAACTCATTCGTAACTGGCTGCAGAAAAATTGGGATCAGACAGGGTCGCCTCCGAGCCTTCCCGCCGAACTCGTAGGCCACACGATGGACCGCTATCGCGAACTCTTTCAGCGGCTTACCGGGAACACCTTCGATACTTCTGTGTGATGCCACTCAAACCCCCACGTCAGCCCCTGGAAGCACCCACAATCGTGCACCGGGCTGCTTGGCCTGTCGCAGTCGGGTTGAGTCCCTTGCTCTATGCGCAAGGAAAGTGGGTGCGCAAACAGGTTCCGAGGCTCCCTCACGCTCCGACTCCGTGGGAGGGCGAGAAGCCTGGTCCTTCCCCCCTCTCCATTCTGGGCGTGGGGGACTCCACGATTGCAGGGGTAGGGGTCAAGGATCCCCTCCATGGACTCGTGCCCCAGTTTTCTCTGACCCTTCACGAGACGACCCAACGAGGTGTGTCCTGGAGATCTGTGGGAGAGAGTGGCGCAACCTCGAAGGACATCCTTGGTCGGTTCCTCGCCCCGGCTATGGCATCGCCCGCCGATGTGGTGATTGTCTCTCTCGGAGCGAACGACGCCAAGGACCTCAAACCCTTAGGGGCTACCGTCGCTCGCTTTGAGCGCTTACTGAGGGCACTTCATGACGGACACCCTGACGCTGTACTGATCTTCTCTGCACTTCCGGCGTTTTATCTGTTTCCCACATTGCCTCAGCCCCTGCGTTCCATCATCTATGCGCACGCTCAGGCAATTGAGCGCTCGATTCGTCCCATGATTGAGTCGTTCCCCTTTGCGATGATGTCGCCACCACCACCGGGGTATCACGACACTTTTTTCGCGATAGATGGCTTCCATCCGAGCGAAGACGGGTATCGGGACTGGGCTCGTTTCGCGGTAGCGGACGCTCTCGAGCGTGGCGCACTGGAGGAGTTGGGCGCTCGATAGACTGGAGGCGCTGTGTACTGCGGAGCCAAGTTTTCGGAGCGTGATTAGTGGCCATCATCGTCGTAGAAGTCATGCCCAAGCGCGAGCTTCTCGATCCAGCAGGGAAAGCCGTGCTGGGAGCTTTCCATCGAAGCGGTATTGAAGGTTTCCACGAAGTGCGCATTGGCAAGCGCTTCGAGCTTCACATCGATGGCCCAGCGACAGAGTCACACTTGGCTGACGCCCAGAGGATGGCAAATGACTTGCTCTCAAATGGCGTGATTGAAGATGTTCTGGACGTTCGGGTGGAGGACTCCCCGGCATGAGAGTCGGGGTCGTCACTTTTCCTGGATCACTCGATGATCGCGACGCGCTCCGCGCAGTCCGTCTCGCTGGCGGAACCCCTGTTGCTCTGTGGCATGGCACGCACGACCTCGAGGGTGTTGATGCCCTCATCCTTCCGGGTGGCTTTAGCTACGGGGACTACCTCCGCTGTGGGGCGATTGCCGCGCACTCGCCGATCATGTCGGAGGTCGTGAGCGAAGCCAAGAAAGGTCTCCCGATTCTGGGTATTTGTAACGGCTTCCAGATTCTGGTCGAAGCAGGGCTCCTCCCCGGTGGGCTCGTTCGCAACGATCATGGGGACTTCATTTGTCGGGATCAGAAATTGCGCGTCGAGAACAATGACACCGCGTGGACCAGCGGGTACGAACTCCATCAAGAAATCGTGATTCCACTCAAAAACGGTGAGGGTGGGTTTATTGCAGACGATGAATCCCTCAAGCGGATTGAAGGCGAGAACCTTGTGGCCTTCCGCTACCTGGAGGTGAACCCCAATGGTTCTGCCCACGACATCGCAGGTCTGCGCAACGACACCGGGCGCATCGTGGGCCTCATGCCTCACCCCGAGCACGCCGTGGAGGCCGGCTTTGGACCCGACACTGATGTGGCGATGAAGTCTGGAACCGATGGTCTCGCAATGTTCCAGTCCGTTCTGACTCAGGTTGTGAACGCGTGACCAGGACGCCAGGTTCTCTCTATCGGGTCATGGCACTCGCCGAAATGACGACCTGGACGCTCCTCATCATTGCGATGGTGGCCCGGTACGGGTTTGCCTATGATGGCCCGCTGTTTTTTGTGGCAGGGCTCAGCCACGGAATCATCTTCCTGGCTTATTGCGTGACCGCGGTCATCATCGGCATCAACTTGCGCTGGGGCTTGGGAACGATCGTGTTGGCAATCCTCTCGGCAATCCCACCGTGGGTCACCTGGCCCTTTGATCGATGGCTGGAGAAAAAGAACAAACTCGAGGGTGAGTGGCGCCTGGAGGACTCTGGTGATCCCCGTGACCATCACTGGATTGACCGTTTAGTTCGTCTCGGCCTCCGTCACCCTGTCTGGTCCTTTGTGATCATCGTGGTGGGGATGGCACTCGTCATCAGTGTTTTGCTGGCGTTGGGCTCCCCGACCGAGTGGGGTGGTGAGTGATGAGCGTTGATTCTGTATCCCATGCGCAGAGCACCCCGGAGAAAGAGCAACCCTTTGAGGCGCTCGGGCTGAAAAAGGATGAGTACGAGGAAATTCGCCGGCTCTTAGGCCGGAGACCCACGTCAGGCGAACTGGCGATGTACTCGGTGATGTGGAGCGAGCATTGTTCCTACAAGTCTTCGAAAGTTCACCTTCGCCAGTTTGGTCAGAAAGTGACCGACGACATGCGCACCCACCTCATGGTCGGCATGGGGGAAAACGCTGGGGTTGTGGACATTGGGGAAGGCTGGGCCGTCACCTTCAAGATCGAGAGCCACAACCACCCGAGCTACATCGAACCTTTTCAGGGAGCCGCAACAGGGGTTGGCGGAATCGTTCGCGACATTATTTCCATGGGGGCCAGGCCCGTTGCGGTCATGGATGCCCTGCGCTTTGGAGCTCTAGATCACCCCGATACTCAACGAGTTGCACCAGGTGTGGTGAGCGGCATCAGCTTCTACGGCAACTGCCTGGGCCTGCCCAACATCGGCGGTGAAACCTGGTTTGACCCGATTTATCAAAACAACCCCCTGGTGAACGCGTTGGCGGTGGGAGTTCTGCGACACGAAGACCTCCACCTCGCCAACGCCAAAGGCGCCGGCAACAAAGTCGTCTTGTTTGGGGCTCGCACCGGAGGAGATGGAATTGGTGGAGCTTCCATTCTCGCCAGCGAGACCTTCGACGAGGGTGGCCCCACCAAACGCCCGGCGGTTCAGGTCGGTGACCCGTTCGCGGAGAAGGTGCTCATCGAGTGTTGCTTAGAGCTCTTCCACGAAGGTGTCGTCGAAGGTATTCAAGACTTGGGTGCTGCCGGGATTAGTTGTGCCACATCGGAGCTCGCCGCGAACGGCGATAGCGGCATGGAGGTCACTCTCGACCACGTCCTCTTGCGCGATGACACCCTCACCGCGGAAGAGATTCTGATGTCGGAGAGCCAAGAGCGCATGATGGCGATTGTTCGCCCCGAGAAACTCGACGACTTCCTCGCGATCACCGCCAAATGGGAGGTCGAGACGAGTGTGTTGGGAGAGGTCACCGACACCGGTCGACTCATCATCCACTGGCAGGGCGAAACCATCGTCGATGTTGACCCCAAGACGGTGGCCATTGATTCACCCGTCTATGAGCGCCCCTACCACCGACCCGCATGGCTGGACAAGGTCCAGGCTGACACAGTCTCGGGAAAGCCACGAGCCCAAACCCCTGAAGAACTGAGAGACCAGGTCGCCAGGGTTCTCTCGTCACCCAACCTGGCGAACCCCGAGTGGATTACCAACCAATACGACCGCTATGTCATGGGAAACACTGCGTTGGCCTTTCCCGACGATGCGGGAATGATTCGGGTCGACGAAGAATCAGGCCTCGGGGTTGCTCTCGCGACCGACGCCAATGGGCGATACAGCTACCTCGACCCCTACACCGGAGCGCAGTTGGCTCTCTCGGAGGCGTATCGCAATGTCGCCGCCACTGGGGCTGACCCTCGTGCCGTCAGTGATTGTCTGAACTTTGGAAGTCCAGAAGATCCTGAGGTGATGTGGCAATTTGCTGAAGCCGTCCGCGGCTTGGCTGATGCCTGCATGGAGCTCGGGGTCCCAGTCACCGGCGGAAACGTCAGTCTCTACAACCAAACCGGAACTACCCCCATTCACCCGACTCCTGTGGTTGCCGTGATGGGCGTCATCGACACTGTTGAGCGCCGATTGCCCAGTGGCTGGCAGGATGACGGAGAAAATCTCTACCTGCTGGGCTCCACCCGTGCAGAGCTTGACGGGTCAGCGTGGGCTGGTGTGATTCATGACCACCTCGGCGGAATGCCCCCGGCTCCTGACCTTGCGGCTGAGAAAGCTCTGGCCGGCCTGATGGTGGTGGCCGCAAAAGATGGGCTTGTCACCAGCGCTCACGACGTCTCTACAGGGGGGCTGATCCAGACCTTGGTGGAAGGTGTGTTGCGTCGAGGTGTGGGCGCCAGAGTGTGGCTGTCCGAAGTTATGGAAGATGGTGACCTGGACATCACCGAAGCGTTGTTCTCAGAATCAGTAGCACGTATGGTCGTGAGCGTTGCTCGTGAAGACGACGTCAAGTTCCGCGGATTGTGCGAAGGACGAGGAGTTCCCGTGGCCAGGGTTGGTGTCACGGATGTGTCACTTCGAGGCCTCGACATCGCCGACCACTTCAGTTTCGATTCCGAAGAACTTGATGCTCTGCATCGAGGGACTCTTCCGAATGTCCTCGGACCCGTGGTGGGATATCAGCGCTGACTCCCACCCCGCACTGGAGTGTCCCAGGACCCCACTACGGTGGAATAACTCATGATTGACTCCTCACGCTTCCTTGTCTCCTCCTCCGATTACGATGCCTGGCTCGCTGTTCGCGCCAGCGGAGTCACAGCCACCGCGGTATCAAAGGCAGTCACCCCTGACGGATTCCGAGAAGTGGTGGCGCAGATACGCAACCCCACCCCTATCCCCGACAACGACTACATGCGCTTTGGTCGTGAACAGGAAGCATTCCTCATCGAGAAGCTCGCCACCCAGTTCGAGCTGGAGCCTAACGATTGGCTTATCGCCAAAGACGCTGAAGACTTGCGCTGGCAAATGGCTACCCCCGACGGGCTCTCACCGGGTCACGACCTCATTGCAGAGGTCAAAACCACCGGGCGCGATTGGGGTGAATGGCGTTACGTTCCCGGCAACTACCACCGGCAGGTTCAGTGGCAGCTCTATGTGACCGGAGCCAGCGCCTGCGTTTTTGGCTGGATGTTGCGCGAGAAGAAGAATGGCGAGATGGTGCCCGGTTGGCCTGGACCCAAGTTCGTGGTGGTGGAAAGAGACGACGCTCTTATCGAGCGCCTCATCGAGGTCGCCGGCAACCTTTATCGCGAATTACCCCTCGCCAGCAGCTAATTCCTGGTGATGCTGAATCACCTCAGCCAGGATGAACCCTAGGAACTTTTCGGCGAATTCTGGATCCAAATCAGCATCTTTCGCGAGACTCCTCAGACGCTCAATCTGCGCAGCTTCGCGAGAAGGATCCGAGGGAGGCATTGAGAGATCTGCCTTCAGTTTCCCCACCTGCTGTGTTGTGCGAAAACGCTCCGCTAGCAAATGAATGAGCGCCGCATCGATGTTGTCGATGCTCTTGCGGAGCTGATGAAGCTCAGGGGGAATCGAATCCATAGAGCGACCCTACCGAGCCAGCAAGCGCGGTGCTAGTCCAAGAGAGGATGCCGGGTGATAATCGCGTCCCGTGCCGGACCCACACCAATAGCGGAAATGCGCGCCCCGCTCAGGCCCTCGACGGCGAGAACATAGTCGCGCGCGTTCTGGGGGAGGTCGTCAAATTCTCGAGCACCAGAAATATCCTCGCTCCAGCCGGGAAAGTATTCGTAGATCGGCTTAGCGTGGTGGAAATCAGACTGCGACCACGGAATTTCTTCGACACGCTCGCCATCGACCTCATAGGCGACACACACCGGAATTTTCTCGAGTCCGGTGAGGACATCGAGCTTGGTCAACACAAAGTCAGTCACACCATTGATCCTCGCGCTGTATCGGGCAATGGGCGCGTCATACCACCCACACCGACGAGGGCGTCCCGTTGTGGTGCCAAACTCGTGGCCGTTCTCTCGCAGGAACTCTCCGAACTGATCGTCAAGCTCGGTGGGGAAAGGACCCGAGCCAACGCGGGTCGTGTATGCCTTCACAATCCCAATCACTGTGGCCAAACGCCACGGTGCGATACCGGCTCCCGTTGCCGCACCACCCGCAGTGGCATTGGACGACGTGACGAACGGATAGGTTCCGTGGTCAACATCCAACATGGTTGCCTGGCCACCCTCAAAGAGAACTGTCTTTCCCTCTTCCAGGGCAGTGTGCAGAAGTAGCGCCGTGTCTTGGACCATCGGACGCAGACGTTCCGCATAGGAGAGCAAATCGCTCACCACTTCGTCGACCTCAATCGCGCGACGGTTGTAGATCTTCACCAATAAGTGGTTCTTCTGATCGAGCGCGCCCTCGACCTTCTGGCGAAGAATGCCCTCGTCAAAGATGTCCTGAACTCGGATCCCGACGCGATTGATCTTGTCCGCATAGGTGGGGCCAATTCCACGGCCAGTGGTGCCGATTTGTCGTTTCCCAAGGAATCGCTCAGTCACCTTGTCAAGCGTTCGGTGGTACTGGGTGATGATGTGCGCGTGTGAACTAATGACCAACTTCGAAACGTCGATGCCTCGTGCACTGAGCGCGTCAAGTTCCTCAATCAACACCTCTGGGTCGATGACCACACCATTGGAAATGACCGGAATCACACCAGGAGTCAGAATTCCCGAGGGCAGAAGATGGAGTGCATACTTTTCGTCGCCAATAACGACTGTGTGGCCGGCGTTGTTGCCTCCGTTGAACTTCACGACATAGTCAATGCGGTCCGCGATGAGGTCGGTGGCTTTACCTTTGCCCTCATCGCCCCATTGGGCTCCCACAATCACTACGGCAGGCATAGGGTTCCTTTGCTAAGGCCTGAACAACTTGCCAAGTCTACCGATTACCCCACACTCTGGCCCCTCCCACTTCTTCACAGAGACCAAAATGGGACATACTCAGAGACGTGAATGCTCTGAATGTGGTCGTTGCCGATGACCATAGTTTGACCCTCCAGGGAGTATCCGACTCACTGCTGTCCCACGGCATGAAGATCGTGGGTCGGGGCAAGACCGCTGCTGAGGCGGTTGCGTTGGTGAAAGAACACACGCCGGATGCTCTCGTCACGGACCTTGATTTTGGCCCCGGCCCCACGGGCCTCGACATCGCCGAGAGTCTCCGTGCGAGCTTCCCGCGACTGGGGATTGTTCTCCTGAGCGCCTACGGTGACCCCAGACTTCACTCCGAAAGCCTCGTGAGCGCACCTCCTGGCCTGGTGTACCTCATCAAGCAACAGGTAGCCTCAACCTCCGAGCTTGCCAACGCGATCGTGTCCTCTATCGACAAAGCAGCCAAAGCAGAACGAGGAGAACTCCCCGCAATCAACCTCACGTCAGGCCAGATATCAGTTCTGCGTCTTGTCGCGAAGGGCCTCTCCAACACTGCTATCGCTCAGGAACTCTCGGTTACCGAAGACTCTGTCTCCAAGACCATCAACCGCATGCTGAAACGTTTGGGCATTGCCCAGAACTCCGGGGTGAACTCGCGCGCAGCGCTGTTGCAGTCGTATTTCGACATGATCGGAGCGAAGTAGTGAAGATGTCCTGGAGTGAGGCATCAGCTCGGATCCGGGGTCGCTGGGCAATCTCACTCACTGGCTACCTGCTGGCGTCACCGTTCTGGATTTTCGGATTCCTCTTCAACGAAGAAGTCACCTATGCATCTTGGAATAACGCCCTGAGTGTTGTGGTGATTGCTTCTTTCGGGCATCTCGGCTTAGGGCTTGTGTTTCTCTTGGCGCACCTCACCATTTTGCGCAACCGAGCCACACGTCCCGCGACATGGTGGGCTGTTGTGAGCGTGTGGGGTGTAGCCGGTGCAACCAGGGCAGTGATTCTTGTCGCCGGGCTTACTCTGGCCGATCTGGACAACGCCGTTCCAACGCAGCAGCGCATCGTCTTCTCAGCCCTGATGGCGATTGTGGGATTTGCAGTGGCAGCGTATGCGATGGACGCAATCGATAGGTTCGCGGTAGCGCGCGCCCGGGTGCTCGAGGTCCTCCTACACGGTGAAGAACAACTCTCCGCCCACCGAGCCGCCGTTATGTCCATGCAGGAGGCACTCGTTGCTCGAGTAGGCAAGCGATTGAAGGAATCCCACGACGCAACGGTCGACGCTCTCGATCAGCTGGAAAAGTCCCTAACATCAACATCCCAAGCCATACCCGCTTTGGAGGACCTCAGGCATCTTTCCGACTCGACCTGGCAGAAAATCAGTCAAGACCTGTGGAACGCAGCTCCCTCGGATGCGCCGAAAATTCGATTCCGGGAGCTACTGGAGCTCTGGGCAAGTTCTCGACCTTTCCGCCTGCTGTACCTGGTTCTCGTGGGCGCCTTCCTATTCATCCTTTTGTACGAGAGAGTTTTCGGGCTCGCTGTTGGTACTGCCCTGGTGGGTCTTTGGACAGCAGGGGCTCTTGCGCTCGGGGCACTCGGAAACTGGCTCTTGCCTTCCCTTCAGAAATATGCCCTTCCGGCGTTTGCCGTTATCTCCTTGTTCCTGATGTTTTCGTCATCGCTGCTTCTTCTCGTGGCAGACGCGTGGGGAATGGGGACGGAATACCCGTGGCGGGTGGTTAGCGTCCATGGGCTGTCCGTCTTTGTGGCACTATCCACCGCCCTGCCCTCGACAGTGGCGAGCGCTCGCGAGCGTATTCTCTCCGGTTTGAAGAGGTCACTGGATACCACCACGTTGGAAAAACTGCATGTGGAGAGCCAATTCAAGGTTCTATCTCACAAAATTGCCAACCGCCTGCATGGCGACGTCAGAGGGAATTTCCTTGCGGCAACTATGAAGATTCACGATCACATCGCTCGCGGAGATTCTCGCTCGGCAGCTCTCGAGATACAGTCCCTTCGAGATATTCTCCAAGCAACAAACGAGGTGACGCCTCTGACAGCCGATTCCCGGGTCGACCTGGAGAAGTTTGTTGAGAATTGGAGAGCTCTTGTCGATATTGCATTCGACCAGCCCCTCTCCCTTGTGGAGGACACATACATCTCGGCGGTACACACCATCATCGTGGATGCTGTCAACAACGCGGTCCGACACGGTAAGGCGGACTGGATTCGCATCGGCTTCACTCCCGAATCGGGAGCTCTCATGGTCACGATTCACAACAATGGGGAGCCCAAGCACGGTGGTCGGGCAGGACTAGGGACAGCCCATCTAGATCTGTATGCCCCGGATAAGTGGAGTCTGGTGCGAACGGCAAATGGTCTCACCCAATTGCTCGTGCGGCTGGAGAGCTCCACACTCCCAAGAGAGTCAGCTCTCCGGTAACTCGGCGTGTGTCATCACCCATCGGTGCATGATGATGGCGGCCGCTGCGCTGGCATTGAGTGAGCGGGTGGACCCGTACTGGGTGATCTCCACTGCCATATCTGCTGCTGCTAATGCTTCGGGCGAGAGCCCAGGCCCCTCCTGACCGAAGAGGATGATGCACTCCCGCGGGAGCGGAGTCGTCTCAATAGGCCGTGAACCCTCGACGTTGTCAACGGCAACGATCGGGAGTTGATGGGCCGTGGCATATTCCACCAGGTCCGCAATCGTGGGATGGTGCATGACCCGTTGGTATCGGTCGGTCACCATCGCTCCTCGCCGATTCCAGCGCTTCCGGCCGACAATATGCACGGTGTCAGCAACAAAAGCATTGGCGCTACGCACAATAGAGCCGATATTGAGATCGTGCTGCCAGTTCTCAATCGCCACGTGAAAGGGGTGCCGTTGTGTGTTCAAATCCTCGATAATCGCGTCCATTGACCAGTATCGGTATTTGTCGACCACGTTGCGTGAATCACCCTTCTCCAATAACTCGGAGTCATAGTGATCACCCGTAGGCCACTCTCCTTGCCACGGGCCTACTCCCCAAGTCGTGGCTTCGGGATGGGGGTTGTCTTCAAGCACTCACCCAGCCTAGGCACCCTTTCGATAACCTGTCCCCTGTGCCTCCTTCCGCCTTTCGTTCCGAGGGCCCCTCACGACTGTTTGCCGGCGACAATCTGGAACTCATGAGGTCTCTGCCTGATAGTGCTTTCACCCTCATCTACATGGACCCACCGTTCAACACCGGTCGAACCCAACAACGCACCACCTCCTCCGTGGTGGCATCATCAGACTCTTCCCGTCAAGGTTTTGGCGGGCGCACCTACGATTTCACTCTGGAATCCATCACCAGTTACGACGACTCCTTCTCCGATTACTGGGCATTCCTGGGACCGAGATTGATCGAGGCCTGGCGATTGCTCTCAGCAGAGGGCACGCTCTACGTGCACCTGGATTGGCGTGAGGTGCACTACGCGAAAGTTGCGCTCGACCAGATTTTTGGGCGCGACCATTTCCTCAACGAAATCATCTGGGCCTATGACTATGGCGCTAAGTCAAAAACTCGCTGGCCCACAAAACACGACACCATCCTGGTGTACGTCAAAGACCCCACCTCGTACATTTTCAATAGCGACGAGATCGACCGGGAGCCCTATATGGCCCCCGGACTCGTGAGCGCAGAGAAAGCCGCTCGGGGCAAACTGCCTACCGATGTCTGGTGGCACACAATTGTCTCGCCGACCGGAAAAGAGAAGACCGGCTACGCCACACAGAAACCAATAGGCATTCTCAAGCGCATCATCCGTGCATCGTCCAGGCCGGGAGACTGGGTGCTGGACCCCTTCGCGGGTAGTGGCACCACCGGCCAAGCAGCCGGCGAACTGGAGAGAAAGTTTGTGGTGATGGATTCCAATCCGGAAGCTCTGGAGATCATGGAAAAAAGGCTTGCCTCTTACCTGTCCTAGCGCAGTGACGTCGTGAAGGTCTCTCCGCTCTCCGAATAAACAAAGCAGTAGACCCCTCTCTCTCCGGCCTCCCACTGGGCGCTGCTCACCGGGTAGGCGTAGGCGGTCCTTAGATCTGTGTAATTCTGGGCCACCTCAATGTTGACCAGGTCGCGAACATCACAGGCTTCTCGGGCTGCTGCAATAACTGCGGCATCCCCGGGGTAAGGCTCCTCGGGGTCCAACGAAAGTAGTTCTGCGTGCAGCAGCTGAGCGGTGTGCGGAGAGCTGCATCCGACCACCTGAAATTCCTCCGCAAAGGCATCAGAGAACTGGGCAAGACATTCCCCGCCACGAAGGTCGCTCCACTTCCATGAACCCGGCGCCAGGCTGGGAGGGCCCAGCTCAGGGAATTCCACCTCGGGCGGGGCGATGTCTGCGACTTCGGTGACGACTTCTTCCTCCGGTGCTCCCACGCTCTGACCCCAGAGAAAGGCCAGTACCCACAGCCCCAGAGTGACGAGGGTCCCGATTACCCAGAGACTGACGAAGATTGTTTGACCGCGAGGTGTATCCGTCAGGCGGGGTTTCGGTGGTGCACTCTCGGGCTCTATCTGATCAGTCATTCACAAACCCAGGTCACCGAGTCCCACAGCTGCTCGGTAGGGATATCCTGCTTCTTCGATCACTCGATCTGCTCCAGTGTTGCGGTCTACCACCACGCACACAGCGACAACTTCGCCCCCGGCTTTTTCGATGGCACGAGCTGCCGTCAAAGGAGATCCACCCGTAGTGGAGGTGTCCTCCACCACCACAATGCGCTTTCCTCGGACGTCAGGCCCCTCAATCTGGCGACCTCGACCATGATCCTTGGGCTCTTTGCGCACCACGAGCGCGTCATAGGTCTTTCCCACGAGGACGCCTCGATGCATAATCGCGGAGGCGATGGGGTCCGCGCCCATCGTGAGTCCTCCAATGGCGTCGATGGGTTCAAACTCTTCCAGCAAAGGAAGCATCACTTCGCCAATTAGCGGAGCGACCCGATGATCGAGGCTTACTTGACGAAGGTCTATGTAAAAAGAGGCCTTTTGGCCACTGGTGAGAGTGAAATCTCCGTGATGAACAGCTTCTTCGGAGATGAACCTAATGAGCTGTTCTCTCGCGCTGGCCACAGCACCAGTCTAGCTCCGCGCTTTAGGCTTGCCCCATGAGAATCGCGACGTGGAACGTCAACTCCATTCGGACCAGGAAAGCCTTTGTCATCGATTTTCTCCACAACGCTGACATCGACGTCGTGTTGATGCAAGAAACAAAATGCCGCGACGACCAGTTCCCTCTCGAGGACTTCGAGAGGGCGGGATATGAGGTTGCCCACTTCGGTCTTAATCAATGGAATGGTGTCGGGATAGCGTCCCGGCTTCCACTGCATGACATCGAGCAAGGGTTTCCCGGAATGCCGGGATTCACGAAGAATCCTGCGGAAGATCCTGCGACCGAAGCTCGAGCAATCTCCGCTTCGGTCGATGGTGTGCGACTGTGCTCGGTCTACGTTCCCAACGGTCGCGCCCTCGACGACCCTCACCTGGACTACAAGATCCGCTGGTTGGAGGCACTAGGCGAGCACTATCGGTCGTATCAAGAACAACCGGGTGCTCTCCCAGTCGCCATCGGCGGTGACTTCAATGTTGCTCCCCTGGATTCTGACGTGGGAGACCCGGCGTTCCTCGCGCCCGGAACTACGCACACATCGGAGCGTGAACGCACTGCGCTCCATGCTTTCCTGCAGCGCGCCGGCCTGCACGACACGGTTCGCCCACTCGTTCCTACTGGCTATACCTACTGGGATTACAAGCAAGGCAAGTTCCCCAAAGATCACGGCATGCGGATTGACTTCATTTTTGGCTCAGAAAGCTTTGCCTCGCAGGTCACTCACGCCTCCATTGAACGCGACCAACGACAGGGCGATGGCCCGAGTGATCATGTGCCCGTGGTGGTTGAGGTGGGAGCAGAGGACGACTTCGATCGCCCGATGGTCTTCTAGACCGGAGCCAACAGGAAGGCCAAGCCCATCAAAATGGGCAGTGAGACCAGTGTCGTGAGAACAACGGAATCACGAGCCAACGGTGTGGCAACACCGTAACGCTGGGAATAGTTGAAGACATTCTGCGCGCTAGGCAATGCCGCAAGAATGACGACAGTAAAGAGCGCGTGGGGCTCCAAAGCGAAGACAAATACCCCCAACAACCAGGCAATGAGGGGCATTACCGTCAGCTTGATGATGGCTGCCACCGCGATTTCCACCCGATATTCCCGAGCTTCCCACAGACGTTGGGAAGCCAAGGAGAGACCCAGCGCAAAGAGCAAGGTCGGCACCGCTGCTTGCCCGAGCAGTTCAAGAGGTTCATGAACGATGTCGGGGAGCGTGATCTCGGACCACGAAACAAGGACGCCCAGCATGGAGCCAATGATCAAAGGATTACGGACAGGACCCGAAAGAATCCGACGGACGGAGAGAGAACCCTGATGGCTCACGTCGAGGATGGTCAGGGCAATAGGCGACATAACAATCAACTGAAACAACAGGACAGGGGCGGCAAGCGCTGGGTCGCCCAAAATGTAGGCGGCTAAGGGCAAGCCAATGTTGTTGGAGTTGACGTAGGAGGCGGCAAGACCCCCGACGGTGAGCCTGCCAGCACCTCGCACTCGCGACAACCGTGCGACAACCACGTACAACACAAGAGCCACAGTCGCGGCCAGTGCTGACACTGGGAGAAGAGCCGAAAACAACACGCGGATGTCCGCGTCACCCAACACAATGAAAAGTAGAGCGGGGGAGAACACAAAAAAGGCCGCCTTGGAGAGTACGTCGAGTGCTGTGGGTCCCAGAATTTTGCTGCGACCGGTCAGATAACCGGTCGCAACGACCAGAGTCACAATCGCGAACCCGACGAAAACATCACTCACGAGTGAATAGTCTGGCCTATTCCTCACGAGTCCGACTCCACGCAAAAAAGTTGCGCTACGTCCCAGAAAGACGCACCAGGATGGCGCACAAATCACCCATGCGCACCAAACCCCCGCTTTACACTGACCTCAACAGTGGAGGAGGTCGTTATGTCGATGGTGATGGAGCGCGCCACAACAGGCGGGAAGGACCTTGTCCAGCACTCGTCGTGGCACCAGATCAAAGAGGCCTGTGTCACCCTGCAAGGATTCCAGAGCTCAGACGGAAGCATCACCGCTGCCAAGAACCACTCACGGGCTCGGACCGCTCTCAGCGCCCTCATCGAGGGAATCACAGACCTCACCCCCTACTTCCCCCATGATGAGGCCTACCTCACAGCAGTGATCGCTGACTGCCGGGCATGGGAGAGGGCAGGCTTTGACGTCCCCGATTTCTACGAGTCGCTATCGCTCTTCCACCCTGAGCGCACTCGAGTGGATGGAACAGCGCACCTAGTGGTCTTCCCCATGTATACCCAAAACGGTTCCACGAACCGCTATTTCGAAGCTGTTCTGTGCGAGACAATCTGGCCTGACTTTGTTGCCTCCTTAGAATCAGGTGCTTACAGCAACGCGCTTTTTGTCCCCCTTCGATTCCTGGACTACACCCCCGGGTATAACACCAATTCTGCGGTGCTCTTTCCTGAGTCTGTTGCGGTCACACCCCGCGTCCCTCCTGGATCTCCCGAGGGAACCCCGGCCACTTTGCCAGCCTTTACCTGGGGTGGAATTTTTGCCGACCGGGAGGCAGCGCGGTTCCGCTCCGTGGTCCGTCACGCCGTGGAGATCACCAAATTGGAATTGCCCTCTGACGCTCAGGCGCTCCTCGAGGACCACTCGCTGAGCGAGAGGACTTTCGTCATGTGGGACCTCATCCACGATCGCACCCACATGCGAGGGGACCTTCCCTTCGACCCCTTCATGATCAAACAAAGAATGCCCTTCTATCTCTACGGATTGGAGGAGCTGCGGTGTGACCTGACGGCATTCCGCGAAGCAGTGTCGTTGCTTCGTGCGAAAAAAACCGATTCCGTGACTCGACAGCATGCTCAGCTCGTTCTGTATGCGGTGGTGTTTGATCGGATTTTCCGCTTCCCCCTGACGGGAACCCGAGTGCGCAACTACGACAGCGTGGCCGGTCAACTCTTATTCGCGTGGCTTCACCAGCACCGAGTCCTGCATTGGACGGACACTCAGCTCACCCTCGACTGGGATGCCATGCCCGACGTCGTTGTCGCGCTGTCCGACCGCATCAATGAGCTCTATTGGCGCAGCATTGACCGGCCAAAGATTGTGCACTGGCTGGCAGCCCATGAGTTGATCTCTGAAGTATTGGCTCCTCACCCCGCTTCACACTTTCTCTCCGGCACCGTCCCTCTCGAGGGGACGCCCTCAGAAATCACCGACCACGTTCACGATGACGAGTTCCCGTTATCGATGTT
This sequence comes from uncultured Microbacteriaceae bacterium, assembly GCA_964350865.1. Classification (GTDB taxonomy): domain Bacteria; phylum Actinomycetota; class Actinomycetes; order Actinomycetales; family Microbacteriaceae; genus Pontimonas. The sequence continues at coordinate 17,864 of CAYGLJ010000014.1, forward strand.
CTATGAGGCATTGGGAAAGAAGCTCGGTCCCACTATTGCGGCGACTGCTGGCATCACGGGTCCCGTCGCAGAGGGCTAGGAGAGCTGTCAGGATGGTCTCGTGAGACTTCATGACCCCCAGTGGCGAGGCTTTGCCAGCGACAACTATGCCGGTGTTCACCCCGAGGTTCTCGCTGCACTTGCTGATGCCAACGAAGGCCATCAGGTTGCCTACGGCGAGGACCAGTACACCGCAAGGCTGACCGAGGTCGTTCGCGAGAACTTCGGTCCTCGGGCTGAGGTGTTCCCCGTCTTCAACGGGACTGGAGCAAACGTCCTCGCCCTGACAGCCATGATGCCCCGATGGGGCGCGGTGATTTGTAGCTCGCTGGCCCACATCCACACCGATGAGGGTGGAGCACCCGAGAGAGTGTCTGGTCTCAAACTGTTCACCGTCCCTCACCACCAGGGGAAAATCACACCCGATGACATTGCTACTGAAGCGCACGGATTTGGGGATGAACACCGCGCACAACCCGCGGTTGTGTCAATTACCCAGAGCTCAGAGCTCGGTACCGTCTACACACCCGCTGAGGTCAAGGCCATTGCCGACTACGCGCACGACCACGGCATGCTCCTGCACATGGATGGAGCGCGGGTATGGAACGCGGCTGCAAGCCTCGACCTGCCCTTTGCAGCTTTCACCACCGAAGTAGGTGTGGATGTCCTCAGCCTTGGTGGCACAAAGAACGGGCTGATGGGCGCTGAAGCCATTGTCGTCATCAATCCCGACGCTGTCGACGGCTTGATCTATTTGCGAAAGATGAGCATGCAGCTCTCAAGCAAGATGCGCTTCACCAGCGCCCAGCTCCTCGCGCTTTTCGACAACGATCTTGGTCTCACCTCAGCCACCCACGCCAACAAGATGGCGAGACGTCTGCGGGACACTCTGGAGGGGCTCATTGCATCGGGGAAACTATCCGGTCTCGAGTTCAGTGCACCTACTGACGCGAACGCGATATTCGCCGTTCTGGATCCGGCGGTATCGGACCGAATTCGGCAGAGCTTCCGATTCTATGACTGGGATCGCGCCGCGGGTGAGGTCCGGTGGATGTGTTCCTTCGACACCACCGATGCCGACATCGAGGCTTTCGTCCAGACGATTCAGGCTGAACTTCAGGCGTAGTGGGCGCTTCCGCGCACAATCTCAGACAGCGACTTACGCGACCGAGGTTGAGCTTCCCTCTGCTGAAGTTTTTCGGGCAAATCCGCTGGGTCACCAATCGACCCGACTGCCATGAGCGTCACCACACGTTGCGAGGAATCAAGACCAAGCTCACGTCCCAGAGTTTGAGCGTCAAAGCCACCCATTTGGTGAACCATGAGCCCGTCTGCCGTGGCCTGAACGGTGAAGTGAGCGACTGCCTGCCCCAAGTCATACACCGCATGAGACTGAGGATTGCCCTCGGCATCAACCACGGAGGCAATGTTGGCGACAACAGCGCCAGCATGCTCTGCCCACACCTGGTTTCCTGACGCCATAGTCCCGACAATGGTCTGAAAAACATCATCCCCACGGAAACCCACCATGAATGTCCATGGTTGGGAGTTACCGGACGAAGGCGACCACCTCGCTGCTTCAAAAGCCGGGCCCAGTCGGTTTTCATCAAGGACTTCATCACGGTCGAAAGCTCGGGGACTCCAGCGCTGTTCCAAGACGTCCATCACGGTGAACTCATGCGGTTCGTGCTCGTGGCTCATGCTGGTCCTTTCATAGGGTCGCTCTGAAGTAAACACCAGGCGGTGGAAATCTATTCCACCGAAAAGCGCTGAACCTGGAGAGCCGATGCATCTGCCGCGAGATCCACTTTGACAGTGTCTCCATCGTGGATTTCCCCGGAGAGCAGCGCCCTCGCCAAACGGTCATCGATTTCTTTTTGCATGAGGCGACGCAGTGGCCTCGCGCCATACACCGGGTCATACCCGTTGTCAGCGAGCCACAACCGTGCAGCAGGAGTGACCGCGAGGTCAAGCCGTCGGTCCGCGAGACGACTCTGCAGACGATCCACGGTTATTTCCACGATCTGTCCCAAATCGTCCGCCGTCAACGTGGAGAACACGACGATGTCATCGAGGCGGTTGACGAACTCCGGTTTGAAAGCCTTACGAACCTCGTGCTGAACTGCTTCCACCTTTTGCTCCCACGGCACGCCCTCCTCAATAAGGAAGGCGGAACCAAGGTTCGAGGTCAAAATCAAGATCGTGTTGCGGAAGTCAACGGTTCGACCTTGACCATCTGTCAATCGACCATCATCGAGAACCTGCAGGAGCAGATCAAAAACCTCGGGGTGAGCCTTTTCCACCTCATCGAGCAGAATCACCGAATAGGGGCGACGGCGAACGGCCTCGGTCAGCTGGCCACCTTGTTCATATCCGACGTATCCGGGAGGGGCGCCGATGAGGCGTGAGACGGAAAATTTCTCTCCGTACTCGCTCATGTCGATGCGGACCAAAGCTTTTTCGTCATCGAACAGATAATCCGCGAGCGCCTTGGCGAGCTCTGTCTTTCCCACTCCAGTGGGCCCCAGGAACATGAAGGATCCGGTAGGTCGACCAGGGTCGCTGAGGCCTGCGCGGGTGCGCCGAACTGCTTCACTTACGGCCCGGACAGCATCCTTTTGGCCCACCAAACGCTTTGCTAGTTCTGCTTCGAGGTGGAGCAGTCGCTCGGTTTCTCCCTGGGTCAACTTGTCGACCGGAATACCGGTCCACGCTGCCACGACCGAGGCAATGTCCTCATCCGTAACTTGGTCGTTGACCATGCGGTCATCACTGCGCTCCGCGCTTTCTGCTGTCGCAATGGATTGCTCAATGCCGGGAATGACCTCGTAGTTGAGTTTGGAGGCAGCCTGATAATCACCCTCCCGCATTGCTCGGTCTAACTCGATGCGAGCATCATTGAGCTGAGTCTTCAGCTCTCCTACGTCCTGCAGCGACGCTTTTTCAGCAGCCCAGCGCTCCTGGAGGGCGTCGAGCTCTGCCCCCTTCGCGTCGAGGTCTTCTCGGAGCTTCTTCAGGCGCTCTTTGGATGCATCGTCCTTTTCTTTCTTGAGGGCGAGCTCTTCAATGCGCATCCGATCCACGGTGCGACGCAGCTCATCAATCTCCACGGGGGATGATTCGATTTCCATCTTCAATCGGCTGGCTGCCTCATCGATGAGGTCAATCGCTTTATCCGGCAGCTGACGAGCGGTGATGTATCGATTGGAGAGCGTTGCTGCGGCCACCAGTGCGCTATCGGCGATGACAACTTTGTGATGGGCTTCGTAGCGCTCTTTCAACCCTCGAAGGATGGCCACCGTGTCTTCGACACTGGGTTCTCCGACGAAGACCTGCTGGAAGCGGCGCTCCAGTGCTGCATCCTTCTCAATGTATTCGCGGTACTCGTTGAGGGTCGTGGCACCAATCAGGCGAAGTTCCCCGCGCGCGAGCATGGGCTTGAGCATGTTGGCTGCAGCGACTGACCCTTCACCGCCGCCGGCTCCCATCAGAGTGTGAAGTTCATCGACGAAGGTGATGATCTCACCTTCAGCATCGTTGATTTCTTTCAGGACCGCCTTGAGTCGCTCTTCAAACTCTCCCCGATACTTTGCGCCCGCAACGATGGCGGACAGATCTAGGGAAATGAGCTGCTTGCCTTTGAGCGAGTCAGCAACATCTCCAGCCACGATGCGCTGGGCCAAGCCCTCGACCACGGCGGTCTTGCCCACTCCAGGTTCACCGATGAGGACCGGATTGTTCTTCGTGCGCCTGGTCAATACTTGGGAGACTCGGCGAATTTCTGCATCCCGACCGATGACGGGGTCCAGTTTTCCTTCCCGAGCAATCTCCGTGAGATTCACCCCATACTGCGCAAGGGCACTTTCCTGGCTTGGCGATTGTTGTTGCTCTGGCATCGTGTCCCTCCTCTACTTCTCAAGCTTCTTAGCGGGCGGTGGGGTCCAGGCAAAGGGATTCCACACGACCATTTGATTCTGTTTTTTCGCACGCTCACCCTGCCGCAAGGGAATAACATCCCCTTCTGCTCCGGCGGCAAATACGCGGCGGCCGGACTTCTGCAGGAGCTCATCCGCCAGTGTTGCCTCTAAGTCTCGGACCCTGCGTTGGAGACCATCTACCTGCGACTCGAGTTCCAGAATCCGCCGGATACCCTCAAGGTTGAGGCCCTCAGCACTGAGTCGAGCGATTTCTCGAAGTTGCACGACGTCTTTCATGGAGTAGCGACGGGTGCGTCCGGCAGTTCGAGTGGGGCTCACCAACCCCAAACGGTCGTACTGGCGCAATGTTTGAGGGTGCATGCCGGCGAGCTCCGCCGCAGCGGTAATCGCAAACAGGGGCGTTCTCTCGTCCATATCCATGGTCTACACCCCCGCTCTCTTGAGAAGATCCTCTCGAGGGTTCTCCTTGGGCAGCGCCGCCATCAGTTTCTCGAGGTGACCCTGAGCGACCTTGGACAGGTGGGCGGGGACCGCCACCTGCAACTCCACCAGGAGATCACCGAGAGCTGCTCCCGCCCGAACTCCATGTCCCTTAACCCTCAGGACTTTGCCACTGGGGGTTCCCGCAGGCACCTTGACCTTCACGATTTCGCCCTCAATAGTGGGAACTTCGATCGTTGCCCCGAGCGTTGCCTCGCCAAACGTAATAGGCACCTCAACACGAAGGTTGTCGCCTTCCCGACCAAAAATCTGGTGCTTGGGAACACCGACCGTGATGATCACATCACCGGCCTTTCCGCCATCGGGGCTGGGGTGCCCTTTGCCTCGGATACGAATCTTCTGGCCATCTTTCACCCCTGCTGGGACGCGTGCGGTGATTTTCTTCCCACCGGGACCCTCCAGCGATATCTCTGTTCCCTTGAGAGCGGTGGGGAGATCCAGTGTCACGCGGGAAATAACGTCGCGGCCCTTGGTGGGTTCGCGATAACCCGAGAACCCTCCTTGCCCTCCACCGAACAAACCGGAAAACAGATCGCCAAAATCGGCGCTCTGCGCACCACGTGGAGCGCCCCCAAACATTCCGCCGAAGACATCATCGAAGCCGCCAGCTCCGCCACCCGCGGTGAACCGTGGCCGGCCCGCCTGCATGGCGCGAATCTGGTCATACTCAGCACGCTGCTGATCATCAGAGAGGACCGAGTAGGCCTCAGAGATCTCTTTGAAGCGCGCCTCCGCGGAAGCATCGCCCGGATTTGAATCAGGGTGGAATTGTCGGGCGAGCGAACGATAGGTCTTCTTGATCTCCGACACAGGGGCATCTTTGGACACCCCGAGTACCTGATAGAAGTCCTTCTCTAACCAATCCTGGCTCGCCATTACCTCACCCCCTACTCGTCCGCTGGAACCTTAACGGCAACCTTGGCGGCACGAATCAAACGCTCACCGAGGGTGTATCCACCCTCGATCACTTCAGCAACGCTTTCGCCCTTCGCTCCTGCCTCAGGAATACGCACCATTGCCTCGTGGACGGCGGGATCAAACACGTCTCCGACTTCACCCACTGGCTTCACGTCATAACGCTCAAAACTGGAGCGCAATTTCTGGGCGACCAATTCCAAAGGCGTCCCGGCTAAATCACCGTGTGCTTCGGCGCGATCCAGATCATCCATCACCGGAAGCAAGGAACGAATGACCTCGGCAATCACGATTTCCCGATTTGCTTGACGATCACGTTCGACCCGGGTCCGGAAGTTCTGCAACTCAGCTTCAGCGCGTGCTGCTCGGTCGCGGTATTCCGCCACCAAGTCCCGCTCCGCTTCCTGGAGCAAGGCCATATCGTCCTCGGAGAGCTCGTCCGAGGCAGCAGCTGCTGCCTCGGGACGGACCTCTCCGGTTTCGGGGTCGATACGACGCTTGTCCGTGAAGAGTGGCTCCTGTGGTTCCCCGTCCTGCTCGGGCTGAGGTTCTTTATCGGGTGCCATGAGACCTACTTCTTGTCGTCGGTGTCGTCGTCCACAACCTCAGCGTCGACAATGTCCTCGTCGTCGCTGGAATCAGCGCTCTGCTCACCCTCAGCGGCACTCGCCTCGGGTTCAGCCTGGTAGAGCGCTTCACCGAGCTTCGTCTGGCTCGTAGCGAGTGCCTCGACAGCTTTCTTGAGTGCGTCATCGTCCTCGCCTGCCAACGCCGACTTCAGAGCGTCAACATCTGCCTGCACCTCGGACTTGACGTCATCGGGGAGCTTCTCATCGTTCTCCTTCAGGATTTTCTCCACGGAGTAAACGAGTTGTTCGGCCTGGTTGCGCTCTTCGGCTGCTTCGCGGCGCTTCTTGTCTTCCGCAGCGTGCTCTTCCGCCTCACGAACCATGCGCTCGATGTCTTCCTTAGGCAAGGACGATCCACCGGTGATGGTCATCGACTGCTCTTTGCCGGTTCCCTTGTCCTTCGCGGACACGTGAACAATTCCGTTGGCATCGATGTCGAAGGTGACCTCAACCTGAGGGATTCCGCGAGGCGCCGGTGCGATACCGGTGAGCTCGAAAGTTCCCAGTGGTTTGTTGTCACGAGTGAACTCGCGCTCACCCTGGAACACCTGGATTGACACCGAGGGCTGATTGTCATCCGCCGTGGTGAAGGTTTCACTTCGCTTTGTTGGGATAGCGGTGTTGCGCTCGATGAGCTTGGTCATGATGCCACCCTTGGTCTCGATTCCGAGGCTCAGGGGGGTGACGTCAATGAGGAGAACATCTTTGCGCTCACCCATCAGGACACCGGCTTGCAGGGCCGCACCAACGGCCACAACCTCATCCGGGTTGACGCTCTTGTTAGGCTCCTGGCCGCCGGTGAGCTCAGTCACCAAGGCCGTGACAGCCGGCATTCTGGTGGATCCACCAACCAATACGACATGAGAGATGTCGGAGAGCTTGACGCCCGCCTCTTTGATGACGTCGTTGAAGGGCTGCTTGGTTCGCTCCAAGAGGTCCTTCGTGAGCTCCTCGAACTTGGCGCGGGTCAAAGACTCGTCCAGGTTGGCGGGACCGCTCTCCGTCAATGACAGGTAGGGGAGCTGAATCTGGGTGCTCGATGAGGTCGAGAGTTCCTTCTTAGCCTGCTCAGCTGCCTCCTTAAGACGCTGCTTTGCAATCTTGTCGCTGGATACGTCAACACCGGTGGTCTCCTTGAACCTTGTGGCCAAGTAGTCCACGATGCGCTCGTCCCAGTCGTCTCCACCGAGACGGTTGTCACCGGCGGTGGCGCGGACCTGAATGGTCGAGAACTCGTCGTCCTTACCCACCTCGAGCAAGCTCACGTCGAAGGTTCCTCCACCGAGGTCGAATACAAGAATGAGCTCGTCTTCTTTGCCCTTGTCGAGGCCGTAAGCGAGGGCGGCGGCGGTGGGCTCATTGATGATGCGCAGGACGTTCAGGCCGGCGATCTCACCGGCCTCTTTAGTGGCCTGGCGCTCAGCATCATTGAAGTACGCAGGGACCGTAATAACTGCATCGGTCACCGATTCGCCAAGGTACTGCTCAGCATCACGCTTCAGCTTCGCAAGAATACGTGCGGAAATTTCCTGAGGTGTGTACTTCTTGTCGTCAACCTCCATGGTCCAGTCAGTTCCCATGTGACGCTTCACAGACGAGATCGTCCGCTCCACGTTGGTCACTGCCTGGCGCTTGGCGGTCTCTCCGACGAGAATTTCACCGTCTTTCGTGTACGCCACAACGGAGGGAGTCGTGCGAAGTCCCTCAGCGTTAGCAATAACGGTGGGCTCGCCACCCTCCAATGCGGAGACCACCGAGTTAGTGGTTCCTAAGTCAATTCCTACTGCGCGTGCCATCTGGCCTGCTCCTTACTGTC